>JBKJSM010000094.1:0-44799 GCA_046594445.1 Gaiellaceae bacterium | reverse complement strand
ACATGCTTTTTATCCTCCTACCGCATGGGAGCCAGACCGGCTGATTCTGGACTGTGCAGCGGCCGGCAAGAATCCCTCGAAGGGGTGATATTGCGCGATTCCCACTAACAAATAGGGTTCGCTAGGCTTCCGCCTGTGACCGCGACAATCGAGCCCGAGCCGACGGATTCCGAGCGCGAGGCGATCCTCTCAGCGCTCGCCGAGACGGCTCGCGAGCCCACCGGCGGCTGGGCCGAGTCGGGACTTGCCGAAGGCGTCGAGGAGATCGCGCTCGACCCGTAACCAGCCGCCGGTGTCGCCCGTTGCAACAGCACTATGTGTCGTCGCTGTGGAGATCATCCAGCTCGCTCGGAGGAAGAGCCCTTCTGCCCGGTCTGCGTGATCTCGATCAAGGTCGAGGTCGCACGTGGACTGACGCAGCTCGCCAGCTACCTCGGCTCATGGGCCGCCTTCGGCGAGTGGTGCCGGGAGCAACAGCCGGCCTAGTGCGTCAGGCCGCAGTGCCGCGTAGCAGGCGCGGCGCCGCCCGGGCGTAGTCGAGGCCGGAGACCCAGGTGAGGATGAGCGCGAGAAGGAGCGCCCACCAGGCAATTCTGTCGTCCCAGTAACCCGCCGCCGCGAAGCCTCCGAGGGCGGCCGCGGTGGCTTGCGCCCACGTCTTCACCTTGCCGAGGTCGCGCGCGGCGATCACGACGCCCCGCTCGAGCGCCGCCAGTCGCAGCCCCGAGATCAGCAGCTCCCGCGCGATGATCGCCGCGACCATCCACGCGGGCCAGACGGCGTCCTCGAGCAGCATCACCATCACCGCCAGGACGAGCACCTTGTCTGCGATCGGGTCGAGCAGCGATCCGAGCTGAGAGGTGACCCCACGCCTTCGCGCGATCCTGCCGTCGAGCCAGTCGGTCGCCATCGCGACGCAGAAGAGTGCTGTCGCCCACGCTTCGTTGTGAGGTATCTCCCACGCGTAGAGAAGGACGACGAACGGCACGGACGCGGCGCGCCCGACGGTCAATTGATCCGGGAGCGTCACGGTGTCGTGAGAATACGTGGCGATGTTCTCGAAAGTGCTGGTGGCGAACCGCGGCGAGATCGCGATCCGGATCTTCCGGACGCTGCGCGAGCTCGGGATCGTCCCCGTGGCCGTCTACTCCGCGGCCGACCGGGACGCGCTGCACGTGCGCACCGCCGACGAGGCGTTCCTGATCGGGCCTGGTCCCGCAACGGAGAGCTACCTCGCCGGCGAGCGGATCCTCGACGCCGCGCGGAGCTCCGGCGCGGAGGCCATTCATCCCGGCTACGGGTTCCTGGCCGAGAACGCCGGCTTCGCACGAGCGGTGGAAGAGTCCGGCGTTGCCTGGATCGGGCCGCCGAGCGCCGCGATCGAATTGATGGGGTCGAAGACCCAGGCGCGCACGGCGATGCTCGCCGCCGGCGTCCCGATCATCCCCGGTTCAACCAAGCCGGTCGAGACCGTCGCCGAGGTGCTGGAGATCGGCGAGGAGGTCGGCTATCCGCTGATCGTCAAGGCGGCGGCCGGCGGCGGCGGCAAGGGGATGAAGCTCGTGGCCGCTCCCGACGAGGCCGAGCGCGCGTTCGAGTCGGCCCAGCGCGAAGGCGAGAAGTACTTCGCGGACGGCCGTGTCTACGTCGAGCGCTATCTGGAGGACACGCGGCACGTCGAGGTGCAGGTGCTCGCGGACGGCCACGGCAACGTGATCCACCTCGGCGAGCGCGACTGCACGATCCAGCGCCGCCACCAGAAGCTGATCGAGGAGACGCCCTCGCCCGCGGTCGGCGAGGAGTTGCGCGCGCGGATCGGCCAGATCGCCGTCGACGCGGCGCGCGCCGCCGGGTATCGCTCGGCCGGGACGATCGAGGGCCTGCTCACCCCCGACGGCCACTATTACTTCATGGAGATGAACACGCGCATCCAGGTCGAGCACACCGTTACCGAGGAGGTGACGGGAATCGACCTGGTGCGTGAGCAGGTCCGCGTCGCGGCCGGCGAGCCGCTCTCCGTCCGGCAGGAGGACGTCCGCCTGCGCGGCCACGCGATCGAGTGCCGGATCAACGCCGAGGACGTAGCCAGCGGGTTCCTGCCGGCGCCGGGCCGGATCACCGCCTACCGCGAGCCGGCCGGGCCAGGCGTCCGGGTCGACTCCGGCGTCGTCGCCGGCTCCGAGATCACGGATCTCTACGACCCGATGATCGCGAAGCTGATCGTGCACGGCGCCGACCGGGAGCACGCGCGGATGCGGATGCTGCGCGCGCTCGACGAGTTCGAGATCGGCGGGCCGCCGACGCTGCTCGGGTTCCACCGCGCGCTTCTCTCGCACCCCTCGTTCATCGCCGGCGAGACCTGTCACGGGCTCGTCGAGTCGGAGGAGCTCGCCGCGCGGGCGCAGGAGCTGACGTGGGAGCCGGTGGCCGCGAGCGCAGCCTCGAACAGCCGCGTCGTCCCCCGCGCCAGCGTCGTGGAGGTCGGCGGCCGCCGCTACGACGTGACGGTGCTCGAGCCGGAGCCGCCGTGGGCGCAGCTCGCCCGCCGCCGCCGCGAGCGCGCGGCGTCCGGCCCGGGCGGACCGGGGACGGACGCAGTCGTCAGCCCGATGCAGGGCACGGTGCTCAAGGTCGAGGTGGCCGACGGCGACGAGGTCGAGCCGGGCCGCGTGCTCTGCGTCGTCGAGGCGATGAAGATGGAGAACGAGATCGTCGCGCACCGAGCCGGAACCGTCGCGCAGCTGACCGTCGCGCCAGGCGCCGCGGTCACGAGCGGGCAGGTGATCTGCCTCGTCCAGAGCGCCGTCTAGGCCCCTGTGCTCCGACCTGTCGCGTTCGCACGCCGAGCCTCTCGGCGCGACCGCCAGCCGTGTCGACCTCTGGATCCTGCTCGAGTACCGCGGGCTCTGGGCGCACGACGCCGTCGACGGGTCGACGCTCAGCGACGAGTTGAAGACGTTCCTCGGCGCAGAGCGCCGGCGGCTGCCGCACGCCCGCGTCCTCTTCGTCCGTCGGAACGAGCGCCGGCGCCACGACGGCCTCCTCGCCTTCGTCGCGCGGACGACCCAGAGCGTCTGCGAGTTGCGGCGGATCGAGCTCGAGGAGCACGACGGCCTGATCGGTCTCGACCTCGAGACCGCGGGCACCCCGGTTGACCACCCGCTCTTCCTCGTGTGCACGCACGGCAAGCACGACAACTGCTGCGCCAAGTACGGCCGGCCGCTGTACGACGCGGTGCGAGAGCAGGTCGACGAGGAGTGGGTCTGGCAGTCGACCCACATCGGGGGCGACCGATTCGCCGGCAACCTCGTGGCGCTCCCCGACGGGGTCTACTACGGCCGCGTGCAGCCGTCGGAGTCGTGGCCGGTGATCGAGGCCGCGCTCGAGCGGCGCGTGCACCTTCCGTGCTACCGCGGCCGTTCGTGCCATGGCTTCGCCGCCCAGGCAGCGGAGCGGGCGGTACGCGAGGCGACCCGGCTGCTTGCTGTCGCGGACGTGCGCGTGTCTTCGATCGCGAAGGCTGGCGACGGCTGGCTCGTCCAGGTCGAGGCGGGCGGCGTCGCCTACGAGGTCGACGTCCGCCGCGAGCTCGGCGAAGTGACCCACCTCACCTGCTCGACGCAGGAGCTCAAGCGTCCCAGCCGCTACGTCGCAGGAAGCCCTCGCGCACGAGTCGCCTGAGCAGCACCAGGCGGCCGGCCTCGTCGAGGGCGCCGGGCAAATCGCTCGCGGCGAATGAGCGGTCCGTCGTGACGAGGAACTCGAGCTGGGGCGCGAGGCGCTCCGGGAAGCGGAGCTCGCGACCCTCGAAGACGAGCGTCGTCCCGTGCAGGTCGGCGATCACGGTGTCACGACGCTCGAGCTCGGTCTCCGGACCGAGCTCCGCGAGGGCGCGCAGCTCCGAGAGCTGGCCGTCGAGGATCGGCCGGCGGCTGCGCACGAAGCGGTCGCGGTTGCGCAGCCGGATCGCGGCCGCGTCGAGCTCCGGGAGCTCAGGTGGCTCGGCGCCGTCGATCGTCCGCCGGTAGGAGACGTCCTCCGCACGGGTGTCGATCGCCGCATGCGCCTCGTCGATCCAGCGGCGTACGTTGACGCCGACCGTGATGTGCAGCGAGTCGGAGCCGGAGGTGAGCGCCTGGTGCAGCCACCCGCGCGGCAGGTACATCGTGTCGCCGGCCCGAAGCGTGACGTCCAGCACCGGCTCGCCCTGGGCGCCGAGCGCCGAGCGATAGCGCTGGTTTTTCAGCGGCAGCTCCAGAACCGGCTCGTAGACGAGCCAGCGCTTCTCGCCGGCGACCTGGAGTGAGATCACCTCGTGCGTGTCGTGGTGCACCGGGAGCCCCTGAGCGCCCTGCGGCGTGTAATAGGCGTTTGCCTGCACCGGGTGGCCGAAGAACGCTTCGAGCTGCCGGCAGTAGCGCGCGAGCGGCAGCCAGAGGTGGTGCAGGCCCTGGAGGACGATCGTCGCGCCGGCCTCGTGCTCCTCGAGCACGCGGCGCACGTCGGCCACCCCGCTGAAGGGCGAAGGCCGCCACGGGACGTCCGTCGTGTAGTCCGAGACGGTCGCGCCTGCCTTCACGAGGCGAAAGGCGGGGGTTCGGATGCCGGTCTCGGTGATCAGGCGCTCGACATCCCGCGTGGAGAGGAGATCGTCGTAACGACCCTCCTCCGCACGCGGGACGACGAGCGGGGTGCGCTCCCAGTGCTCTGCGAGAAAGCGCTCGGTCTCGACCGGCGCGATCGCGCGGTCGAGCGCTCTAGGCGTCGTCGGAGTCCGAGTCGGAGTCGTCCGCGTCGGAGTCGTCTGCGTCGGAGTCGTCGGCATCGCCGTCGGTCGTGTCGGTGTCGTCGCCGTCCGCGTCGTCGGTGCCGGGGGCGGGCTCCTCGCCCGTCACGGGCAGGATCTCGTCGTCGGTCAGCGTCGTGGTCTCGTCGGTCATCTGATCCTCCATGGGCCGGGAACCGTTGGTCGCGGAGGTTACAGCGCTCGTCTCCCTAGAGCCGGTGGGAGCGGTCCGTGATCCAGAAGACCATCGACTCCATGCCCTCGGGCGGCTCGCCCTGCGCGCGGAGGGGGCCGAACGAGACGCGCACCCAGCTGCCGTCGGCGAGCGATCCGGACGCGGAGAGCTTGGCGCGCCACGTCGCGTTCGGCGGGAGCAAGGCGGGCGGCTCGGGCTCGAACGCCTCCGCGCGCCTGATCGTCGGCAGGCCCCCGTCGCGCGCGGCCTCATCCAGCTCGGCAACGTCGCCGTTCGTGAAGAGCATCAAGCCGAACGCGAGCTCGGCAGGCTGCCGGCCGAGGGCGAAGGGGGTTCCGGTCGAGTTCGTCACCGCGATGTCGACCGACCAGCCCTCGGCGGTGACCTGGAGCGCGTCGACTGCGAACAGGAGCCCGGGGCCGGAGTCGGGGTAGCGCTCGCGCCACTCGAGCTCGACGCGCTGCGGCTCGGCGGGCCTGCCGAGCTCGACGGTGCCCTCGCCGGTCGTCTCGGCGCTGCCGCATCCCGCGAGGAGCAGGACGGCGGCGAGGAGCAGTGGCCGTCGCATCGGCTGAAGTGTCGCAGCTAGACTCGCGGCCGCTTTGGACCTCTACGAGTATCAGGGTAAGCAGCTCTTCAAGCAGTTCGGCATCCCTGTCTCCGAGGGGCGTCCGGCGAAGTCGGCCGCGGAGGCGCGCGCCGCCGCGGAGGAGATCGGCGGCAAGGTGGTCGTCAAGGCGCAGGTGCTGACGGGCGGGCGCGGCAAGGCGGGTGGAATCAAGCTCGCCGACGACCCGGCCGACGCCGAGGCGAAGGCAGAGGCGATCCTCGGGCTCGACATCCGCGGCCACGTCGTGCGGACGCTCTGGGTCGAGGAGGCCTCGGAGATCGCGAAGGAGTACTACCTCTCGATCACGTTCGACCGGGGCGTGAAGAAGGTGCTCTTCATGTTCACGACGCAGGGCGGGATCGACATCGAGGAGGTTGCGGAGAAGACCCCCGACGCGCTCGTCCGCCTGCACGTCGATCCGCTCGAAGGCTTTCAGCCCTGGCAGGCCCGGCGTCTGGTCTACGGCGCCAAGGTCGAGGATCCGAGCGAGCAGAAGCAGATCGCGTCGATCGTCGGAAAGCTCTACGAGGCGTTCGTCGCCTGTGACGCGATGCTCTGCGAGATCAACCCCCTGATCGTCACGCCCGACGGCCAGGTGAAGGCGCTCGACTCGAAGTTCACGGTCGACGACAACGCGCTGTACAAGCATCCGGAGATCGTGGAGATGCGCGACGACGAGGCCGGCGACCCACTCGAACGGCTCGCCCGTGAGAAGGGCGTCACCTACGTGAAGCTCGACGGCGAGGTCGGGATCCTCGGCAACGGCGCCGGTCTCGTCATGTCCACGCTCGATGTGATCGCGCTCGCCGGCGGCAGTCCCGCGAACTTCTGCGACCTCGGCGGCGGCGGCGACGCGGAGGGTGTCGTGGACGCGCTCGAGGTGATCACGAAGGACTCGCAGGTGACGTCGATCTTCTTCAACATCTTCGGCGGGATCACGCGCTGCGACGAGGTCGCGCGGGGCATCCTCGCGGCGCTCGAGCGGATGACGATCGCGCAGCCGATCGTCGTGCGGCTCGACGGCACGAATGCAGAGGAGGGGCGGAAGGTGCTCGCGGACGCCGCGCCGCCGAACCTGTACGTCGAGGCGACGATGCTCGACGGCGCCCGCAAAGCGGTGGAGCTCGCGGGATGAGGCGTAGGCTTGACGGAGCCTCAATGAGCGGAGGTGCCGGCTTTGCCGGTGCCGGAGCGGGGCACAGCGACGTCTGGTCGGAGCGGGCGGAGGCGTACCGGAGTGCGCCGGAGCAGCGTGAGGGCGCCGACCTCGACCTGATCGTCACCTGGGCCGAGGGCTGCGAGACCGCGCTCGACGTCGCCACCGGCGGCGGCCACGTCGCCCGGCGGCTGCGGGCGGCCGGGGTCGAGGTCGTCAGCTCGGACCCCGCGCCCGGGATGCGGCCGGACGTGATCTGCCGCGCCGAGGATCTCCCGTTCGCGGACAATGCTTTCGATCTCGTCGTGACGCGGATCGCGCCGCACCACTTCGACGACGTCGCGGCGGCGGTCGCCGAGATGGCGCGCGTCAGCTCACGGCTCGTGGTCGTCGAGGACACGCTCTACGTGAGCGACCGTGTCGAGAAGGCCGAGATGCTGCGCGACCCGACCCACGTCCGCTCCTACAGCGAGGCCGCCTGGCGCGCCTTCCTCGAAGCGGCCGGGCTCGAGGTCGAGCAGGTGGAGCGCTTCGAGAAGCGCCATCCGCTGCAGGAGTGGCTCGACCGCTCGGGCACGCCCGAGGAGGACCGCAGCCGCGTCGAGGAGCTGCTCGCCGAGCAGATCGACGGCGTCGAGTACGTGGACACGAAGCTGGTCTTGAAGGCGAGCAAGCGCTGATGGCGATCATCGTCGACACCGACACGAAGCTCGTCGTGCAGGGGCTGACCGGCTCCGAGGGCTCCTTCCACGGTCTGCGCAACAAGCGCTACGGCACGCAGGTCGTCGCCGGCGTCACGCCCGGCAAGGGCGGGCAGGACGTGGAGGGGATCCCCGTCTTTCACACCGTCGCGGACGCGGTGGCCGAGACGGGCGCGAACACGACGATGGTCTTCGTGCCGGCCCCGTTCGCGGCGGACGCGATCTACGAGGCCGTCGACGCGGGCATCCAGACGGTGATCTGCATCGCCGAGGGCCTGCCCGCCCACGAGATGCTCCGGATCTACACCTATATCCGGCCGCGCGGCGTCACGATGCTCGGCCCGAATTGCCCGGGCGCGCTCTCGCCCGGCAAGGCCAACGTCGGGATCATCCCCGCCGAGATCTTCACCGCGGGCAACATCGGTCTCGTCTCGCGCTCGGGCACCTTGACCTACCAGATCGGCCACGAGCTGACACAGATGGGTCTCGGCAACTCGACGATCGTCGGGATCGGCGGCGACCCGATCGTCGGCTCCTCGTTCATCGACGTGCTCGAGAAGTTCGAGAGCGACGCCGAGACCGAGTATGTCGTCATGGTCGGCGAGATCGGCGGCGACGAGGAGGAGAAGGCGGCCGCGTTCATCGAGGCGCACATGACGAAGCCGGTCGTCGCCTACATCGCGGGCTTCACGGCCCCGCCCGGGAAGACGATGGGCCACGCCGGCGCGATCATCTCCGGCTCGTCCGGCACCGCGCAGGGCAAGAAGAACGCGCTCGAGGCGAAGGGCATCCGTGTCGGCACCTCGCCGACCGAGACGGCCGAGATCGTCGCCAAAGTCGCCCGCTCTTAGACCGACCAGCGGGCTTCGAACTCGCGTTGCTTCTCCGTCGGCTCGGCGAGCGAGAGGCCGAGCGTCGCGAGCTTCGTCCGCGCGATCTCGCGATCGAGCTCGTCCGGGAAGGAGTGCAGCCCCGGCTCGAGGCCGCCGCGGGCTAGCAGGTGCGCGGCGAGCGCCTGCACGGAGAACGACAGGTCCATGATCTCGACCGGGTGACCGTCGCCACCGGCGACGTTGGTCTGGCGGCCCTCGGCGAGCACGTACGCGCGGCGGCCGTCGCTGAGGTCGTGCTCGGTCACGCCTGGGCGCACCTGCTCGCCGGGGCCGAGCCCGTCGATCGCGACCTCGCGCTCGTGGTGGCCGCCGTTCGCGATCAGGACGCCGTCCTTCAGGTGGCGCAGCGCCTCCTCGGGCACGGCGTCGATCGCGCCGGTCGCGGCGATCAGGACGTCCGCGTCGGGGAGAGCCTGCTCGAGCGAGGCGACCCGGTTGCCGTCCATGTGCGCCTCGAGCGCGGCGACCGGGTCGATCTCGACGACGGTGACGCGACCGCCCGAGCCGCGCGCCGCGCGGGCCAGGCCTTTGCCGACCCAGCCGTAGCCGACGATGCAGAACTCCCGTCCGGCGAAGTTCAGATTCGTCAGCCGGTCGATTGCCGCGAGCGTGGACTGGCCGGTGCCGTAGCGGTTGTCGAACAGGTGCTTGCAGAGCGCGTCGTTGGCGGCGATCGCCGGGAACGTGAGCTTCCCGGCCGCCTCCATCGTCCTGAGCCGGGCGACGCCGGTCGTCGTCTCCTCGGTCACCCCCGCCAGCTGCGCTGCGACCTCGGGCCGGTGCTCGACGATGCGGGCCGTCAGCTCGGCGCCGTCGTCGACGACGATCTCGGGCCTCGTGTCGGCGACGGCGAGCAGGTCGGCGTCGAACTGCTCGCGCGAGGCGCCGTGGGTTGCGTGCACCTCGATACCGCGCGCGACGAGCGCCGCGCAGATCGCGTCCTGCGTCGAACCCGAGTTTGAGCCCGACGCGACCACCTCGGCGCCCGCGTCGGCGAGCAGCGTCGCCAGGTAGGCCGTCTTGGCCTCGAGGTGGACGACGACGGCGACGCGCTTGCCGCGCAGCGCCCCATCCGCGAGCCGCTCGCGCGCCAGCCGGTTCAAGACGGGCGAGTGCTTCGCGACCCAGCGGATCCGCTGCTCGCCCTCGGGGGCGAGCGACGGATCGGCGATGCGGGAGCGCGCGGCCGTGTCCACGCGGGTGAATCTAGCGGCGCTAGATCTTGCGCCGGGGCCGGGAGGGGCCCCACTTCGAGTTGCGCCGCTTCGAGGCGTAGACGAGACGCGCGGGAGCGACGGTCATTCCCTCGCTCTTGAACTGCTCGGTGTGACCGAGCATCCGCGCGACGTGGCTGACCTCGGCCTGCTGCTCTGGGAGCACAAGCGTGACGCCGATCCCGTTCTTGCCCGCGCGGCCGGTGCGGCCGATCCGGTGGACGTAGGCGGTGTGCTCCTCCGGCGGGTCGAAGTTGATCACGTGCGTGATGTCGTCGAGGTCGAGGCCGCGGGCGGCGACGTCCGTTGCGACGAGCGTTTGGATCTTGCCCTCCTCGAAGCGCTTCAGCGCCCGCTCGCGCTGCGCCTGGTTCATATCGCCGTGCATCGCGACCGCGCTGACGTCGTGGCGCGCGAGCTTCTCGACCAGACGGTCGGCGCCGCGCTTGGTGCGGACGAAGATCAAGACGAGACCGCGCTCCTGGGCAAGTAGCCCAGCGAGGGTCTCGACCTTGTTGTCGGCCGTGACAGGAACGAACTGGTGGTGGATCTCACCCTGCTGCTGGTCGATCGTCAGCTCGGCCTCGAAGCGGGAGGGATTGGTGGTGTACGCGCGTGCGAGCTCGCCCACCTGGCCGTCGAGCGTCGCGGAGAAGAACATCGTCTGGCGGTGCCTCGGCAGACGCGCCACGATCCGGTCGACCTGCGGCTGGAAGCCCATGTCGAGCATCCGGTCGGCCTCGTCGAGGATCAGCATCCTGACGCCGTCGAGCGAGACGATCTTCCGCTCGATCAGGTCCTGGAGGCGGCCGGGCGTGGCGACGAGGATGTGTGCGTCACGCGAGAGCTTGGCCTGCGTCGAGATCGAGACGCCGCCGTACACCGCGGCGACCTGAAGGTCGCAGGCGGGGGCGATCGTGCCGATCTCGGCGGTCACCTGGGCGGCGAGCTCGCGCGTCGGGACGAGCACGAGCCCGGACGGGCGCCCGTCGCTCGCTTCCAACCGCTCGACGAGCGGCACGGCGAACGCCAGCGTCTTGCCGGAGCCGGTCGGCGACTTCGCAAGGATGTCGCGGCCGGCGAGCGCGTCCGGGAGGACGAGCCCTTGAATGCGAAAGGGAGAGAGGATGTCCCGCTCAGCGAGCGCGTCGGCGACGCGCGGCGAGACACCCAGCTCGAGAAAAGATTGCACTGTTGGTTCGACTCCTTCGTTATCAGTCGAGATCCGCCTGCCTCGACCGCCTGTGCGACTCACAGGGGCATCACCGAAGAAGAACAAACCTCACAGGCCGACACAACGTCGTCCGTAGGAACAAAGTAGCAGCACATGAGGACGCTAGGCTGGCCCGCATGATCTCGTTCGCGCGAGGCGCGCCCGCCCCCGAGTGCCTCGATTCCGAGCTGCTCGCCGACTGCGCGCGGACGGCGGTCGCGGGCGACGCCTCCGTGCTCGCCTACGGCGCCGGCGGGGGTTATGCCCCGTTGCGCGAGTCGCTGGCCGAGCGCCACGATGTCGACCCGGCGCGGATCGTGGTCACCAATGGCGGCCTCCAGGGTTTCGTCTTCTACGCCGAGGAGCTGCTTGCCGAGCGTCCTGGCCGCGTCCTCGTCGAGGCGCCGACCTACGACCGTCCGCTGAAGATCCTCGCCCGCCTCGGCGCCGACGTCCAGGCGCTGCCGATGGACGGGGAGGGGCTCGATCCGGACGCGCTCGAGCGCGAGCTAGGCGCAGGGGAGACGAGCTTCCTCTACACGATTCCGACGTTCCAGAACCCGAGTGGGCGCACGCTTTCGACCGAACGTCGCGAGCGCGTCGTTGCGCTGGCCGCCGAGTACGGCGTGCCGGTGCTCGAAGACGATCCCTACGGGCTCGTCCGCTACGAGGGCGAGCCGCCGCCGTCGCTGCACGAGCTCGAGGGCGGTGAGCTCGTCACGTACGCCTCCTCCTTCTCGAAGACGGTCGCGCCCGGCCTCCGCGTCGGCTGGTTCGCCGCTCCCGCAGAGCTTGCTGCCCGGATCGAGGCGCGCGCAGTGTCGACCTACATCTCGCCGCCCTTCCTTACCCAGGCGACCGTGCACGAGCTGATCGCGCGCGGCGCCTTCGAGCCCAACCTCGAGCGGGTCAAGGGGCTCCTGCGCACCCGGCGGGACGCGATGCTGGCGGCGCTGGAGCGGCACCTCCCAGAGGGGTCGACGTGGAGTGAGCCGGCGGGCGGCTACTTCCTTTGGGTCGACCTGCCCGTCGACGCGGGAGAGCTCCTGACGCGCGCCGAGGCGAACGGCGTCACATTCGTCAAGGGGTCGGACTTCTTTCCGGGCGGCGACGGTCAGCGATCCGCGCGCTTGGCGTTCAGCTACGCGTCGCCGTCGGAGATCGAGGAGGGCGTCTCCGTCCTCGCCTCGCTCCTGCGCGCCTGACGGCGCCGGTGCAGCTGCGAGAGCAGCACGCCGCCGACGAGGCCGGCGAGCAGCGAGAGGAGGATCACCCAGATCAGCGATGTGGTCGCGTCCGTGAAGACGAAGTCGACTGACGCCTGCTCGTCGTTGCCGACGACGAACGCGATCAGATAGGCGCCGATCAGGATCAGCAGGCCGAGCGTGACCCAGAGGCGGGGCTGCCAGCTCCGGGCGAACTCGTCGCGCGGGGACTCCATCGGGTCAGTCTAGGCGGCCGCAAACGTCGGTGCAGGCGCCGCGCGCGGGACGAGCCGGGGCTGCCTCGGCGGCGCGAGCACCCCCGACGTCGCCAGCCGGAACGTGGGGCAGGGCGCGTCGCCCGGAAGCGCGCACAGGCCCGCGCGGCGGAAGTAGCAATCATTGCAGGATGCTTTAGTGCGGTTGCTCATGTCTCCCCATGTTCGGTGTTGCGTCCCCTCCAGACAGTGGGCACTATGGACGCGCTTCGGGGCGACGGCAACCCCCCTTCCGAGGAAAACACTGCAATTTCCGGAGCTTTCGGCCCCGCGAAAAACGGCTGCTAACTAGGTCTTTCTCGGCATCGTTGCCAGCGCGCGCAACGCCTGTCGAAAACTCTCCACAGGCACGATGCGGAGATCGCCAGCGTGACGCCGGGCTTCCACCACGTTATCCCCAGCAGGGACGAGGAAGACATCCATGCCGGAGCGCCGGGCTCCCAGCACCTTCTGCTTGATCCCCCCGATCGGAGCGACGTCGCCGTCGAGCTCGAGCTCGCCCGTCGCGGCGACGCGAAGGCCGCGATCGACGTCGCCGCGCAGCTCCTCGATCACGTCGAGCGCGAAGGCGAGCCCGGCGGACGGGCCTCCGACTCCGCCGAGATCGATCTCCACGTCAACCGGCACGTCGATCTCCGCGGACTGCTCGACCTGGATCCCGACGATCGGCCGGCCCGGCTCCTCGGGGCTCTCGATCGTGCCGACGCGGACGGTTCGAGTCGTGCCGCCCGCGCGCACGCGCAGGCTGATCGTCTCGCCCGGCTCGTGCTTGGCGATCAGCTCGCGCAGGTCGTCCGGCGTGCGGACAGGCTTGCCGTCCACCGCGACGATTACCTCCGTCGGCTCGAGCTTGCCCTCGGCGGGCGCGCCGGGCGCGACCGCGACGACGAGGGCTCCCTCCGGCTCGGCCCGGACGTCGTAATCCAGCTCGCGCAGAGCGACGGCCGCCGCGATCTCCTGCGAGCGGTCCATCTGGCGCAGGTTCTGCCGGCGGCGCTGCCCGAAGCTCGTCCCCGGTGGGACGAGCGCGTGCTCAGGAACGAGGTCGGCGCCGTCCGGCCTGGCCCACGGAAGGATCTCCTCGAGGACCGACGCCTGCCGGATGATCACGTCGACGTAGTAGATCCCGCCGGGCGGGTGGCTCTTCTCGCCCTCGACCTTCACCTTCGGCTCGAGCGGCTTCGCCGTGTCGGGCAGGATCAGATAGCTGTCGGAGGGAAGCAGCCAGGCCGTGCCGACGGCGAGCGCGCCGAGCAGAAGCCCGACCGCGAGCAGCCGGCCGGGAGAGAGGAAGCTCCTCACAGCAGTCCGCGTGTCAAGCCGCCGTCGACGGCGATCGTCGTCCCCGTGACGTACGAGGCGCGCTCGGAGGCGAGGAAGCAGACGACGTCGCCGATCTCGCGCGGCGTGCCGAGCCGCCGGAGCGGGATCGAGGCGAGGTCGGCTTCCGTCGGGCCGTCCGGGTAGACCTCCTGCAGGCGCTCGGTGTCGATCCGGCCGGGCGCGATCGCGTTCACGGTCACGCCCGTGGGGCCGAGCTCCCGTGAGAGCGTCTTCAGCCAACCGACGAGGCCCGGCCGGATCGCGTTCGAGAGCGCCAGGTTGTCGATCGGCTCCTTGACGGAGCTCGACGTGATCGCGATCACGCGCCCGTGACCGCTGCGCTCGAGGTGCGGACGGCAGAGGCGGACGAGCCGCACCGCCGAGAGCAGCAGCAGCTCGACCGCGTCCTCGACCGCCTCGTCGGTGATGTCGACCGCGCGTGTCCGCGGCGGGCCGCCGCTGTTCAGGACGAGCACGTCCACTCCGCCGTGCGCCTCGACAGCGCGCTCGACGAGCCGCTGGAGGTCGGCGACGCTCCTGACGTCGCCGGGGACCGCGAGCGCGCCGAGCAGCGCGGCCTCGCGCTCCAGCGCCTCCGCGCCGCGGGCGAGCATGACGACGTTCGCTCCCTCCGCCGCCAGCGCCTCGGCGCAGCCGAGCCCGATCCCCGCCGACGCGCCGCAGACGATCGCCGTGCGTCCGGCGAGCCCGAGCTCCACTACGAGGTCTTCAGGACCGAGACGACCTCGCGGACGGCGTCCGCGGAGGCCTTCAGCGCCTGCTGCTCGGCATCGTCGAGGTCGAGCTCGACGATCCGCTCGATCCCTTTCGAGCCGAGCACGACGGGCACGCCCATGTAGAGCCCGTCGATCCCGTACTCGCCCTCGAGGTAGGCGGTGCAGGGGAGGACGCGCTTCTCGTCGAGAACGATTGCATCGACCATCTGCGCCGCCGCCGCGCCCGGCGCGTACCAGGCCGAGGTGCCGAGCAGGTTGACGAGTTCGCCGCCACCCTTCGCGGTTCGCTCGACGAGCGCCTGGATCCTGTCCTCTGCGACGAGCTTGCGGAGCGGGATCCCGCCGACCGTCGTCGCCGACACGACCGGCACCATCTGGTCGCCGTGCCCGCCGAGGACCATTGCGGTGACGTCCTTGATCGACATGCCGGTCTCCCAGGCGATGAACGCCGAGAACCGCGCTGTGTCGAGGATCCCGGCCATGCCGAAGACGCGCTCCTTCGGCCAGGACGAGACGCTCTTCGCCACGTGGCACATCGCGTCGAGCGGGTTCGAGACGACGACGAGGATCGCGTCCGGGCTCGCCGCGATCACCTGCTCGGTGACGGAGGTGACGATCTTCTCGTTCGTGGTCACGAGGTCGTCGCGGCTCATGCCCGGCTGCCGCGGCAGTCCCGCGGTGATCACGACGACCTCGGAGCCCGCGGACTCCTCATAGCCGTTCGACCCGGATACGTTCGCCTCGTAGCCGAGCACCGCAGCGGCCTGGTCGATGTCGAGGGCCTTTCCCTGCGGGAGCCCCTCCTTGATGTCGACGAGCACCACGTCGGCGTAGTCGCGGCGCGCGACCTCCTGGGCGCACGTCGCCCCGACGTTTCCGGCTCCGACAACGGTGACTTTCCTTCTCACGACGTGACCTCCGGTTCTCGCTCGGCGCCGGACTCTACCGGCCGGTTGCAACCAGGCGTTGAGGGTAATGTCACGCCGATGGCTGGCCCGAAGAAGTCCGTCGCGCTCTCCGGCGTCTCCGTCGCGGAGACGAGCATCTGCTCGATTGATCCGGATGCGGGCGTGCTGATGTACCGGGGCTACGACATCACGGAGCTGGCCGAGCATGCGAGCTACGAGGAGGTCGCGTACCTCCTGCTCGAGGGCGAGCTGCCGTCCGGCGACGAGCTCGAGGTGTTCAACGAGCAGCTGGCCGCCGCACGCGAGCTGCCGGGTGCAGTGACAACGATCATCGACGGGAACGCGATGGACGCATCGCCGATGGAGACGCTGCGCACGGCCGTCTGCGCCCTGTCCTTCTCCGACGAGGCCGAGGACGCCATCGACCGCGAGAACGAGCACCGGAAGGCGATCGCGCTGGTCGCGCAGTTGCCGACCATCGTGGCGCGCTACGAGCGCCGGCGCCGCGGCGAGCCCCCCGTCGACCCCGACCCGTCGCTCGGGTATGCCGAGAACTTCCTTGCGATGCTGCGCGGCGAGGCTCCGGCCGTCGACGAAGCGCGCGCCATCGAGATCGCGATGATCCTGCACGCCGAGCACGAGCTGAACGCGTCGACGTTCACGGCCCGCGTCGTCGCCGGCACGAATGCGGACATGCACTCCGCCATCGTCGCCGCGATCAGCGCGCTCAAGGGGCCGCTGCACGGAGGTGCCAACCAGGCCGCGATGGAGATGTTCGAGGAGTTCGGATCCCCGGACCGCGTCGCCGAGGGCGTGCGGGCCCGGCTGGAGGGAAAGCAGCCGCTCTACGGCGTCGGGCACCCGCTCTACCGCGCGATCGACCCGCGCGCTCCGATCCTCCGCCGTCTCTCGGAGCAGTTTGCGGACGACTCCGAGCCGCGCTTCCTCGAGATTGCGTCGACGGTGGAGCGGGAGGCGCTCGAGCAGAAGGGCCTGTGGCCGAACGTCGATCTCTACTCCGGAGTGCTCTACCACTACCTCGGGATTCCGACGGATCTCTTCATTCCGCTCTTCGCGATGAGCCGCGTCGTCGGCCAGGCCGCGCACGTGCTCGAGCAGCACGCGGGGGGCAGGATCATCCGGCCGAGCTCCGAGTACGTCGGGGAGCCGCGCCGCGACTATCCCGTGCGCCAGCCTCGCTGAGGTACCTTCCCTCCCGATGACCGAGTTCAAGCCAGGGCTGGAGGGCGTAGTCGCCTTCGAGACAGAGATCGCCGAGCCCGACCGCGACGGCGGCTCGCTGCGGTACCGCGGCGTCGACATCGAAGACCTCGTCGGCCACTACCACTTCGAGCAGGTCTGGGGCCTCCTCGTTGACGAGAGCTTCGAGCCGGGCCTTCCAGTCGCCGACCCGTACGAGGGCGGCGGCCTGACCGGGAACACGCCGGCCGATCTGCAGTCCGTCACCGCGCGCGTCGGCGCCGAGTGGGATCTGCAGAAGCTGATCGACATCGACGACGACCAGGCACGCGAGGATTTGCGCCGGGTCTCGGCCCAGTTCATCTCGGTCGCGGCCCAGTCGGCGCGGCTCGCGGACGGCAGGACCGACCGGATCGACCGCGCCGTGATCGCTGAGGGCAAGACGACCGCCGAGCGCTTCCTCCTCGAGTGGCGAGGCGAAGCCGATCCGAAGCACGTGCGGGCGATCGACACCTACTGGATCTGCACCTGCGAGCACGGCCTGAACGCCTCGACCTTCGTTGCGAGGATCACGGCGTCCACCGGCTCGGACTGCGCCGCCGCGCTCTCCTCCGCCGTCGGAGCGCTCTCGGGCCCGCTGCACGGCGGCGCCCCGGCCCGCGTCCTGCCGATGCTCGACGCGGCCGCGGAGTCCGGCGATCCCGAGGGATACGTCGAGAGCCTGATCGAGAAGGGCGAGCGGTTGATGGGCTTCGGCCACCGCGTCTACCGTGCCGAGGATCCGCGCGCCCGCCTGCTCAAGGGCACGGCGAAGGATCTCGGGTCGCCGCGCTATGAGGTCGCCGACAAGCTCGAGCAGGCGGCGCTCGCCGCGCTGAAGAAGAAGTCGCCGGACCGGCCGCTGGCGACGAATGTCGAGTTCTGGTCGGCCGTCGTCCTGGACGTCGCCGACGTTCCGCCGCAACTCGCTCCCGCGATGTTCGCCTGCTCGCGCACTGCCGGCTGGTCGGCTCACATCCTCGAGCAGAAGAAGCTGAACCGACTCGTCCGGCCTTCGGCGAAGTACGTCGGTCCCGGCGCCCGCCCGGCCTCCGCGATTTCATGACCCTCGCGGAGGCTGCAGCTCGCGCGGACGAGCTCGCGGCCGCCGATGACCAGCGCGGGCTCGCGACGCTGCGGCAGGAGTGGGACGGGGAGCTCGAGCACGCGGCTCGGAGCCCCGACTACCGTGTGCGCGCTCAGGCCTATCGGGCGATCTCGCAGTTCCGCTTCCGCCAGAAGCTCGAGCTCGTCCGCCGTGGGCTCCAGGACGAGAGCCCCGCCGCCCGGGGCTCGGCCCTGATCGCGCTCGAGGGCCTCTCGCGCGATCACCCTGGCGATGTCAACTCGATGCGCGCGATGCTGCACGAGCTCGGCTCGAACGATCCGAACATGGCCGTCCGCCGGCTCGCGATCGTCTGCCTGAAGAACGGCCCGCCCCAGCGCGAGACGATTCTGATCCTGAACGGCCTCGCCGAGGACGACGAGCAGGAGGCGGAGCTGCGCAAGACGGCGAAGGCCGTCGCCACAACGCTGCAGAAGCGGTTGAACCAGAAGTGAGCGTGCTCGTCGGCGTGATCATGGGGTCACGCTCCGACTGGGAGACCATGCGTCACGCGTGCGAGACGCTCGAGGCGCTCGACGTCCCGTTCGAGCAGCAGGTCGTCTCGGCGCACCGCACGCCCGACCTGCTCTTCGATTACGCGGCCGCTGCGGAGGGGCGAGGCCTCCAGGTGCTGATCGCCGGCGCGGGCGGCGCTGCTCACCTGCCCGGGATGGCCGCGGCGAAGACGGCGCTGCCGGTGCTGGGCGTACCGGTCGAGTCGAAGACGCTGAAGGGAATGGACTCGCTGCTCTCGATCGTGCAGATGCCCGCCGGGGTCCCGGTCGGGACGCTCGCGATCGGGCGCGCCGGCGCTGTCAACGCGGCGCTGCTCGCGGCGGCGATCGTTGCACTCGGCGACGCGGGCGTGCGCGAGCGTCTGGGTCGCTACCGCACCGAGCAGACGGAAGCCGTGCTCGCGAACTCCGATCCCGCCAAGTAACAGACTGTTACTTGGCGGTCGTCAGCGTCATCGGCGGAGGGCAGCTCGGGCGGATGCTCGCGCTCGCCGGGATCCCCCTCGGCCTCTCCTTCCGGTTCCTCGACCCCTCGCCGGATGCGCCCGCGGGAGAGGTCGGGGAGCTGCTCGTCGGCGCCTACGACGATCCCGAGCTGCTCGACCGGCTGGCCGAGGGCGCCACAGCGGTCACGTACGAATTCGAGAACGTGCCGGTCGAGGCCGCCCGTCGGGTGGGTGCGATCCCGGGGATTGCGGCGCTCGAGGCCGCGCAGGACCGGCTCGTCGAAAAGCAGCTGTTCCAGCGCCTCGGCATCCCGACCGCGCGGATCGACGACGACGTTCAGAGCTTCCCGGCGATCCTGAAGACGCGTCGGCTCGGCTATGACGGAAAGGGTCAGCGGCTGGTCGAGACACGTCCGGGGTCTGACCCCGGACACGTCCTGGAAGAGCGTGTCCCGTTCGACCGCGAGCTGTCGTTGCTCGCGGTCCGCGGGCGGAATGGCGAGACGCGCTTCTATCCGCTGGTCGAGAACGTCCACGAGCACGGAATCCTGCGCACGTCGCGCGCGCCCGCGGCCGGCGCGCCGCAGGAGCAGGCGGAGGAGTACGCGACGAAGCTCCTCGACGAGCTCGGCTACGTCGGCGTGCTCGCGCTCGAGCTTTTCGACGTGGACGGCCGGCTGCTTGCGAACGAGTTCGCGCCGCGCGTCCACAACACCGGGCACTGGACGATCGAGGGTGCGGCCACGAGCCAGTTCGAGAACCACCTCCGGGCGATCCTCGGCCTGCCGCTCGGCTCGACCGAGTCGCGGCCGTCGCTACTGCTCAACCTGATCGGCACGGTGCCGAGAGCGGAGGACGTCCTCGCGATCCCGGGCGCTCACCTGCACCTCTACGGCAAGGCGCCGCGGCCCGGCCGCAAGCTCGGGCACGTCACGGTCGTCGAGCCGACGTCCGAGAGCGAGGCTGCGCTACGCGCGCTGGTCTAGTGCTCGCGGCAGACGGCGCCGGTAATGTGGCGGCCGCAGGACGGGCAGATGCGCCGGCGCGGCTTCAACTCGAGCGCGTGCTTCTTCAGTCCGGCGAAGAACATCGTGTAGCCGATGCCCATCATCAGCGCTGCGAGGGTGACGAACTGTGGGTCAAGCTTCATCGGGGGCCGTCCTTTGGGGGGTCGTCCTTCGTCGCGCATGAGGATGCGCTCGGAAGTACAACTCGCGCCTGCGCCGATCGGATACGTGTGTGTAGAGCTCGGTCGTGGAGAGGTCGGCGTGGCCGAGCATCTCCTGGACGCTGCGGAGATCCGCACCCCCCTCGAGCAAGTGCGTGGCAAAGGAGTGGCGGAGCAGGTGCGGGTGCACGCGCAGCGGATCGAGGCCGGCCTTCTCCGCGAGCCGCCGCAGGATCAGGAACGCCCCGGCGCGGGTGAGCGGCCCGCCGCGCGCATTGAGAAACAATTCGGGGCGGTTGCGGCGGTCGAGGTGCGGCCTGCCCATCGCGATGTAGCGGCGCAGTGCGTCGACCGCGGGCCGACCGAGCGGCACGATCCGCTCTTTCGATCCCTTTCCGAGCGCGCGGACGATCCGGTCCTCCAGGTCGACCGACCGGCGGTGGAGGCCCGTGGCCTCGCTGACGCGGAGGCCGGCGCCATACATCAGCTCGACGAGCGCGCGGTCGCGCATCGCCCGCGGGGTCGTACCGGCGGCGGCGTCGATCAGCCGCTCTGCCTCGCCGGGCGAGAGCGTCTTCGGCAGCGTCCGGACCCGGCGTGGCAGCTGCAGCGCCGCGGCGGGATTGTCCCCGCGCGCGCCGATCAGCATCTGGTGCCGGAAGAAGGAGCGCACCGCGGCGATCCGGCGCGCGGCCGTCGAAGGCGCGATCCCCTGCGCGCGCATCTCCGCCAGCCAGCGCTCGAGCTCCTCGGTCGACGTCTGCCCGACCGAGCCCTGGCGCCACGTGGAGAGCTGCGCGAGGTCGCGCCGGTAAGCGTCCACGGTCAGTCGCGCCCGACGGGTCGCGAGCAGCGCGAGGAAGCCGGCGACCTCAGGATCGGGGATGGGCGAAGTCATAGACCTTCCGGAGACGTTTCGCGTCGACATGGCTGTACACCTGCGTCGTCGAGAGAGAAGAGTGGCCGAGCAGCTCCTGGATCGTGCGGAGGTCGGCGCCGCCCTCGAGCAGGTGGGTGGCGAAGGAATGGCGCAGCCGGTGGGGGTGTGGCAGCAGGCGACGGAGCGTGCTCGTGTCGAGCCGCCGGCCGCGAACGGAGAGGAAGAGCGCGTCCTCGGCGCCGCGGGCGAGCTCGGGCCTGCCCTCGCGGAGGTAGCGCGCGACGACGTGCGCGGCCTCCTCGCCGAGCGGGACGACGCGCTCTTTGCCACCCTTGCCGCGGACGCGGACGTGCTCCTGCTCGAAGTCCACGTCGCCGAGATCGAGGCCGACCGCCTCTGCGCTGCGCAGGCCCGCCGAGTAGACGAGCTCGACGAGAGCACGGTTCCGGAGCCCCAGTGCGCCGTCGCCCCCGATTCCATCGAGGATCGCCTCGATCTCCTCGCGCTTCGGCGCCTCTGGCAGCCGCTGCGGGCGGCGTGGGCCGAGTGAGGCATCCGGCACGCGGGACGGTCCGAGCGTGAAGCGGAGAAAGGAACGGACGGCCGCTAGCTTGCGCGCGATCGTCGTGGGGGCGAGGCGGTTGGCGGCGCGACCGAGCTCCGAGGCGTATTCGACGAGGACGCGGACGTCGATCTCCTCGACGCTCGTGCCGCGCCGCAGGAGCCAGTCCTCGAACCCGCGCAGGTCCGACGCGTAGGCGCGGCGGGTCGACTCGGCCAGCGCCGGGGAGGCGAGGAAGCGGTCGATCGCGGTCGCGGTCTGCACCCAAGGCCATTTCCCTAGAGTCGAGGTATGTCCTTTGCTCTCGCCTCCGGCGCCGAGGCCCGTTGGACCGGCACGCCCGGGCCGCGGGCGGTCGTCTGCGTCAACGGCGGCACCGCCGCCGAGATGCCCGGCACGTGGAGCGCGTCGATCGAGTGGCTCGTGCGGGAGCTCGCCCTTCGCCTCCCGCAGCTGCCGTTCCTGGAGGTGCGCTACCGGGTGAAGTCGTGGCGCCGGCTCGACCTCTGCGTCGAGGACGGCGGCGCCGCGATCGCGGCTGCGCGGGAGTCTGGGGTGCGCGAGCTCGCCCTCCTGGGCTTCTCGATGGGGGGCGCGGTGGCGGTGCGGAACGCGGCGGCGCCGGAGGCCTGCCTCGTGATCGGCGTCAACCCGTGGCTGCCGCCGCAACTGGAGCTCGATCCGCTCCGGGGCCGCAGGCTGGCCGTCTGTCACGGCTCCTTCGACGCGCGGCTGCCGGGCATCCCGGGCGTGAACCCGTCGCTGTCGCTGGCCGCGAGCGAGCGCGCCCGCGCCCTCGGGGTAGACGTCGAGCGGCAGATGGTTGGGGGAGGCTTTCATGCGGTCGCCCTGCGCTCTCGGGGTGGGGGTCTGCTCCGACTGCCGCGAGCGGGTCAATATCGCGACTTCGTCGCGGCGGAGTTGGAGCGCTTCTGCGTGTAGGCCTCTACCGCGGCGTGTTCGGCGCCTTCCGCGTACTGGCCCGGCTGCTCTACCGGGTCGAGGTCGTCGGCCGGGTGCCGGCCGGGCCGTGCGTCGTCGCTGCGAACCACGAGTCGCTCCTCGACCCGCCACTGCTCGCGCTGGCCGCCGAGCAGCCGCTCCACTTCCTCGCCAAGGCGGAGCTGTGGCGCTACCGGCCGGGCGCATGGGCGATGGACTCGCTCGGCGGGATCCCGATCCGGCGCGACCGGCGGGATCTCGTCTCGGTGCGGGGCGCCGAGGAGCTGCTTCGCGCCGGTGAGAGCGTCGCACTCTTTCCGCAGGGGACAGTCCGCGGCGGGACCTGGACGCGCGGCGCCGCCCGGCTCGCCATGGCGACGGGCGTGCCGCTCGTGCCCGTCCGGATCTTCGGCTCCGCACGCGCCCTCTCGCGTGGGCGGATCGGCCTGCCGCGGATCCGCGTCGTCGTCGGCGAGCCGATCGCGGTCGGCGCCGCCCGGCCAACCGTCGCAGCGGCGCGTGAGCTGACGCGCGAGCTCGAAGCGCGCGTCGGCGCGCTCCACTAGCCGGTCCGTACCCTGTCGGAAGTGCCAAGAGGACGCTCCCGAGACTTCGAGCCACTGGAGCCGCCCGAGCGGCCGGCGGATCCGGCCGTCCGCCGCGCCTACTTACGCCGGATCGCTGCGCTCTTCCGGCCCTACCGCATGCGACTCGCCGGCGTGCTCGGGCTGATCATCGTCTCCTCTGCAGTCGGGTCGGTCCCCGCCTTCCTGATCAAGGAGGTCTTCGACACGGCGCTCCCCGACGGCAACCTGCGTCTCCTGAACATCCTCGTCGCGGCGATGATCGCGATCGCCGTCTTCACCGGCGTCCTCGGCGTCGTCCAGACGCTGCTCTCGAACCAGGTGGGGCAGCGCGTCATGCACGACCTGCGCACGGCCGTCTACAAGCATCTACAGCGGCTCTCGCTCGCCTTCTTCACCCGCACACGCACCGGCGAGGTGCAGTCCCGCCTCGCGAACGACATCGGCGGCGTGCAGCAGGTCGTCACCTCGACCGCCACCTCGATCGTCTCCAACGTGACGACCGTGCTGGCGACGCTCGTGGCGATGCTCGTGCTCGACTGGCGCCTGACGCTCTTCGCTATCGCGCTGCTGCCCTTCTTCGTCTGGATGACGAAGCGCGTCGGCGACGCGCGCAGAAAGGTGGCCAAGGTGCGTCAGGAGTCGATGGCGGACATCTCGAGCCTCGTCCAGGAGTCGCTCTCGGTCTCCGGGATCCTGCTTGGCAAGACGATGGGACGCGCCGGCGAGCTGGCAACCCGCTTCGAGAACGAGTCGGCGCGCCTGTCCGACCTCGAGGTGCGGAGCAGGATGACCGGGCGGTGGATGATGGCGTCGATCCAGACCTCGTTCGCGGTGATGCCGGCGCTCGTCTACCTCTTCGCCGGGCATTTCGCGGGCGCCGTCTCGCTCGGCACCGTGATCGCCTTCACCACCTTGCAGGCGCGGCTCTTCTTCCCGATCGGCTCTCTGCTCGGCGTCTCGCTCGACATCCAGACTTCACTCGCGCTCTTCGACCGCGTCTTCGAGTACCTCGACCAGCCCGTCGACATCGAGGAGGGAACGCGCACGCTCGAGTCGCCGCGCGGCCACGTCGCCTTCGACAGCGTGCGGTTCCGCTACGGCGACGCTGCGTGGACGCTCCAGGACGTCTCGTTCGAGGTGCCTGCCGGGACGAAGACGGCGCTCGTCGGCGAGACCGGCTCCGGCAAGACCACGGCGGGCTATCTCGTGGCGCGGCTGTACGACGTCACCGAGGGCAGCGTGACGATCGACGGCGTCGACGTCCGCAAGCTCACCTTCGCCTCGCTCGCGCACGCGGTCGGCGTCGTCTCGCAGGAGACGTATCTCTTCCACGCGACCGTGCGCGAGAACCTCCGGTTCGCACGCCCCGACGCCACCGACGAGGAGGTGGAGGAGGCGGCGCGAGCGGCGCAAATCCACGAGCTGATCGCGGCCCTGCCCGAGGGCTACGAGACGGTGGTCGGGGAGCGGGGCTACCGCTTCTCCGGCGGCGAGCGCCAGCGGATCGCGATCGCACGGACGATTCTGCGCAACCCGCCGATCCTCGTTCTCGACGAGGCGACTTCCGCGCTGGACACACAGACCGAGCGCGCGGTGCAGGAGGCGCTCGAGCGGCTCGCGGAGGGCCGGACGACGATCGCGATCGCCCACCGGCTGTCGACCGTGCGGGACGCCGATCAGATCGTCGTGCTCGATCGCGGCAGCGTCGCCGAGATCGGCACGCACGAGGAGCTGATCGCCGCGGGCGGTCGCTACGCGGCGCTTGTCGTCCGCGACCACGCTCCCGAGCTACGCACCGTCTAGGCCAGCTAGCCGTCGTGGACGACGACCTCGCCGTCCATGGCCTCGGATCGGTGGATCGTGCAGAGCATGGGGTAGGCGCCCGGCTTCAGCGTCACGGTGACCGAGCCTGTGTCCCCGGGTTGCACGTCGGCCGTCGCGGCCTGGCCCTCGATTGTGAGGTTGTGCGGCTCGAAGCCGTCGTTCCGGAGCGAGAGGGTGTACGTACCCGGTGTGTCGAAGATGACGAAGGGCGGGGCAAATGCGTACTCGCTGGCGAAGACCTCGAAGTCGACGGGCGCAGCGCCGGCCTCCGTCGTCGCGGCGGTGTCGTTCCCGCCGCCGCAGCCGGCGGCGAGGAGGACGAGAGCGAGGGCCACCGCGCTGCGCACGGTCTCAGGATAGGCGCAACGCGTCGAGCAGGAGGTCGTGCGGTAGGGCGTGCACAGTGTTGCCGTTCCGGCCCGTCATCGTCTCGCCGGCCAGCATGGCGTTGAGGATCGACTCTTCGACCGCGTCGATCGTTGCCTCGTAGAGCGGGTCGATCCGCGCGTCGTTCAGCATCCGCAACGGCAGCTCCGCCTCGTCGTCCTCGAGGCCGCGGTTGCCGGTCGCGAAGCAGAGCGCGAAGTCGCCACTCGAGTGCTCGCCCATGCCGCCCGTCCGGGCGATCCCGAACGCCGCCCGTCGCGCGAGGCGCTCGCACTGGATCGGCAGGAGGGGCGCGTCGGTCGCGATCAGGACGATGATCGAGCCGGCGCCCTCAGCACCTTCGCGCTCGGGAGTGGGCACGATGTCGGCTCCGATCCGTTCGCCGACGGCGACGCCGTTCATGCGCAGCCGGGCGCGGCGGCCGTGGTTCGCCTGCACGAGTACGCCGACGATCCAGCCGTCCTCGACGACGCGCGACGCCGTCCCGATTCCGCCCTTGAAGCCGTGGCAGACCATGCCGGTGCCCCCGCCGACGGCGCCCTCCTCGACCGCCCCGTCGTGCGCCGCCGCCAGTGCCCGGGCGACGTGTTCGCCCTTGACGTGGAATCCGTTGATGTCGTTGAGGAAGCCGTCCCAGGTCTCGCCGACGACGGGCAGGCTCCAGCGGTGGTCGCCCTCGCCATGCTGGGCCGCGGCGACGAGCGCGTCCCTGACGACGCCGACCGAGTGGGTGTTCGTGAGGCCGATCGGTGTCGTCAGCAGTCCGGAGTCGCGCACCCACTCAAGGCCGGTCAGCTCGCCGTTCCCGTTGATCCGGTGCGCCCCCGCGAAAAACGACTCGGGCGGCGGCACGACGACGGTCACGCCGGTGCGCACGGCCTCTCCCTCGATCAGGGTCGTATGGCCGACGCGAAGGCCAGCTACGTCGGTGATCGCGTTCGCCGGCGCCGGTGGCAGCCTGCCGATTTCAATTCCGAGCTCACGTGCGCGCACGAACCGAGCGTAACCCCCTCGCAGCGCTCGGGTCCGTAACATGCCCCGCGCATGGCGACGACGGAGTCACGCACGGGCTTGACTGTCCACGGGATCGAGGCCGCGGGCGCCGTTCACTGGAACCCGACCACCTCGCTGCTCTACACCCACGCGCTCCTGCGCGGGGACGGGCGACTCGCCGAGGGTGGCGCGCTCGCGGTGGACACGGGCGCACACACTGGCCGCTCGCCGAAGGACAAGTTCATCGTCCGCGAGCCGGGCTCCGAGGAACGGATCTGGTGGGGCGACGTCAACGCTGAGATCTCCGAGGAGCATTTCGAGGGGTTGCGCGAGAAGGTGGCCGCGCACATCGGTGCGGGCGACATCTACGTCGTCGACGCCTTCGCGGGAGCGGATCCGAAGCAGCGGATCGCCGTCCGAGTCGTCACGAACCATCCCTACCACGCGCTCTTCGCGCGAACGATGTTCATCGATCCGACCGAAGAGGAGCTGGGCTCGTTCGAGCCGCAGGCGCTCGTGCTGCACGCACCCGGGCTCGAGGCCGACCCGACTGCCGACAGCACGCGCACCGGCACGTTCGTTGTGCTCCACCCGACACGGCAGGAGGTGCTGATCGGCGGCACTTTCTACGCGGGCGAGATCAAGAAGTCGATCTTCACGCTGATGAACGACCGGCTGCCGCTCGAAGGCGTCTTCCCGATGCACTGCTCGGCGAACGTCGGTGACGCTGGCGACGTGGCGATCTTCTTCGGGCTGTCTGGGACCGGGAAGACGACGCTCTCGGCCGATTCCGAGCGACGCCTGATCGGAGATGACGAGCACGGTTGGGGCGGCGACGGCGTCTTCAACTTCGAGGGCGGCTGCTACGCGAAGGTGATCCACCTTTCGCCCGAAGCCGAGCCGGAGATCTACCGGATGACGCAGACCTACGGGACGATCCTCGAGAACGTGGCGCTCGACGAGCGCGGCGTCGTCGATCTCGACGACGCCGCGAAGACGGAGAACACCCGAGCTGCCTACAAGCTCGAGCAGATCGCGAATGCGCTGCCGGCCAAGCGCGCCGGGCATCCGAGCTCCGTGATCTTCCTCACGGCCGACGCGTTCGGGATTCTGCCCCCGATCGCCTGGCTGACCCGAGATCAAGCGATGTACTGGTTCGTCTCCGGATTCACCGCGAAGCTCGCCGGCACCGAGATCGGGGTCAAGGAGCCGCAGCCGACCTTCTCGGCCTGCTTCGGCGCCCCGTTCCTGCCGCAGCCGCCGGCCGTCTACGCGCGCCTGCTTGGCCGCAAGCTGGACGAGCACGGCGCGAAGGTCTGGCTCGTCAACACTGGCTGGACGGGCGGCCCGTACGGTGAGGGGGAGCGGATGCCGATCCAGGCGACGCGGGCCCTGCTCCGCGCGGCGATCTCGGGCGAGCTCGACGACGTCGAGTACCGCACCGACGAGCTGTTCGGCTTCGAGGTGCCCGTCGAGGTCCCCGGTGTCGACGCGAAGCTGCTCGACCCGCGCGGGACGTGGAGCGACGCGGCCGCGTACGACGTCAAGGCGCGCGAGCTCGCGGCGATGTTCCGCGACAACTTCACGAAGTTCAAGGCCGACGAGAACATCCTTCTCGCAGGCCCGTGCATCTGACGCGTCGGCCGGGGTCTTTGAGATAGCTTCCGAAGCGGTGGAGGCGAAGCACGACGTACTCGTGATCGGCGCCGGATGCGCGGGCATGCGCGCCGCGATCGAGGCGCACGACGCGGGCGCAGACGTCGCCATCGTCTCCAAGCTCCACCCGACCCGCAGCCACTCCGGCGCGGCCGAGGGCGGCATCAACGCTGCGCTCGGCAACGCGGGCGAGGACAGCCCCGAGAGCCACACCTTCGACACGGTCAAGGGCTCCGACTACCTCGGCGACCAGGACTCGATCGAGATCCTCTGCCGCGAGGCGCCGGACGACATCTACCAGCTCGAGCATTGGGGCGCCGTATTCTCGCGCGGCGAGGACGGCAGGCTCGCCCAGCGCCCGTTCGGCGCCGCCGGCTCGCCGCGGACGGTCTACGCGGCGGACATCACCGGCCACGTACTGATCCAGGTCCTGTACGAGCAGCTCGTGAAGCGCGACATCCAGGTCTACGAGGAGTACTTCGCCTGGCAGCTCGTCGTCCACCAGGACCGCTGCCAGGGCGTGATCGCCTGGGATCTTCTGCACGGCGGCCTGAAGGCGATCGGCGGCAAGACGGTCGTGCTCGCCACCGGCGGCGTCGGCCGCCTCTACCGCGCCACGACGAACGCCTACGCCTGCACGGGCGACGGGATGTCGATGGCCCTCCGCGCCGGCCTGCCGCTGAAGGACATCGAGTTCATGCAGTTCCACCCGACGACCATGTATCCGAGCGGGATCCTGATCACGGAGGGCTGTCGTGGCGAGGGCGGGATCCTGCGCAACTCGGAGGGCGAGCGCTTCATGGAGCGTTACGCGCCGACCGCGAAGGACCTGGCGAGCCGTGACGTCGTTTCGCGCTCCGAGCAGACCGAGATCGACGAGGGCCGCGGGATCAACGGCTCCGTCTTGCTCGACCTGACGCACCTGGGCGCCGAGCGGATCCTGACGCGGCTGCCCGGCTCGCGCGAGCTGGCGATGGTCTATGCGGGCGTCGACCCGATCCACGAGCCGATCCCCGTCCGCCCGGGCGCCCACTACCACATGGGCGGCGTCGAGACGGACTCCGACGGGCTCACGGAGCTGACCGGTCTCTACGCCGCCGGCGAGGTCGCGTGCGTGTCCGTGCACGGGGCCAACCGGCTTGGCGGCAACTCGCTGATGGAGACGATCACCTTCGGCCGGCGGGCCGGCCGCTCCGCCGCCGAGTGGGCGCTCTCGAACACGACCGTCGAGGTGCCCGAGGCCGCGACGCGCGACGCCGAGCGCGAGCTGAAGCAACTGCTCGGCCGCGCGCAGGGCGAGCGTCCGTGGCAGATCCGGGACGAGCTCGGCCAGACGATGCTCGAGAACTTCGGCGTCTTCCGCCGCGAGGAGCAGATGGCGAGGCAGATCGAGGTGATCGCAGGCCTGAAGGAGCGCTACCCGAACGTCGTCGTCGAGGACAAGGGCGAGGTCTTCAACTCCGACCTGACGCAGGCGATCGAGCTTGGCTACCTGCTCGACGTCGCCGCCTGCATGCTCCAGGCAGGTATCGCGCGCAAGGAGAGCAGGGGCGCCCACTCCCGGCCGCACGACTACCCGACCCGGGACGACGAGAACTTCATGAAACATTCGATCACGCGTTGGGTCGACGGTGGTCCGCAACTCTCGTACAAGGACGTCAGGTTCACGAAATACCTCCCCGAGGAGAGGAAGTACTGATGCAGATGGGTCTGAAGATCTGGCGCTACGACGCCAAGACGGGCGACAAGGCGTTGCGCGAGTACGAGGTCGACGCGCCCGAGGAGGCGACCTTGCTCGACTGCCTCGACATCGTCAAGGACCGGCACGACGGCTCGCTTGCCTACCGCAAGAGTTGCCGGATGATGATCTGCGGCTCCTGCGGGATGCGGATGAACGGGGCCGCCGTGCTCGCGTGCAAGGTGCGGATGTACGACATCGCGAGCGCGGGTGAGGTGCCGGTGATCTCGGCGATGGGCAACCTGCCCGTGATCAAGGACCTCGTCGTCGACATGGATCCGTTCTGGGCCAAGTTCAAGGCGATGAAGCCGTACCTCCAGCCGGGGTACGACCAACCGGCGGACGGGCGCGAGCACGTCATCTCGCAGGAGCGCATGAACGTGATCCACAAGGAGTCGCTCTGCATCAACTGCGGCTGCTGCGTCTCGGAGTGCAACGCGATGGAGGCCGAGCCCGAGTTTCTCGGGCCGCAGGCGCTCGCGAAGGGCATGCGCTTCGTCGGCGACCCACGCGACGCCGCCAAGACCGAGCGACTGGACGAGTACAGCGGCCAGCACGGCATCTGGGAGTGCACGCGCTGCTACTTCTGCAACGAGCGCTGCCCCAAGGGCGTCGACCCGCGCGACGCGATTGCGAAGCTCGGCGCCGAGGCGATCAAGGCAGGGATCGACGACGATATGGGCGCCAAGCACGCCAACTGGTTCGTCACGTCCGCCAAGACGACGGGCTGGCTGCGCGAGACCGAGCTCGTCCCGAAGACGCAGGGGATTCTCTCCTCGATCAAGGAGATGAAGTTCGCAATGGGGTTGGCCGTAAAGGGGAAAGTGCCGCCCCCGTTCCCGCCCCACGTCGCCGAGGGCGTCAAGGAGTCGCGGGCGCTCTACGACCTCGTCAAGGAGCAGGACCGCCAGGGCGCGCTCGGGATTGTGCAGGGAGAGCGCGCGCTCTCCCGGATCGAGCACCACGCCGGCACGCAGGCGGCGGACGGCGGCAGCGCGCAGGGTATGGGCAGCCGCGACCAGGCGGACGTGACGCCCGGCGAGGCGCCGACGAACAAGCCGGGAGGCGGAGCGTGAGGAAGGTTGCGTACTACAAAGGGTGCCTCGCCTCGCTCTCGGCGAAGGAGCTCGACATCTCGACGCAGGCGCTCTCGCCGAAGGTGGGCCTGGAGCTGATCGAGCTCGAGACCGTCACCTGCTGCGGCGCCGGCGACATCCACGAGGCAGAACCGGACTACTACCTGCACCTGAACGCGCGCATCCTCGCGTACTCGGAGGCAACCGGCTGCGACACGCTGATGACGGTCTGCAACGTCTGCACGCTCAACCTCCGGCAGGCGAACCACCAGCTGAAGGGTGACGAGGCACTGCGCGACCGCGTCAACAAGAACCTCGTCAAAGTCGGCGTCCCCGAGTACAACGGCACCGTCGAGGTGCTGCACTTCCTCTGGATGGTCGCGGCCGGCGAGGGGTACGAGCTGCTCAAGGCGGCCGCGCACAAGGGCCTGAAGGGCCTGAAGATCGCTCCCTTCTACGGCTGCCAGATCCTGCGGCCCTCGAAGCTGCTCGGCTTCGAGGACCCGGACAAGCCGTCCTCGCTCGAGCGGATCATCGAGGCCTGCGGCGGAGAGGCGATCGACTACCCCGCCAAGATCAAGTGCTGCGGCTTCCCGATCATCCAGGCGCGCGAGGAGACGGCGCTGAGCGAGATGATCCAGCCGATCGAGCAGGCGAAGGAGGCCGGCGCGGATGCGATCGTCACGCCCTGCCCGCTCTGCCACCTCTCGCTCGACGCCTGGCAGTCGAAGCTGAAAAAACAGACCGGCAAGGACTTCCAGATGCCGATCCTGCACCTCTCGCAGCTGATCGGCGTCGCGGCCGGGCTGACGGACTCGGAGCTGAAGTTCAAGCGCCACATCGTCTCCGTCGACCCGGTGCTCGAGAAACTGAGCGTGTGAGCGCAAGGTTCTGGCCTCCCCAACGTCTTCATAGGTGGAGGGGCGGTCTCAGGCCCGGCGATCCTGGGGGGCGCCGGGCCTGAGTATCTTCTGGCTCCTGGTCGCGCTCCCCGTACTCGCCGCAGCCCTGCTGGCGTACGGGTGGTTCGAGGCGGGCTGGCTCCGCACGCGCGTCGTCGAGGTGCCCATCGCGGGGTTGCCCCGCGAGCTCGACGGCCTGCGGCTTGCACACCTCTCCGACTTCCATCTCGGCCCGCGCTCGCGCGGGCAGTCGGCGGTGGAGCGTGCTGCGGCGTGGGTGCGCGACCGCCGTCCCGACCTCGTCCTCGTCACCGGCGACCTGCTCTCGCACCCGCGGGGCCGCACCCTCCTCGACGAGGTTCTGTCTGGTCTCGACGCGTACGCCGTGCTCGGCAACCACGACGTCGCCCTCACGCGCGACCCCTTCTCCAGGCCCGCCTCGCTGACGGGCCTTCCGGCGACGCTGCTCGTCGGCGAGTCGCGGACGGTCGAGCTCCGCGGCCACTCCGTCCAGGTCGCCGGCACGCCTCCCAGCTGGCACGCGCCGGCTCCTGCCCCCGATGAGGCCGCCGGGCTGCGGGTGCTGCTCAGCCACTATCCGACGCTCTCGGCCCCCGGCTACCACCTCGTGCTCGCCGGGCACATGCACGCCGGCCAGATCGTGCTGCCGTACCCGGGCGGCAAGCTGCGGCTCGCGCACCTGGGCGCGCCGTTTGCGGAAGGCCTGTACCGGGAGGCCGGCGTCACACTGCACGTCTCGCCGGGGCTCGGGACAACGTTCGTGCCCTTCCGGTTCTTCGCCCGGCCCGAGGCGACGGAGCTAGTTCTAAGATCAGAGGTATGACCGAAGGCCATTCCGTGATCGCTTCAGATGTGCTCGCGAGCTATGCCGCCGACGCGGCGCGCGAGGTAGCGGGCGTTCGCGGGCTCGTCGGGAGCACCCTGCACCGCCACGACGGCGTCAAGGTCGCGCGTGAGGACGGGCGCGTCGGGGTCGAGCTCCACCTCGCGCTCGAGTGGGGCGCGAATGCCGGCACGGTCGGGATCGAGGTGCAGCTGAGCGTCGCCGAATGCCTCGAGCGCATGGCCGATGTCCGTCCGGACAGCGTCGACGTCGTGGTGGACGAGTGGCACAGCGCGTCACCGGCCTGACCGGGGCCACGCTCGAGCGTGTGCCGTCCGTCTGCCAGACGTGCGTCTGGTGGCAGTCGCGCGAGGGCCGGACGGCATCGAAGGAGCGGTGGATGGAGAAGGCCGAGGACGACTGGGGCGCCTGGGGGGCCCTCTACCGCGACGACGACGGCAAGCTGCTCGGCTCGATCCAGTACGGCCCCGCGCACCTCTTCCCCCGCGCCGGCGAGCTGCCTGCCGGCCCGCCCTCCGACGACGCGGTGCTCGTGACCTGCGTTTACCTCGTCTCGAGCACGACGCCGTGGGTCGAGCAGTCGCTCTTCCTCGCCGCGATCGGTGAGGCGAGGGACATGGGCGCGAAGGCGCTCGAGGCCTTCGCCTACCGCTATCCCGAGGGCGAGTCGACCTACGAGCGCTTCATCGTGCACAAAACCGTCTTCCCGCGGGACTTCCTCGCCGACTTTGGCTTCCAGCCGGTGCGCACGCAGGGCAGGGTGGAGCTGGCGCGGCTGGAGCTCGGCGGCCTGGCGCCGGTCGCCGAGGGGAAGCGCACGTCCGTGTTGCGGCTCGTCAAGGAGGCGTTCGCGCCGGCCCCGGTGCCGCAGCGCCCTTAACCGCAGCCGGATGAGCCTGCGTCGACCGGCCGCCCGTCGACCGCGAGAAAGCGCCAGTCGTACGCGGCCGGGTGGAGGGTCAGCCGCAGGACGCCGTACGTGCGGTCGTCGACCCTCACGCTGCGCGGAAGACGGCGCAGTACCGGGTAGGTGCTGCGCCCGCCGGTGCCCACGACGAACGAGCGGATCCCGTCAACCGGTGCGAAGCGCTCGTAGTGGTGGTCGTGTCCGGCGAGGACGACGTCCGCGCCGCCCGTCGCCAACTCCCGCCAGAGCGCCGTGAGAGTCTCGTCCGAGCCGTGGAGGCCGGAGCTGAAGCGGGGGTGGTGCATGTACGCGATCGTGCAGGCGGCGGGATGGGCGGCGAGGTTCGCACGCAGCCAGAGCTGCTGTGGCGACCCGTCCTCGCACCCGCCCGCGGGCCGGCAGTTGGAGTTGAGGACGACGACGTGCCACGCGCCGAGCTCGTACGAGTAGTACCCGTGGCTTGGGAGCCGGAAGTATGCGATCGCCGCGCTTGCCGTCCCGGTGCCGTACTCGTGGTTCCCGAGCGCGGCGCGCGTTCGCGCGCGGAAGCCCCGCCAGGAATAGCAGTCCCGAAACTCGGCGGCCGTGCCGCGCTCGTAGACGGCGTCGCCGAGCACGGCGACGGTCCCGGCCGTTCGCTGGACGAGCGCTGCAGCCCTCTCGTCTCCGGACGACCGGCAGGACGCGATGTCGCCGGCGGCGACGAGCGTGGGGGCGGGCGCGAGCAGCGACAGCGCCGAGACGACGCCCGCGAGCAGGCTCAAGCGGTCTCGACGGGCTCGATCCGCCCGGTTTCGACGTCGAAGACGAAGCCCGCAACGCGGTACTCGGTCGGCAGTAGCGGGCTCGCCCGCAGGCGCTGGACGCTTGAGACGACGCTCGCCTCGATCTCCTTGAAGGGCAGAAAGTCGAGCCAGCGAGCGTCGAGGCCCTCCTGCTCGAGTTGCGAGTACAGCTCGTCATTCGTGAACGAGAGCATCCCGCACTGTGTGTGGCCGAGCACATAGGCCGTCGTCGTTCCGAGCAGCCGGTTGGAGATGACGAGCGAGCGGAGCGCATCCTCGGTCGCGACGCCGCCGGCGTTGCGGATCACGTGGGCGTCACCCTCCTTCAGTCCCAGCGCCTGCGCCGGAAAGATCCGGGCGTCCATGCAGGTGAGCACCGCGAGCTGCCGTGCCGGCTTGCGGGGGAGCGAGGCCTTCTCGCCCCACGTTGCCGCGTAGTCGTCGTTCGCGGCGCGAAGCTCGTGCGGCAGCGGATCAGACACTATGCGGCGACGCGCTGCTGGGCGAGTAGGAGCTCGGCGATCTGGATCGCGTTCAGCGCCGCGCCCTTGCGCAGGTTGTCGCAGACGACGAAGAGGACGAGGCCGTTCGAGGTCGTCAGGTCCTGGCGAATCCGCCCGACGAGCACGTCGTCGCTGCGGGCGGCAAGGCCCGGCGTGGGGAACTGCTCGAGCCGGACGCCGGGCGCGTCGCCGAGGATTGCCGTGGCCTGCTCCGCCGAGAGGGGCTCCTCGGTCTCGACCCAGACGGCCTCCGCGTGGCCGACGAGCACGGGCACGCGCACGCAGCTCGCGCTGACCGGGAGAGCAGGCAGCTCGAGAATCTTGCGCGTCTCCTCGCGCAGCTTCTCCTCCTCGTCGAACTCGACGCCGTCGAAGTCCCAGTCCATGCGCAGGTCGTGCTCCTCGGCCGATTCGCCGCGCAGGCGCTCCATCTGCTGGGCGCCGGCGCCGGAGACGGACTGGTAGGTGGCGACGCGCACGCGCGCAAGCCCCGCTGCGTCGTGCAGCGGCTTGAGCGCGATCGTCAGTGGGATCGCGCAGCAATTCGGGTTGGCGACGATGCCCTGATGCTCTTTGGCGCGGACGCCGTTCACCTCGGGCACGACGAGGGGGATCCCGGGCTCGAGCCGATACGCCGCCGACTTGTCGACGCAGACGGCGCCGCCGCGGACGGCGTGGGGGACGAGCTCGCGGCTCGCCGAGGTGCCGACCGAGAAGAGGCAAAGGTCGAGGTCGCCGGTGGCGAGCACCTCGGGCGTCGCCTCCTCGATCGTTCTGCCGTCGAGCTCCTTGCCGGCCGAGCGCGCAGAGGCGAACAAGCGCACGTCGCCGTAGCCGCGCTCGCGCAGCAGCTCCACCGTGACCGTTCCGACTGCGCCGGTCGCGCCGACGACGCCGATGCGCGGCTCATGCAAGGTCGAACGCCTCGTGGAGGGCCTTGACGGCCTTGTCGACGTCCGACGAAGGGACGTGGCAGGCGATCTTGATCGGCGAGGTCGAGACGATCGCCGACTCGATCCCGGCGGCGGCGAGCGTCGCGAAGGTCTTGGCCGCGACGCCCGGGTGGCTCTTCATCCCCGCGCCGACGAGGCTGACCTTGCCCAGGTCGTCGCGGGAGGTCCAGGCCACACCGAGGGCGTCGAGCGTGCGCGCGGCGTCCGCCTTGTCCTCGACCGGCGCGGAGAAGACGATCTCGGCATTCGTCTGCACGATCGTGTCCACGTTGACGGAGGCTTTCGCGAGCGCGCCGAAGAGCTCGGCGGGCGTCGTGCCGTCGACGCGGTAGACGGTCTCCTCGCGCTGGTGCACGACGCCGCTGATTAGTGCCTTCTCGAGCCCGGTATTTTCAGATGACACAGTCTCGTCCTCCTCCTGGATCCACGTCCCGTCTCCTTCTTCGAAGCTCGACCGGACGTGGAGCCGCACATTGTGACTACGAGCGACCTCGATCGAGCGCGTGGCGAGCACGCCGGCGCCCGAGGAGGCCATCTCGAGCATCTCGTCGAAGCTGACGTGCGTCAGCTTGCGTGCGTTCGGCACCACCCGCGGGTCGGCGGTGAAGACACCCTGGACGTCGGTGTAGATCTCGCAGTGGTCTGCGCCGAGCGCCGCCGCGAGCGCGACCGCGGTCGTGTCGGAGCCCCCGCGGCCGAGCGTCGTCACCTCGAAGTCGGTGGACACGCCCTGGAAGCCGGCGACGAGGACGATCGTGCCCTCGTCGAGAGCCTCGTGGATCCGGCGCGCGCGCACCTCGACGATCTTGGCCTTGCCGTGGACCGTGTCGGTGACGATCCCGGCCTGGGAGCCGGTGAGCGAGATCGCCTCGTGATGGAGGTCGTGGATCACCATCGCGGCGAGCGCGCACGAGATCCTCTCCCCGACGGAGACCAGCATGTCGAGCTCCCGCGGATGCGGGGTGGCGGAGACCTGCTGGGCGAGCTCGAGCAGCTCGTCGGTCGTGCGGCCCATCGCAGAGAGGACGCCGACGACGCGGTGTCCCTCCGCCCGTGCAGCCACGAGGCGAGCGGCGACGCGCTTCAGCTTCGCGGGATCCGCCACCGAGGTGCCGCCGAACTTCATCACGACCGTGCCGAGGTGGAGCGCCTCGGCGTCCGCGCCGACCGCCGGGATGGGCTCGTACTCGGTCGTGGACATCGAGCAAGCCTAGCTGGGCGCCCGGAGAGGGTTGAAAAAACCCACAAAAAACGCTGAACCGGCAAACCCGAAGGCCCACCGGTTCAGCTCTGCAAATGTATTCGACTCCGGGTCGCAGATGCAAGCCGGCGTCGCGGAAAAACTCGCAAAGTGCGTAAAAAACTAGATTTCGCGGCGACCGGACAGGGCGCGCCCGAGCGTCACCTCGTCGGCGTACTCGAGATCGCTTCCCACAGGAAGGCCGCTAGCGAGCCGCGTCACCCGCACGCCGTCGCGCAGTCGGTCGGCGAGATAGGCCGCCGTCGCCTCCCCGGTCATGTTCGGGTTCGTCGCCAACACGACTTCGGCGATCTCCCCGCCCGCAACCCGACGGAGCAGCTCGTCGATGCGCAGGTGCTCCGGTTCCACCCCGTCGAGTGGCGAGAGGGAGCCGCCGAGCACGTGGTAGAGGCCGCGGTACTCGTGCGTGCGCTCGAGCGAGATCACGTCGACAGGCTGCTCGACGACGCAGACGACCGTTCGGTCGCGGCGCAGGTCGAGGCAGATCGAGCAGAGCTCCTCCTCGGTCAGGTTGCCGCACTCGCGGCAGAAACGGACACGCTCCTTCACCTCCTGGATCGCGGCCGCGAGCGCGAGCGCCTCTTCCGTGCCGGCCGAGAGGATGTGGAACGCGAGTCGCTGAGCCGTCCGGGAGCCGATTCCGGGGAGGCGTGTCAGCTGTGCGACGAGGTTGTCGACGGAGGGGCTGAACATCTGCGGCAGCCTAGCCGTCCGTTTCGGACGTGATCCCAGACGTAAAGGTTCTGTACGGATCCCCTCTCTAGGGGAACCATAAGCGGGAAATCAGCGTTAATAGGTAGTGGAGCCCCGCGCCCTGGCCGAAACGCGGTCCGGTGCCACTCGCGGTGTGCTTCGACACGCCCCCTCGAAGGAGATAGATGCGCACTGATGTTGCTTTGGGCAGCGATGCCCCCGAAACGACCACTACTGCTCTGGACGCGTTCCTGCGCGAGGCGGAGGACAGCGGCTTCGTTGCCGTCGCCGAGCTCGAGGCGGTGCAGACCGAGCACGATCTCGACGAGGACGCGGTCGAAGGGCTGCGCGCCGCGCTCGTGGCCGCCGACGTCGAGATCGAGGAGCCGGCTTCGGCCGACGACTCCGCGGGCCTCGACCTGCGCCCGTCCGGCGCCGCCGTCACGGACAGCCTCCAGCTCTTCCTGAACGAGATCGGCCGCCACTCGCTGCTGACCGCGGCGGAGGAAGTCGCGCTCGCGAAGCGCGTAGAGAAGGGTGACGCCGCGGCCAAGGAGCGGATGACGAACGCGAACCTGCGGCTCGTCGTCTCGATCGCCAAGCGCTACCAGGGTCACGGCCTGCCGCTGCTCGACCTGATCCAGGACGGCACGATCGGGCTCAACCGCGCCGTCGAGAAGTTCGATTGGCGCAAGGGCTGGAAGTTTTCCACCTACGCGACCTGGTGGATCCGCCAGGCCTGCCAGCGTGCGGTCGCGAACCAATCGGACACGATCCGGATCCCGGTGCACGTGCAGGAGCGCCGGCTAAAGCTGAAGCGCGCCCGGCAGCAGCTCGAGACCACGCACGGCCGCCCGCCGACGATCGAGGAGCTCGCGGCGGCGACCGAGCTGAAGTCGCACCACGTCCAGGAGGCGCTCGACGCCGTCGAGGCGTCGGTGTCGCTCAACCAGGTGATCGGTGACGGCGACGGCGAGCTCGGCGACCTCTTCGCCGACCGCACCATCGAGGACCCGATCGACGCGGCGGACCTCTCGCTCGAACAGCAGCGGATCCGCGAGGCGCTGGCCGGGCTCCCCGAGCGGGAGCGGCTCGTTCTCGAGCTCCGGTTCGGTTTCGTCGAGGGCAAGGAAGGCGCGAGCCTCGAGCAGATCGGCAAGCAGCTGGGACTGACGCGCGAGCGGATCCGTCAGCTCGAGTCCACGGCGCTCGACCGGCTCGAGAACGTGCTCAGCACCGAGTCGCTGCCCTCGCGCGACAAGCTCGCCGGCGTAGCCTGAGAGCAGCTCGAGGTAGGGGCTAGCGGGGCCGCTCGCGGCCCCCTTTAGGGATCTTCGCGCGATGGGCATTCGCCTCTGCGGGTGCCCATCGCTGCGTGGGTATTAGAGCCCGGGAAGTCCCAGCCCGCCGAGACCGCCGGGCAGCATTCCCTGCATCTTCGACTCCATCAGCGCACTGGCGGAGCGAAGCGCCTCGTTGACGGCGGCGAGCACCAGGTCAGCGAGCAGTTCGGGGTCGTCGGGGTCGATCGCCCTCGGGTCGATCGTGATCCCGACGATCTCGCCGCCGCCGGTCGCCTTGACGGTGACCATGCCGCCGCCGGCAGACGCCTCGACGACCTCGTTCGCCGCTTCCTCCTGGGCCTGCTGCATCTGCGTCTGCATCTGCTGGGCCTGCTGCATCAGCTTGTTCATGTCGAGCTTGCTCAACGAGTCTCCTCCACTTCCTTGGCGTCGAACGTGTCCTTGAACATCGAGATCAGGGCGTCCTCGGTCAGTTCCTCGTCCTCCTCCTCGATCGCCTCGTGCTCGCCGAGCGCGAGCGTGACGCCGAGCCGGTGACCGGTGACCTCGAAGAGCGCGTCGCGGATCACGTCCGCGTTCTTCGGCTCCTCCGCCTGACGGCGGTGGAAGTCGGCGCTCGCGGGGAACTCGACCGTGAGCATCTCGCCGACGAGCAACGCCGGACGAGCCTCGCCGAGGAGCGACGCGACCGGAATCGAGCGGGACTGAACCGCGGGGAGGACGCTGCGCTGCCACGCGTCCTGGAGCTGGTCGAGGGCGAGCGGGGGCGCCTCGACCGGCGCTGCGTCCTCCGCGGGCGGCTGCGGGGCCGCCGGCGTCGGCTCGGCCACGGCGGCAGGCGCCGGGGTCTGCCGCAGCGGCTGCGGAGCGGCGCCGGTGGCCCGCTGCTCGAGCTGGTCGACCCGGAACGCGAGCGACTCGCGCGAGAGGTCGGAGCCGGGGCTCGTCACCTTCACGAGCGCGAGCTCGAGCGGCAGCCGCGGATCGGCGCCCTGGCGCGCGTCCTCGACCGCGACGGCGAGCAGGTCGCAGAGCCGCAGCACGGTGGCGGAGGAGAGCTGGTTCGCCTGCTCGCGCAGCCGGTCGCGCGTCTCGTCGGTGACGGGCAAGGAGTCGGGCACGTGGCCCATGTGCTGGACGAGGAGCAGGTGGCGCAGGTGCTCGAGCAGGTCGGTGACGAGCCGGCCGAGATCCTGCCCCTGCTCGGCGAGCTCCTCGAGGAACGTGAGCGCGCCGGCGGTGTCGCCGTCGACGATCGCGTCGCAGATCCGGAAGAGCGCATCCTCCTCGACGGAGCCCAGCAGCTGGAGCACGGACTGGACGTCGATCGTGTTCCCCGTCGCCGAGGCGAGCTGATCCATCGTCGAGACGGCGTCGCGGAACGAGCCGCGCGCACCGCGCGCGATCAGCGCGAGCGCTGCGTCCGGCGCCTCGATCTTCTCCGCGTCGGCGATCCGGCGCAGCACGCGCACGAGCTCGGGCAGGCGTGGCCGCGCGAAGACGAAGGTCTGGCAGCGCGAGCGCACGGTCGGCAGCACCTTGGCGAGGTCGGTGGTGCAGAAGACGAAGACGAGGTGGGGCGGAGGCTCCTCGATCAGCTTCAGGAGCGCGTTCCACGCCGCGTCGGTGAGCTGGTGCGCCTCGTCGAGGATGTAGACCTTGTAGCGCCCCTCCGCGGGCTGGAGGATGACGCGGTCGCGGATCTCGCGGATGTCGTCGATCCCGCGCTGCGACGCCGCGTCCATCTCGACGACGTCGAGCGAGGTGCCGCTCGCGATCGAGACGCAGGCGTGGCAGACCTTGTCCGGCGTCGCGGTCGGGCCGGTCTCGCAGTTGAGCGCCTTCGCGAGAATCCGCGCCATCGAGGTCTTGCCGGTTCCGCGCGGGCCCGCGAAGAGGTAGGCCTGGCGCAGCTGGCCGAGCTCGATCGCGTTCCGCAGCGTCCGGACGACCGCTTCCTGGCCGACGACGTCGTCGAAGTCCTGCGGCCGGTACGTCCGGTAGAGAGCCGTCACGCTTCGATTGAATCAGGAAACGCGTGGGCTACGCGAGACGCCTTGCAGCTATCCGCGAAAGCGACCGCGGCCGAAGAAGCCGAGCACGAGGAGAACGACGACGACGATGATGATGATCGTGAGCGGGCTCATGGAGCTCCTTGGTCGGGGACGCCTGGACTATCCCCGACGCACCGGACGCCAACAGCGGGTGAGGTCAAGCCCGGTCGCGCGCTCCGTCTTCGAACCGCTTCCCCGGGGGGCGATCGCGTCGCCGGCTCCGGTCAGGCGAGACCGCGTCACCTGAGAGGGAATCCTTAGCGCTGCTTCCTTCCGGACCTGACGCGGTTCGGATGCTCCCAGTGCGCGGAACCCGACCATCGACACCACGTGCGCGAAGCCTGATCCCGTTGAAGCCGTCCTCGGACGGCGTTCGGTCCCGCTGGAGCGGATGTCGGGTACAGGGAACCGCTAACTCCCCACCTAGCGCGACCGGGCGAGCCCAGGGTACCATCGCGCCGGCTCGCTGCTAGATTGTGACGACCGGAGCGAGCATGTGCGCGCCCCCCGAGCGAAGGTAGGGCGCGATGCGCGGCGAGATGCTTTGGTTCAACGAGACCAAGAACTTCGGCTTCATCCGCACCGAGGAGGGCGAGCGCCTGTTCGTTCCGCGGAGCGGCTTTCTGCCCGGTAAACCCCCCGAGGGCCGCTGCGCCGGCAAGAAGGTCACGTTCGAGCGCGAGCCCGCCGAGGGCGAGTACGACTTCAGAGCGGTCGGCGTAGCGCTGCTCGAAGAGGCGCAGGGCGGACGAGCCCGGCTGCGGCGCCCTAACGGCAACGCCCGCTAGCTCCAACTCGATCCGATGGGCGCACCTGGGATTGAACCAGGGACCTCTCGCGTGTGAAGCGAGCGCTCTCCCGCTGAGCTATGCGCCCTCAGGGACGAAAGGATAGCGGCGTCAGGCGGCCGGTCGCAGCACGCTGAAGACGCAGCCGGGGTCGGCGCGCTGCATGCACTGAAGCTCTTCGACCGCGAGCTCCTCGCCATAGTGGGCCGCCGTTCCGCGCACGAGTCCTTCGAGGAGCGCGCAGAGGCCGCTCGGACGTGTACGAGACGAGCACGCCTAGCTCGTTCATCGGGCGGACGTGCAGCTTCGGTGGGTAGGCGCCCTTGATCGTGGCACGGACGAGATCGTGGATCCGCTCCTCGATCCCGAGCAGGAAGGCGAACGTGTCCTCGCTCTCCTCGTAGTAGCCTGGATACAGGTCGGCGAACGTGTTCTGGTCGGCGAACTCGCCGAAGCCGCGTTGAACGTCCCGCATCGAGTCGCCCGTCACGACGACGAGCCGCTCGAGCTGCGCCGAGAACCAGCGGTCGTCGTAGGCCTCGGTCGTCTCGAAGCTGCGATCCGACCAGAGCTCGGCTGCGGTTTCCTCCCCGAGCCGGGCGGCCGTGTAGTCGCGCAGACTGGCGAAGATCAGTCCGTGCACTGGGTCAGCGGAGCTGCCAGACGTCGCCGCGCAGGATCGGGACGGCCGTGCCCCCAGCCTCGATTCCGTCGACCTCGACCTCGGGCCCGCCGATCATGAAATCAGTATGAACCGCGGAGGTGTTGAAGCCCAAAGCCTCGAGCTCGGTCTCGCTCGCGCCCTGCCCCTCCTCGACCGTCTCGAGGAGACCGGCGCCGAGCGCGATGTGGCAGCTCGCGTTCTCGTCGAAGAGCGTGTTCAGAAAGGTCAAGCCCGAGCGGCCGACGCGCGAGTCACCGTCCACGAGCGCGAGCTCGCCGAGCATCGCCGCGCCCTCGTCGGTGCGCAGCTGCTCGCGGATGACCTCGATGCCCGAGCTCGCGTTCGCCTCCACGGCGCGTCCGCCCTCGAAGCGCAGCTCCAGCTCGCGCACGACGTTTCCGCCAAGCGCGAGCGGCTTCGTCGAGCGCACCGTTCCCTCGGTGCGCCGCCGGTCGGGCGTCGTGAACACCTCCTCGGTGGGCATGTTCGGGATGAACGCACGTCCGTCTACGGTTTCCGAGCTCCCGGCGCCCCAGCGGGCTCGCGGCATCAGCCCGACGGTGAGGTCGGTGCCGGGCCCGCGGAAGCCGACGCTCTCGAAGCCGCGCTCGTTCAGGAGCGCGGCCCGCTCGACGAGCTTCTCGATGTGGCGGCGCCACGCCTCGACCGGGTCGGGCTCGTCGAGGCGCGTCGCCGAGGCGACCGCGTCCCAGAGCGCCTCGACGTCCGGCTTGCCGAAGACCGTCTGGGCCCAGCCTTCGTTCGGGTACGCGACGATCGTCCAGTTGATCAGACGCTCGCCGAAAGCCCTGAGCCGGCGCTCGGCCAGCTCGCGCATGCGCGTCTTGCCGACGCGCACGCCGTCCAGGTCGGCGAGGAGCTCTGGATCCGGGTCGCCGACGATGTTGATCAGCGCTCCGCGCTCCGTGGCGAAGTGGTCGAGCTTCGCCAGCAGCCAGGGAGCTGACCAGCCGAGCGAGTCTTCACCGGCGAGCTCGATCCGAGCTCGCCAGACGTGCTGGTCGGAGTAGTCGACGTCGACGTAGCGGGCGCCGTTCGCGTACGCGGCGCGCGCGACGGCGCGGGCGAGCGGGGCGTGCTCCGGCAGCGCCACGACCCAGACGTCCTGGCCGGCGCCGACGTTTGCGCCCACCTCCACGGCGAGACGCGCGTAACGCTCTAGTCGTTCGTCGGGTGACATCGCGGGAAGCCTAGCGCCGCGTTGCTACCTTCCTCGCCGATGAGCACCGGTACCGAGACTCCCGTCCGCAAGCCAGGCACGCGCGATCCTCGCGGCGGCCGGGACGCGCCGTGGCAGGTGGTCGTGCTGAACGACGACCACAACACGTTCGACGGCGTCGCCCACGCGCTCGCGGCCGTCCTGCCCGGCGTCGGCCTCGAGCAGGGGATGAGCTTCGCCAACCGGATCCATGCGAGCGGCCGCGCCGTCGTGTGGTCGGGGCACAAGGAGGCCGCCGAGCTCTACTGGGAGCAATTGCAGGGCTGGGGCCTGACGATGGCCCCCTTGGACAGCCTGTAACCCTGGTAGTTTCCGGTGCGTGCTGCTTGCCCTTACGAATCAGAAGATGCTCGGGCTCGGGGCGCTCACCGGCCTGTTCATCGTCTTCGCCGCTCTCTCCGCCTTCTACTTCCCGCGACGCAATCCCGATTTCCCTGGCAACCGGCTGGGGCTGTTCACACTCGTGACGGTGGTGCTCTTCGCGGCGACGATGGCGGGCGTCGTTGTCTTCGCGAAGGAAGAGGAGGAGGCGCACGTGGAGGCCACCGGCGGCGAGGAGGCCGGAACCGAGACTGGGGCGACGACCTCGGGCGAGCCGGCAAAAGCGACCGGTGACGCGACCGCAGGCAAGGCCGTCTTCGCCTCCGCGGGATGTGGCGCGTGCCACGCGCTCGCAGCCGCGGGCACCTCCGGTGCGGTCGGGCCGAACCTGGACGAGGCCAAGCCCGACGCGACGCTCGTCGTCGAGCGAGTGACGAAGGGCCAGGGCGTGATGCCCGCGTTCGAGGGGCAGCTCGAGGAGTCGCAGATCCAGGACGTGGCGGCCTACGTGGTCGCGTCCACGCAGGGCTAGGAAGCCGGTCGGATACCCTGTCGGTCGCCCGGAGAGGTGTCCGAGCGGCCGAAGGAGCGCGACTGGAAATCGCGTAAGCGTCGAAAGGCGTTTCGCGGGTTCAAATCCCGCCCTCTCCGCTAGCTGCGCAAGGTCGGGATCCGCGGGAGCGGATTCCGACCGCGCAAATCGGGTTGGTGAGGTGGCCGTATCGGTCGTATGTGATTGTCACGTCGGCGACGCGCCACGCTCTGACGGCGCGAGCGGAGACCGGCTCGGGGTTGACGGGTCCCGGTCGATCATGCGTCATGACCCTGCCGACGGCTGCCGGTGCGCCCAGTCAAGCCACAGCCCGAGTCGGCGCCAGCCGCATCGCGCGCACCCGCAAGGCGGCGGTCGCCCTCCAAGAGCTGTGGCGCCACATGACCTGGGTGTTCTCGTCGAGGAAGAACCCGATCGACCTCACCTTGGGGTCGCCGCGGACGGGCGGGACGATCATCTTGTCGACGACGGCCGGGCGTTGGTGGATCCCGAGCATGCGCGGAAGCGGACGCAGGCACGAAGCAGCCTCAATGGTCACAGGCATGAATTTTCGTCCGGGCTAGCCAACCGACCCTTCCATCTGGAGCTGGATCAGGCGGTTCATCTCGACGGCGTACTCGAGCGGGAGCTCCTTCGTGATCGGCTCGACGAAGCCCGAGACGATCATCGCG
>JBKJSM010000085.1:0-9396 GCA_046594445.1 Gaiellaceae bacterium | reverse complement strand
CGCGATGATCGTCTCGGGCTTCGTCGAGCCGATCACGAAGGAGCTCCCGCTCGAGTACGCCGTCGAGATGAACCGCCTGATCCAGCTCCAGATGGAAGGGTCGGTTGGCTAGCCCGGTGACGGGCGTCGACTTCATCGCCGTGCCGTCCACCGACTGGCAGCGATCGCGGGCCTTCTACGTCGACACGCTGGGGCTGCGGCCCGACGACACGGGACAGTCCGAGTTCTGGGTGGGCCAGACCTGCTTCGGGATCTATGAGCCGACCACCTTCGGGATGGAGTTCGCGCCGCAGAAGACCGCGCACCTTGCGCTGCACGTCGAGGAGATGGCCGCCGCGCGCGCAGAGCTCGAGGGGAAGGGGATCGAGTTCCTCGGCGAGACCTTCGACACGGGCGTCTGCCACATGGCGTTCTTCGAGGATCCCGACGGCAACGCTCTGATGCTCCACAACCGCTATGCCCCTCACGCCGACGACACGACGCCGTAGCCGTGCAGATCGAACATGTCGACTTCGTGTCGTTCCTGACACAGGACATTTCGCGGGCGCGCAGCTTCTACGCCGAGACGCTGGGGCTCGAGATCGAGACCGAGGGTGATTCAGACCTGGAGTTCGGCTGTGGCCAGGTGACGCTGGACGTCTTCGACCCGTCGAGCATCGGTCAGCCGTTCGCACCCTCGCCTGCGGGGCTTGCGCTGCGCGTCCCCGATGTCGCGTCCGCGCGACGCGAGCTCGAGGCGAAGGGCGTTACGTTCGACGGCGAGACGACGGACACCGGCGTCTGCCACATGGCGTTCTTCAAGGATCCCGACGGCAATGCGCTGATGCTGCACCGGAGGTACGCGGCCCGTGGCTAGAGCTGACCTGCTCGAGCGCTACCGCGCGCTGCCGCTACCGACGACGAAGGACGAGTCGTGGCGCTTCACCGATCTCAAGGGCTTCGATCCGGAGACGTTTTCGGCCAACGGAGCCTCCGAGGTCGCCGCCGCGCCGGTCCTGCTCGAGCTCGAGGCGGCCGGCGTCGTCCGCGTCTCCGAGGGCGGCCTCGAGATCGACCGCGCGCCCGAGGGGATTCGCTTCGAGGCGCTCGCCGATCACCCGCGCCTCGGCGAGCTCGTCGGCTCGGACGAGAAGTTCGCGGCGCACAATGCCGCCGAGTGGAAGCACGGCCTGCTTGTGCACGTTCCGAAGGACGTCGTCCTCGAGCAGCCGCTACTCGTGCGGATCGTCAACTCGGTCGAGGGCGGCTCGCTCTTCTGGCGGCTGCTGATCGTCGCGGAGCCGGGCAGCCGCTTCTCCGTGATCGAGGAGTACGCGTCGGCGGCGCCGGGGCTGTCCGGCTACGTCAACGCGGCGGTCGAGATCTTCGTCGAGGACGCCGCCAAGGTCGAGTACGTCTCCGTGCAGAACGTCTCGCAAGAGACGTGGCACTTCGGCTCGCACCACGCGCGCGTCGGTCGCGACGCCGAGCTCGACTGGGTCACCGCCGGCTTCGGCTCGAAGAAGGGAAAGACGCGGATCCAGAACGATCTCGCCGGCCAGGGTGCGACCTCACGTGTGACGGGCGCCTACTTCGCCGACGGCGAGCAGCATCTCGACTACGACACCTTTCAGGAGCACATCGCGCCGAACACGACCTCGGACTTCGCGTTCAAGGGTGCGTTGCGCGATGAGTCGCGGGCGGTCTGGCGCGGGATGATCCGGGTCGAGAAGGACGCGCAGAAGACGAACGCCTACCAGGAAAACCGCAACCTGCTCCTGTCCAAGCAGGCGCACGCCGACTCGATTCCTGGCCTCGAGATCATGGCCAACGACGTCCGCTGCACCCACGGCGCGACGCTCGGCCAGGTCGATCGCGAGCAGCTGTTCTACCTGATGGCCCGCGGTCTCTCGCGCGGGGAGGCCGAGCGGCTGATCGTGCGCGGGTTCTTCCAGGACGTGCTCGACCGGATCGAGCTCGAGCCGGTCCGCGAAGCGCTCGGCGCGGCGCTCGAAGCCCGCATCCCGCAGGCATAGCTTCCCTCACTCTGCACTAGGAAAGTGCAGCTAAAGCGGGGGATTGCAGCGACCGATACCAGCAGTGCGGCCACATTCGCGCCGCGCCGCTGCCATGACGGACTATCTGCATCCCCTGCCTGCCGCAGGTGCGCTCGCTCGTCGCGTTCCTACAGGTGCAGGCTCGGCGGAAGGAGCACGAGCTGCCGGAGGTCGCGACGAGCCAGCACCTCGTCTTCCTCGGGAACCCCGGCACGGGCAAGACGACCGTCGCCCGCCCAAGTCCAGCTCGCGACGGCCTCTCGGCTCGGCCTTGACCGTCCCGAGCCCGACGAGCGCGTCGAGCTCGGCCTGCAGCGCCTCGAGCGACCGGGGCTCCGGGCGGGCCCCGAAGCGCTCGGAGAAAAAGTCCTCCACGTCCGGGCCGGCGGTGCGCCGTAGCCGCTCGCTCAGCTGGCGGGCGGTGTCGCGGAGGTTGTCGAGCATCAGCGCTCCTCGCGTTGGCGTTGCAGCTCCGCCACCTGCCGCTCGAGCTCGGCGACGCGCTCCTCGAGCGGGCTCTGTTCGACGCGTTCGACGCTCGTCGCGTCCTGCGGCTCGTCGCTGGCGTCCCCGCCGCTGAGCAGCTGCGCCCAGCGGTCCTGGCTCTGACCCGGCTGGCGCGGCAGCTTCTCGACGAGCTCGTGTTCGGCGAGCGTGTCGAGCGTCTTCTGCACGTCCTCGAGCGTTCCGTACGGATAGAGCCGCTCCACCCGCTGCTTCAGCTCGCCCGGAGTCTGAGGCCCGCGCAGCATCAGCACTCCTAGGAGCGCAACCTGCGACGGGACGCGGCCGAGCGCCTCATCCAGCAGGTGGCGGTACTTCGCCACGCGGCTGCCGGGACCGGTCGCGAGCCGCACCCAGCCGCGGCGCGAGAGCCGCTCGAGTGCCGCGCGGATGGTCGCGTCGTCGTAGTCGACGACCGGATCGCGATTCGTCGCCTGGTTGCAGGCGAGCCGAAGCGCGTTCAGCGTCAGCGGGTACTGGTCGGGCGTCGTCCGCTGCTTCTCGATCAGGCAGCCCAGCACCCGGATCTCGGCGGCGTCCGCGTCCATCGCCGGAAAGCTAGCGCCGCGCTTCTGCGGGTGCGAGCCGCTGCCGCAGCGGCTGCGTCCCGATCCGCAGCGCGATTGCGGCGGAAGCGACGGCCGCGACGGCGCTCAGCGCGAAGGAGATCGTGTACGCGGACTCGGCCGGAATCGACGTGTTCTCGATCGTCTTCGCGGTCAGGAGCGCGGCGGCGACCTGCCCGCCGATGACGGAGCCGATCAGGCGGATCAGGGTGTTCATCCCGCTCGCGACGCCCATCTCGTCGGCGTCGACGTGGTCGGCGATCAGCGCCGCCATCGCGGAGAACGCGGCGCCGACCCCGAAGCCGAGCAGGCCGCTCGCCACGTACAGGTGCCACGCCTCGTCGTGCGCGGCAGCGAACATCGTCGCCGCCAGGCCGGAGATCAGCATCCCCACGGCCAGCGGCCATTTCGAGCCGATCCGGCGCCCGACCAGGCCCGCGAGGGGCCCGCTGAACAGCATCGCGACGGAGCTCGGGAGCAGGAAGAGGCCCGCCTTCGTCGCGCTTGCCCCGAACCCGTAACCGTCCTCCGAGGCCTGGACGAAGGTGGGGATGAGCAGAAAGCAGTTGAACAGCGCGAAGCCCGAGGCCAGCGAGGCGATGTTCGTGAGCAGGACGGGCCGGTGGGCGAGCATGTGCAGGTCGACCATCGGTGAGCTCGAGCGCGACTCGACGAGGCCCCAGACCGCGAAGAACGCGACTGAGAGCGCGAACAGCCCGAGCACGGGCGCCGAGGCCCAACCCCAGTGGTCGCCTTCCGTCAGCGCGACCATCAACGAGAGTAACGCGCCGGTGAGGAGCAGCGCGCCCGGCACGTCAACGCGCGAAGGGGAGCGAATCGGCGACTCGGGCACGAAGCGGTGCACGAGCGCGATCGAGATCGCGACCGGGATCGACCCGAGGAGGAAGAGCAGCCGCCACGAGAAGTGGTCGACGATCACGCCGGAGAGGACGATCCCGAAGCCGCCGCCGATGCCCCACACCGCGGAGATCAGGCCGATCCCGACCTTCACCTTCTCGGGCGGCATCTCGTCGCGGATGATCGCGAACGCGAGCGGGAAGAGCGCCCCGCCGGCGCCCGAGAGCACGCGGAAGCTGATCAACGACCACAGATTCCACGCGAAGGCGGCTCCGAGGCAGCCGGCGAGGAAGAGGCCGAGGCTGACGAGCAGCATCCGCTCCTTGCCGAACTGGTCGCCGAGCCGGCCGAGGATCGGTGTCGCGACCGCGGCCGAGACGATGAACCCGGTCAGCACCCAGGTCGTCCACGCCGTCGTCGTTCCGAACTCCCGCTGGAAGACCGGCAGCGCGGGGAAGACCATCGTCTGCTGGAGCGCGAACGCGGCTCCTGCGAGCGTCAGGATGCCGAGCGTGATGTTGTGATGCTGGCGGGTTGGGTCGATGAGCTAGGCCCGAACGAGCGGCTTGTACTTGATCCGGTGCGGCTCGAGGGCCTCGGCACCACGGGTCTCCTTGACCCAGGCCGCGTACTCCTCGTAGCTGCCCTCGAACCACGTCGTCTGGCTGTCGCCCTCGAAGGCGAGGATGTGCGTCGCGATCCGGTCCAGGAACCAGCGATCGTGGCTGATCACGACGGCGCAGCCGGCGAAGTCGAGCAGCGCGTCCTCGAGCGCGCGCAGCGTGTCGACGTCGAGGTCGTTGGTCGGCTCGTCGAGCAGGAGCACGTTGCCGCCGCTGCGCAGCAGCTTCGCGAGGTGGACGCGGTTGCGCTCGCCGCCCGAGAGGTCGCTGACCCGCTTCTGCTGGTCGCCGCCCCTGAAGTTGAACCAGGAGACGTACTGGCGCGAGTTCACCTCCTTCTTGCCGAGCTCGATGATGTCCTGGTTGCCGGAGATCTCCTTCCAGACCGTGTTCTCGGGCGTCAGGTCGGCGCGCGCCTGGTCGACGTAGGCCAGCTCGACGGTCTCTCCGACCACGAGCGCGCCCGAGTCGGGCTGTTCCTCGCCCGAGATCATCCGGAAGAGTGTCGTCTTGCCGGCGCCGTTCGGCCCGATCACCCCGACGATGCCGCCGGGCGGAAGCGAGAAGGTCATGTCCTCGACGAGCAGCCGCTCGCCGAAAGCCTTCGAGATGTGGTCGGCGTCGACGACGACGTCGCCGAGCCGCGGCCCCGCGGGGATGTGGATCTCGACCTTGTCGAGCTTGACGTTCTGATCGTCCGCGAGCAGCTTCTCGTAGGCGGTCACACGCGACTTCGCCTTCGCGTGCCGCGCCCTCGGGCTCATGCGCACCCACTCGAGCTCGCGCGCCAGCGTCCGGCGCCGCGCAGACTCCGTCTTCTCCTCGACGGCAAGCCGCGCCTGCTTCTGCTCGAGCCAGGACGAGTAGTTGCCCTCGAACGGCAGCCCCTTGCCGCGGTCGAGCTCCAGGATCCACCCCGCGACATTGTCGAGGAAGTACCGATCGTGGGTGACGGCGACGACGGTGCCCTTGTACGTCTCCAGGAAGCGCTCCAGCCACGCGACCGACTCGGCGTCGAGGTGGTTCGTCGGCTCGTCGAGCAGCAGCAGGTCGGGCGAGGAGAGGAGCAGCCGGCAGAGCGCCACCCGCCGCCGCTCGCCGCCCGAGAGCGTGGTCACGTCGCGATCGCCCTCCGGCAGGCGTAGCGCGTCCATCGCGCGGTCGAGCGTCGCGTCGAGGCTCCAGGCGTCGGCGCGGTCGATCTGCTCCTGCACCTTCGACTGCTCCGCGAGCAAGGCGTCGAAGTCGGCGTCCGGCTCCGTGAACTTCGCCGAGACGGCGTTGAAGCGGTCGAGCAGGTCGCGCAGCTCGCGCACCCCGTCCTCGACGTTCTCGCGCACGTTGCGCTTCTCGTCGAGCTCGGGCTCCTGGGCAAGCATCCCGACCGTCGCGTTCGGCGCCAGCTCGGCGATGCCGCTCGACGGCTCCTCGAGCCCGGCCATGATTCGCAGCACGGTCGACTTGCCGGCGCCGTTCGGGCCGAGCACGCCGATCTTCGCCCCCGGCAGGAACGAGAGGGAGATGTTCGACAGCACCTGCCGGTCGGAGCCGTAGAACTTGTCGACCTTGTACATGGTGAAGACGTAGTCGCTCACAGCCCCGCACGATAGCCATACGCTTGTCGCGTGCCGGGCCACTACTTCGAGGACTTCGAGCCGGGGCAGGTCTACGAGCTCGGGAGCCGCACGGTCACCGAGGAGGAGATCGTCGCGTTCGGCGAGCAGTGGGACCCGCAGCCCTTTCACGTCGACCCGGAAGCCGCGGCGGCGTCGGTCTTCGGGGGCCTGATCGCGAGCGGCTGGCACACCGGCGCGATGTGGATGCGCCTCTATGTCGACTCGATGCGCGGCTCGGCCGCGAGCATGGGCTCTACCGGTCTCGAGGAGCTGCGCTGGCTGGCGCCCGTTCGTCCCGGCGACACGCTGCGCGGCCGCTTGACCGTGCTCGAGGCGACGCCGTCCGAGCGGCAGCCTGACCGCGGCACGATCCGCTCGCGCGGCGAGATGGTCAATCAGGACGGCGTCACGGTGCTGTCGATGGTCTCCCGCGGCCACTTCGGCCGTAGGCTTTCGACATGAGCGAGCTCGGCCTCTTCCCGCTCGGGATCGTGCTGCTCCCCAGCGAGCAGATCCCGCTGCACATCTTCGAGGAGCGCTACCAGGAGCTGATCGACGAGTGCCTCGCGGAGGAGAGCGAGTTCGGGCTGATCCTCGCCGACGACGACGGGATGCGGGAGATCGGCACGCGCGCCGCCGTCACCGAGGTGCTCGACCGCTTCGACGACGGGCGGCTGAACATCGTCATCGAGGGCGGAGAGCGCTTCCGCCTGCTCGAGCTGACGGAGGGTCGCTCCTTCCAGACAGCGCTCGTCGAGCCGATCGAAGACGAGGCCGACGTTGCGGACGCCGAGGACACCGAGCACGCGCTCGAGCTCTTCCACCGCCTCGTCGAGCTGACGGGCGCCGAGGTCGAGGAGCCGAGCCTGGCCGCCGAGCCGCTCTCGTTCGAGCTCGCCGGCCGTTTCGAGTTCGCGCCCGAGCTGAAGCAGAAGCTCCTACAGCTCACGTCCGAGCGGGAGCGCATGCATTTGCTCGCCGAGCTGCTCGCCGGCGCTGCGACCGCGGTCGAGCGGGAGCGCGAGATCGCCGAGCGGGCCCATGGCAACGGCAAAGTGGACCCCCGCACGTGACACGTACCATGAAGGCATGGCGGTAACAGTCACACCGAAGCTCGACGTCCAGCGCGTCCGCGCCGACTTCCCCTTCCTCGAGGAGTTGCAGAACGGCAAGCCGGTCGCGTTCCTCGACTCCGCGGCGTCGACGCAGAAGCCGCGCCAGGTGCTCGACGCGATGTACGAGTTCTATTCGCACTCCTACGCCAACGTGCACCGCGGCGTCTACCGGCTGGCCGAGAGGGCGACGGACGCCTACGAGGGCTCGCGCGTGAAGGTAGCGAAGCTCCTCAACGCCCCTTCGGAGCGCGAGGTGATCTTCACGCGCCAGGCGACCGAGGCGCTGAACCTCGTTGCCTACGCCTGGGGCCTCGACAACCTGGAGCCGGGCGACCTCGTCGTCGTCAGCGAGCTGGAGCACCACTCGAACTTCGTGCCGTGGCAGTTCATCGCGGCAAGAACCGGCGCGACCTTCCGCACGATCCCGATCGACGACAACGGCGAGCTCCAGCTCGACGCGCTCGAGGGGCTGGCCGCGGAGGGCAACGTGAAGGTCGTCGCGACCGGGCTCGTCTCCAACACCCTCGGCACCGTCAACCCGGTCGAGAAGCTGGCGTCCTGGGCGCACGAGCGCGGCGCGATCATGGTCGTCGACGCAGCGCAGGCGGCGCCGCACCGCGCCGTCGACGTGCAGGCGCTCGACTGCGACTTCTTGGCGATCTCGGCGCACAAGATGTGCGGACCGACGGGCGTCGGCGCGCTCTGGGGACGCCGCGAGCTGCTCGAGAAGATGTCCCCCTTCAACCTCGGCGGCCACATGATCCGAACGGTCACGGCCGAGGAGACGACCTGGGGCCAGCTGCCGTACAAGTTCGAGGCCGGGACGGGCCCGATCGCCGAGGCGGTCGGCTTCGGCGCGGCCGTCGACTACCTGACCGAGATCGGGCTGGACGCGATCGAGCGTCACGAGCACGAGCTGACCGAGTACGCGCTCGGCCAGCTCGGGGAGCTCGACTGGATCGAGACCTACGGGCCGCCGGCCGATCGTCGCGCCGGGATCGTCTCCTTCAACGTCGCGGGCGTGCACCCGCACGACGTCTGCCAGATCCTCGACTGGGAGGGCGTCGCGATCCGCGGCGGCCATCACTGCACCCAGCCGCTGATGCACCGGCTCGGCGTCGTCGCGACGAACCGCGCCAGCTTCTACCTCTACACGGTGCCGGAGGAGATCGACCGGCTCGTCGAGGGGCTCAAGAAGGTCAAGTCGCAGCTCGGATGAGCGAGTTCGACCAGCTGTACCGCGAGGTGATCCTCGACCACTACAAGAATCCGCGCGGGCAGGGCCTGCTCGACGCGCCCGACGCGCAGGCGGAGGGCCAGAACCCGCTCTGCGGCGACGAGGTGACGGTCTCGCTCCGCTTCGACGGCGACACGATCGCCGAGGTCGGCTTCGAAGGGCGCGGCTGCGCGATCTCGCAGGCGGCGACCTCGATGCTGACGGAGATCGTCGTCGGGCGGACGGCCGAGGAGGTCGCGCGGATGCCGAAGGAGGAGCTGCTTGAGGAGATCGGGATCCCGCTCAGCCCCGTGCGGCTCAAGTGCGCGATCCTCGGCTTCGGCACGCTCAAGGTGGCGCTGCACAAGTCGAAGGGGACGCCGCTGCCAGACGAGTGGTCCGGCGGCGACTCCGACCTGACGATCGCCTAGTGGCCGTCACACTCGACGTTTGCCCGGTGGAAGAGTTGCCGCCGGGGCACGTAAAGATCGCCTACGCGGGCCCGATCGCGGTCGGCGTCTACAACTGCGGCGGCCGCCTGTACGCGCTCGAGGACCGCTGTTCGCATGACGACGGCCCGCTCTGCGAGGGCGACTGGGAGCAGGACGAGTGCATCGCGATCTGCCCCCGCCACGGCGCCCGCTTCGACATCACGACCGGCGCGGCGCTGTCGCTGCCGGCCTACCAGCCTGTCGAGACCTACCCGGTCCGCGTCGAGGACGGCTGGGTGAAGGTGGACGTCTAAGGCGCCTGCTAGATTCTCGGTAACCGCGGAAAGGAGGTGGTCCGAGAGTGGAGATTTCCTGTACGGGCAGTGGAGGTGCTAGTCGGTAGGGACGTGTCCCCGGGACCTGCAAGGGGA
>JBKJSM010000086.1:0-2538 GCA_046594445.1 Gaiellaceae bacterium | reverse complement strand
GTCCCCAGCCCCGTCCGTCGATCACGAAGACGGTTCCGGCACTCGCCGCCGGTGCGGTCGCCAGGAGAAGTGCGAGGATGAGAAGAGTGCGCCGCATGCGGCGGGCCAGGGTACCACCGCTCTACGATCCCCTCGGTATGCCGATCCGGAGAATCCTCGTGGCGAACCGGGGCGAGATCGCCGTCCGGGTCTTCCGCACCTGTCGCGAGCTCGGGATCGGCACGGTCGCAGTGGTCGCTCCGGACGACCGCGGTGCGTTGCACGCGCGCTCGGCGGATGCGGTCGTTGAGATCTCGAGCTACCTCGACGCGTCCGAGCACGTCCGCGCAGCTCGGGAGGCCGACGCCGACGCGATCCACCCCGGCTACGGCTTCCTCGCCGAGAGCGGGGACTTCGCGGAGGCGGTGCTCGCAGCCGGGCTAACGTGGATCGGTCCGCCGCCCGAGGCTCTTCGCCTGGGCGGGGACAAGCTCGCCGCAAAGCGTGTCGCGACGAAGGCGGGCGTGCCCGTCGTCCCCACGGGGGAAGCGGATCAGATCGGCTATCCGCTGCTCGTGAAGGCTGCTGCCGGCGGTGGCGGCCGCGGAATGCGCGTCGTGCGCGAGCCCGCGGCGCTCGAAGAGGCGCGCGCCGCGGCGAGCCGCGAGGCCGAAGCCGCATTCGGCGACGGAACCGTCTTCTGCGAGCGCTACGTCGAGCGGCCGCGCCACGTCGAGATCCAGCTCCTCGCCGACTCCCACGGGACGGTCATTTCTCTCGGGGAGCGCGAGTGCTCCGTCCAGCGTCGCCACCAGAAGGTGCTCGAGGAGTCGCCCTCCCCCGCCCTCGATCCCGAGCTTCGGGCCGCGATGAGCGACGCCGCAATCGCCTTCGCGCGCGCGATCGGCTACGCGGGCGCCGGCACGGCCGAGTTCATGCTCGCCGGCCGCGAGTTCTGGTTCCTCGAGCTGAACGCGCGGATCCAGGTCGAGCACCCGGTCACCGAGCTCGTCACGGGCATCGACATCGTCCGCGAGCAGCTGCTCGTCGCGATGGGCGAGCGGCTCGCCTTCAGGCAGGAGGCTGTAGTGCTGCGCGGCCACGCCATCGAATGCCGCATCAATGCCGAGGCGGCGCACAAGGGGTTCCTGCCGTGGCCCGGCGTGATCACCGCCTACCACGAGCCTGCCGGGCCCGGCGTGCGTGTCGACTCCGGCGTGGAGCTCGGCTTCAAGGTGCCGTCCTTCTACGACTCGCTGCTGGCGAAGGTGGCCGTGTGGGACACGAACCGCGAGCGCGCGACCGCCCGGATGCTGCGCGCGCTCGCGGAGTTCGAGCTGGAGGGACCGGCGAGCCTCGTCCCATTCCACCGGGCGTTCCTCGCGAGCCCGCAGTGGGCCGCGGCCGAGACGGGTCGCGATCTGCTGCTCGACGCCGACTGGCTCGCAGCCACCGAGCCGCTCCCCGCCGAGCCGCCCGCGCCCGAGCCGCCCGCCACCGAGCAAGTCTCGCCACCGATCCCCGACGGCGGGTAGGTTTCCGCGCATGCAGATCGTCGAGCCCCCGCTCCCGGAGCCCCGCACCACCTTCGGCGGCGACGAGTTCATCTTCTGCGAGATCGACGAGGCGATGAGCTTCAGCGCCAACTTCAAGGCCCTGGCCATCTGCCAGGAGCTCGCCCGGCGCAAGCGGCCCGGCATCGTCGAGATCGCGCAGGCGAACGCGTCGTATCTCGTCCGCCTGAATCCCGACGAGATCGACCCGACGACGCTGATGGCGGAGCTGCAGGAGATCTACGACGGCACCGATACGACGCACCTCACCTTCCCGACGCGCGTGATCGACGTCCCCGCGTACTACGACGACCCATGGACGCGCGAGTGCCTGATGCGGTTCCGCGACCGCCACCAGACCCCGGACAAGACCGACCTCGAGTACGTCACCGAGATCAACGGCTTTGCCACCACCGACGAGTTCATCGCGGCACACCATGGCGCTCCCTACTACGTGTCGATGCTCGGCTTCGTGCCGGGGCTGCCGTGGTGCTATCAGATGGTGCCGCGCGAACGGATGCTGGAGGTGCCGAAGTACGTGCGTCCGCGCACCGACACGCCGGCGCTCGCCCTGTCGCACGGCGGGGCCTTCGCGGCGCTCTACCCGGTGCGCGGCCCCGGTGGCTACCAGCTCTTCGCGATCTGCCCCGTGCCGATCTTCGACCCCGCCCAGCAGCTCCCCGACTTCCAGGACGCCTTCGCCGTATTCCGCGGCGGCGACATCCTCAAGTTCCGCCCGATCGACCGCACCGAGTACGACGCGATCCGCGAGGAGGTCGAGGCCGGCGTCTTCCGCTACCGCAAGATCGACGTCGACTTCGAGCCGGCCCACTTCTTCGCCGACCCGGACGGCTACAACGCCGAGCTGCTCACGAGGCTCTACGCATGATCGCCGTGCTCGAGGGCGGGATCGCCACGACCGTCCAGGACGCGGGCCGCTTCGGCCTCTACCACCTGGGCATGCCGCCGTCGGGGGCGCTCGACGACGCCAGCTTCCGCATCGCCA
>JBKJSM010000011.1:0-5915 GCA_046594445.1 Gaiellaceae bacterium | reverse complement strand
TGGCCCGGGCAGGTGACGGCGCTCGGGCTCCACGAGGGCGACCGGTTTCGCGAGCGCTATCCGCAGGCGACCTACGTCCAGGGCGACGCGCTCGAGAAACCGCTCGCCCTCGTGGAGCCCGAGCGCCGTCACCTGCCCGGGCCACGGGTACAGCTCCTCGAAGAAATTCAGCGTTCCGCAGCGCGGGTGCTCTCCGAAGCCGAAGTCGTCGACGCCGATGTCGAGCACCGTCGTCTCTGGGGTCGGCGCGATCGTCTCCATGAAGAGGGCGAACTTGCGCCGGCGCGAGTGGAGCGAGATCTGGTCGGCCAGCCTCATCAGGGCACAAGAGTAAGGTGCGAGGCGGTGATCGACGCCACCCTGAGACCGGCCGGGCCCTACCGGCTCGACCTGATGACCTCCGGGCGCCCGTACGAAAGCCCGCTGCCGGGCGGCGGGACCGGGACGGCGTGGCAGGGCAGGGACGGCCTCGTCCGGCTGCGCGCGCCCGACGAGGAGGGGGTGGAGCTGCTGCGCTTCATGCTCGCGCTCGACGCCGACACGACCGAGTTCGCGCGCCGCTTCCGCCGCGATCCGCTGCTCGGTCCGTCGATCAGGGAGCTACACGGGCTGCGGCCGCTCCGCCATCCCACGGTCGCGCGCGCCGCGCTGCACGCGATCTGCGGGCAGCTCGTCGACGTCAAGCGCGCGTTCGCAACGGAGCGCGCGATCATGCGTGCGATCGGGCAGGAGGCGCCCACGCGCGAGACGATCGGAGCGCTCTCGCCCGCCGAGCTGCGCCGGCTCGGCCTCGCGACGCACCGGGCCGCTGCGCTCGTCCGGATCTGCCGCACGATCGACCTCGAAGGGCTGCGCGACCGTCCGATCGAAGACGTTGCGGCGCGACTCCTGCGCGAGCGCGGCCTCGGCCCCTGGTCGCTCGGTGTGATCGCGCTGCGGGGGCTCGGCAGCTATCGCCACGGGCTCGTTGGCGACCTCACGCTCGTCAAGCTGTGCTCGGCGCTCTGGGGACGGTGGGTCGACATCTACGAGACCGCCGAGCTGCTCGAGCCCTACGAGGAGTGGGCCGGGCTCGCGGGCGTCTATCTGATGCACGGCTGGAAGCACGGCCTCGTCCCGGGAGCGAGCGCCGACCGTGCCCGGCTCGTCCGCTCGCGCGCGGCCTAGTAATACCGCCTCCCAGGCCGCACAATGGAACGGAATGGGGGTTCACGAGGTCGACACCACCCTGGCGGCCGCGCGCGAAGCATCTTCGAGGCACTCGTGGGCGGAGGCGCTCGCGCTCTACCGCGAGGCACGTGAGCACGGAGAGCTGGACGCGGAGGACTACGAGCGGCTCGGCGACGCCGCCTGGTGGAGCGGGAAGCTCGACGAGGCGATCGCGGCGAACGAGCGAGCCTTCCACCAGCACCTCGACGCAGGGCGGCACGAGGACGCGGCCAGGGTCGCCCTCCGGCTGGCAAAAGACGAGTTCGGGCGTCTCGCCTCCGCGGTTGGCGCAGGCTGGCTCGGTCAGGCCGAGCGCCTGCTCGCTGACCGGCCGGAGTGTGTCGTCCATGGCTACCTCGCCCGTCTGCACGCCGTGATCGCCTTCGAGGCCGAGGGCGACTTCGAGCGAGCGAGTGAGCACGCGACCACCGCGCTGGACATCGCCACGCGCCACGGAGACCGGGATCTCCAGGCGCTCGCGCTCCACGACCGGGGGCGCGTGCTCGTGGCGGCCGGCCGGGTCAAGGAAGGGCTCGCGCTCGTCGACGAAGCGACGGTGGCGGCCGTGTCCGGCGATCTGGCTCCGCTGACCACCGGGGTCGTCTACTGCAACACGATCGCGGTGTGCGAGTCGCTCGCAGACTACCGTCGCGCGGGCGAATGGACCGAAGCGGCGAGGCGTTGGTGCGAGCGGCAGGCGATCGGGGGCTTCCCGGGCCTGTGCCGCGTCCATCGGGCGGGCCTCATGCGACTTCGCGGCGCCTGGCCGGAGGCCGAGGCCGAGGCCCGGAACGCGTGTGCCGAGCTCCAGGACTTTTATCTCTCAGCCGCCGGAGAAGGCTTCTACGAGATCGGCGAGATCCGGCTGCACAGCGGCGATGCCGAAGGAGCGGAGGAGGCGTTTCGCCAGGCACAGGAGCTCGGACGCGAGCCACAGCCGGGACTCGCGCTGCTGCGACTCGAGCAGGGTGACGCCGCCGCCGCGTACGCCGCGCTCGGGAGAGCGCTCGCGGGCCAGGGAACCGAGCTCGCGCGGGCGCGCCTTCTGCCCGCGTTTGTCGCCGTCGCGCTCACCGCGGGCGAGTCTGCTGCCGCAGCCGACGCAACCGACGAGCTCGAGCGGATCGCGGAGCGATTCGCCACCCCGGCGCTCGAGGCCCGTGCCGCCGACGCACGGGGAGCCGTCGCGCTCGCAGAGGGGGAACCCGCGGCAGCCGCGACCCGGTTGCGTCGTGCGTGCAAGCTGTGGCAGGAGGTCGATGCGCCGTTCGAGGGCGCCCAGACGCGGCTGCTGCTCGCGGAGGCGGCGGCGGCCGAGGGTGACCAGGCGACCGCAGTGCTCGAGCTGAAGACCGCCACGACCGTCTTCGACCGCCTCGGCGCCGCACCTGCGGCCCGCAAGGCACGCGAGCTGATGGCACGGCTGACGGACAGTGCTCCGCGCGCTGCGCGCACGTTCATGTTCACCGACATCTGCGGCTCGACGAATCTCGTCGAGGCAATGGGCGATGAGTCGTGGAGCTCTCTCCTCGCGTGGCACGACCGGACGTTGCGGACATGCCTGACGAGCCACGGCGGCGAGGAGGTGAACCACGTCGGTGATGGTTTCTTCGTCTCCTTCGCGGACGCGGGGGCAGCCGTGGCGTGCGCGGTCGAGATCCAGCGAACGCTCGCGAAACATCGACGTGAGCACGGCTTCGCTCCCTCTGTCCGCATCGGGTTGCACGCGACCGAGGCGACGCAAGCAGGCTCGGATTACAAGGGCAAGGGCGTCCACGAGGCCGCCCGAATCGGAGAGCGCGCGCAGGCGAACGAGATCCTCGCGAGCCGGGCGACGCTCGATGGGCTGAAGCGGACGGGCTCACCAGCCGGCACGGTCGAGCTCAAAGGCCTGCGGGATTCGGTCGAACTCGTCGCGCTTGCCTGGCGCTAGCGCGCTTGCGGCTTTAGAGTTCGCGCAGATGAAGCTGGGAAAGAACTCCAAGATCGAGTTGATCCGCTCGGTCCCGCTCTTCGCCTCGGTCTCGAAGTCCGAGCTGGCCGAGGTTGCGTCGATCGCGGACGAGATCGACCTGCCGGCGGGCAAGGTGCTGATCAAGGAGGGCGACTCCGGCAGGGAGTTCATCGTCCTGATCGACGGGACGGCCGACGTCGAGCGCGGGGGCAACAGAATCGCGCAGATCGGGCCCGGCGACTTCGTCGGGGAGATCGCGCTGATCGCGAAGACGCCGCGCAACGCCACGGTCACAACCACCTCGCCCGTCCGCGCTCTCGTGATCACCGACCGCGCCTTCCGCAAGCTGCTGGACGATTCGGAGAAGATCCAGCTCGGTGTACTGCTCGCGCTCGCCGAGCGTCTCGCGCCGACCGCCCTGTAACCGTGCGCAGGATCGTCCCCGGCGCTCTCCTCTGTCTGCTTCTCCTCGCAGGCTGCGGAGGTGACGGAGGCGGCAAGGAGCCGACCGCCGCCGAGATCGTTGCGGGCGCGGCGGAGAAGACCGCGGCGGTGAAGAGCTTCCGTTTCACGCTCGACGTCGAGAACGTGCCCCCGGCCGCCAGTGGGCTCAGCCTCACCTCCGCCGAGGGCGAGGTGATCGTCCCGGACCGGCTCAAGGCGAAGGCAGCGGCGACGTTCTCGCGCATCCCGATCGAGACGGAGCTCGTATTCGTGGGCGACGAGGACTACTTCGTCGACCCGTTGACGAGAAAGTGGCGCAGGCTCGAGGTCGGCACGAGCCCCGTCGAGTTCTTCGATCCCGCCAAGGGCGTGCTGAGCGTGATCGAGGGCGCAGTCGAGCTCGAGGCCGCAGGCTCAGAGATGGTCGGCGGGGTCGAGACCCATCGGCTGACCGGCAAGGTGAAGATCCGCGACGCCGCCCGGCTGCTCGTCGTGAGCAGCACGAGCGACCGCCTCGTCGATGTCGAGCTCTGGATCGGAAAAGCCGACCAGATTCTGCGCCGCATTCGCGTGCGCGGCCCCGTCGGCGAAGACGAGCCGGCCGAGGCCAGCCGAACGATCGAGCTCTCCGACTTCGGCACGGAATTCGAGATCGAGGCGCCCGAGGTGGAGGAGTAGCGGCCGCACCGCGCTCGGGGTCCCGGCGCGCGGGGGTCGCGCTCTCGGCGCTCGCCGCCGCCGTGTTCGTCTCGGGCCTCGATCAGACCGTCGTCGTCACGGTGCTCCCCCAGGTGATCGCCGACCTGGAGATACCGATCACCAGGCTTGACGACGCCACTTGGATCGTCACGGCCTACCTGCTCGGCTACACCGCTGCGCTGCCGCTGATCGGCCGCGCCGCGGACGTCTACGGCTACCGACCGCTGCTGCTCGTTGCCTGCGCCCTGTTCGCAGCCGGCTCGAGGTGGGCGGCGGTGGCGGACGGTGTCTGGCAGCTCGTCGCCGCGCGTGCCGTCCAGGCGGTCGGCGGCGGGGGCCTCGTCCCCGTCGCGCTCGCCGCTGCGGCGGCCATGTACGACGGCAGGAGACGCATCCTTGCGCTCGGCCTGATCGCCGGCGCCACGGAGGCAGGCGCCGTGCTCGGTCCCCTCTACGGAGCAGTCGTTCTCGACACCCTCGATTGGCGTTGGGTCTTCTGGCTCAACCTGCCGCTCTCGCTCCTCGTCGCGGTGCTCGTTCGGTCGCTCGTCGTGGGCGGAGGCGGGACGTCAGAGCGCGTGGACTGGATCGGCGCGGCTCTCGCCGGCCTGGCGCTGCTTGCACTCACGGTCGGCCTCTCCGGCGACGGTCTCGGGGACAGGCCCCTCGTGCTCCTCGCTGCCGCCGCGCTCACAGGGGCTTTCGCTCGCCGCCAGCGGCGGGCGAGATACCCCCTGCTCGAGCGGTCGCTCTACCGGCATGCCGGCTTCGTCTCGGCCAACGCCGCAAACCTGCTGATCGGTGGGGCCCTGGTCGTCGCGCTCGTCGAGGTACCCCTGTTCGCCGTCATCGTGCTCGACCGTAGCCCGACCGGGGGCGCCCTGATGCTCCTCCGTTTCACGGCGCTGATCCCGCTCGGCGCCCTGATCGGCGGCTGGCTCGGAGGCCGCCTCCCCTACTCCGCGATCGCAGCAGGCGGAATGCTCGCGAGCGCAGCCGGCTTCGCTCTCCTCGCTCGCTGGGACGCCGGCGTCGGCGAGCCGGAGATCTCGCTCGACCTGGCGCTCGCGGGCATCGGGTTCGGGATCGTCCTCGCGCCTCTCGCCGGCGCGGCGCTGGCGGCTGCGCACGGCGGCAGCGAGGCGGTCGCATCCGCATCGCTGACGATCGCCCGCACGATCGGGATGACTGTCGGACTCGCCGCGCTGACGACGTGGGGCCTCGCCGCATTCACGCGCCGCACTTCCGCACTTCCCCTGCCGCTACGCGGGGAGGGTGAGAGCGACGGGGCATACGGGTCACGGCTCGACGTCTACGAGACTCGGGTGACGGACGCGACCGTATTCGTGCTCAACCGCATCTTCATCGTCGGCGCGGTGCTCTGCCTCCTCGCGGCCGCGACCGCCCTGTGGCTCCGCGACTCTAGACTCCGGTGATGGCTGTAGACCAGCGGCGGATCGCGATCCTCGGCGCCGGACAGATCGGCGAGGCGCTCCTGAGCGGGCTGCTCTCGTCCGGCTGGCGTACGGCCGCAGAGCTCGCCGCCTCGACGCGGCGTGAGGAGCGGGTGGCGGAGCTGCGGGAGCGCCACGGCGTCGCCGTCTCGCAG
>JBKJSM010000082.1:0-11586 GCA_046594445.1 Gaiellaceae bacterium | reverse complement strand
GTGCAGATTCGGGAGGCTGCCGATCAGCTGGCGGCGGAGCAGACCCAGCGTGCGGTGACCGCGGAACGGGTGGAGGAGCTCGTCACCCAGCTCGAAACCACCCTCACAAGCTACGGGGCCTCCGCGCCGGTGGAGTCGCAGTGACCGTCCATGTTCGAGTGCGCGTCGGCCGCGAGAGCTACGCGCTCCCGGTCGAGCACGTGCTCGAGGTTGCGGAGCTGGGTCATCTCTCGCCTGTGCCCGGCGCCGCCCCCGTCGTGCTCGGGGTGCGCAACCTGCGCGGGCAGGTGCTGCCGGTGTTCGACCTGGCGCGAGTGTTCGGCGTCGCGCACGAGGGCTCGCCCGAGCGCCTCGTGGTGGCGCAGGACGGCGCCCGCCTGGCCGGATTCGCGATCGACGAGGTGACCGACGTGGGCGAGCTTCCGGAGCCGTCGGAGGACGGTGAGTCCGCTTTCCTGCGCGGCGCAGCGCTCGTCGACGACACGCTCGTGGGCATGGTTGACGTCCCCCGCCTCTTCGACGCCGTCGCCGAGCAGACCGTATGAGCGCCCCCGAGGAGGAATTCTTCGAGATCTTCCGGGACGAGGCGAACGAGCGCCTCGACCGCATCGTCGACACGCTGCTGGCAGTGGAGGGCAGCCGGGCAGGAGCGGATGCGGTCGACGAGCTGTTCCGCGACGCGCACACGATCAAAGGCGCCGCCGGCATGCTCGGACTCGACGACGTGCGCTCGCTTGCTCACGCCTTCGAGGACGTGCTGGCGGTGGTGCGCGAGGGTGGCGACTTTCCGCCGGAGCTCGTCGATCCGCTCTTGCGCGCCGCCGATACCCTGCGGCGCCAGGTTGCGGGCGACGCCGACACCGGCGCCGATCTGCTGGAGGAGCTGTCCGTCCGCCTCTCGCACCTCACGGGTAAAGAGGCAACCGCGGCGACTCCGACCGCGACCGCAGTACCCACGCCCTCCTCTCCGGCCGAGCGCCGGACGATCCGCGTGCCTGCCGAGAAGCTGGATCAGCTGCTCGACCTCGTCGGCGAGACGGTTCTGCACCGCCGCAGGCTCGACTACGCGCTCGGGGAGCGGAAGACCGGCCGCGCCGATCCTGTGGTCGACGAGCTGGACGCCGGCGACCGCCTACTCGACGATCTCAAGGACGCGGCCGTCGGTATGCGCACCCTTCCGCTCGCGACGATCACCGGCCCGCTGCCTCGCGCCCTGCGCGACATCGCAGCCGCAGCGGGACGCGACGTCGAGCTCGAGGTGCACGGCGCCGAGACCGAGCTCGACCGCGTCATCCTCGAGGGCCTCTCCGAGCCGCTCGTTCACTTGCTCCGCAACGCGGTCGCGCACGGGATCGAGACGCCCAAGGAGCGCAAGAAGGCGTCGAAGCCGCCGACCGGGCGCATCGAGCTCAGCGCCGAACAGCGAGGCGCGACGGTGATCGTCACGGTGTCCGACGACGGCGCCGGTGTCACCCCCGAGCTGCTCGCGCGGGCCGAGCGTGAGGGGTCGCTGGCCGACGTGCTGACCCAAGCCGGGCTCTCTACCGCCGACGAGGTGACGGATCTCGCCGGGAGAGGGGTGGGCCTCGGTGCCGTCAAACGCCATGTGGAGACGTTCGGCGGCGCCCTCGAGGTCGTCAGCGAGCCGGGGGTTGGGACCAGGGTTCGCCTCCGCCTACCGCTCACGCTTGCGCTGCTCGAAGTTCTGCTCTTCGAGCGCGGCGGCCAGATGTTCGCCCTGCCGCTCCCGGTCGTGGAGGAAGTGGTCGCGGTCGACGAGACGCTGTCCCTTACCGGCCGGCCCTCACTCGATCTGCGGGGCCACCCCGTTGCTCTCTCTGATTTGGCTGACATGCTCGGTGCCGACGCGCCGGGGCTGCCCCCCAAACCGCCCGCGATCGTCATCGTCGGCGGCGGACGTCGCCTGGCCCTCCTGTGCGACAGGCTGCATGGAGAGGAAGAGGTCGTCGTCAAGTCGCTCGGGCCGCTCCTCGCCCCGCTGCGGGGCTATCTCGGCGCTGCCATCCTCGGCGACGGCCGGATCGCCCTCATCCTCGACCCCGCCACGCTCGTGCGCGGGCCTGCGGCCCTGACAGCGCGTGCTCCGGCTGGGACAGACACTCCGCCCGAGTCGAACGCTGGAGCGCCTACGGTGCTCGTCGTCGAGGATTCGTTCACGGTGCGCCAGCTGCAACGCAGCATCCTCGAGGCAGCGGGCTACCGCGTCTTGACGGCACGCGATGGCCGCGACGCGCTGCAACGGCTCGCCGACGAGAGCGACGTCGCCCTCGTCGTCACCGACGTCGAGATGCCGGAGATGGACGGGATCGAGCTCGTCGAAACGCTCCGTGCCGATCCCCGGACGCAGTCGCTGCCGGTAATCGTGGTCACGACTCGCGGCAGCGACGCCGACCGGCGGCGCGGGATCGAAGCCGGCGCCGACGCTTACATGACGAAGCGGGGCTTCGACCAGCAGGCCCTGCTCGAGACCGTCGAACGGCTCATCGGACGGTGACGCAGGAGCCGACGCGCGTCGTCATCTGCGAAGACTCGCGTACCTATGCGGCCGCACTACGGAGAACCCTCGAGCACGGTGGCGAGATCGACGTCGTCGGCGCGTTCACGTCTGCCGAGGCGGCGATCGCCTCCCTCTCGAAACTTCAGCCCGACCTCGTCACGATGGACCTCGAGCTGCCCGGAATGAGTGGGCTCGAGGCCGTCGAGGAGATCATGAGCGCCGGGCCACTTCCGATCCTGGTGCTGTCGTCCCATGTCGGGAAGCAGACGCAAAACGCGGCCGCAGCGCTCGCGGCCGGCGCGCTCGACGCGATCGCGAAGGACGACCTCGACCTGCTCAATGCAACCGGCGCCGCCGCCATCGCGTTGCGCCGGCGCGTGAGGCTCTTGAGTCGCGCGCGCGTCATCCGCCACCCGCGCGCGCGACTCAACGCCCGCAAGCCGCGCACCCTGGATTCGCGCACGATCGAGGCGATCGGCATCTGCACCTCGACCGGCGGGCCGCCCGCGCTGGCGACGCTGCTCGGAGGACTGCCGCGCTCGTACCGGATCCCGGTCCTGATCGTGCAGCACATCTCGGCGGGGTTCACCGAGGGGCTTGCGAAGTGGCTCGACGGCGCGGTGCCGCTCCCGGTCGGACTCGCCGTCGACGGCGCCCGCCTCGGCCCCGGCGTCTGGATCGCGCCCGAGGGGGCGCATCTGGTGGTACGCGGCTCGCGGTTCGCCCTGGATAAGACGACGTCCGCCGGCCATCATCGACCTTCCGGCGACCAGCTCCTGCTCAGCCTCGCGAAGACGTTCAAGTCGCATGCCGCCGCCGTCGTGCTGACGGGTATGGGGAAGGACGGCGCCGCCGGTGCGCACGCGGTTCGAGCGGCGGGGGGCTTTGTGATCGCTCAGGACGAGGCGACCTCCGCGGTGTACGGGATGCCCAAGGCGGTCGCGCAAGGGGGCGCCGACCACGTGCTTCCGCTCGAGGAGATCGCGCCGAGGCTGCGAGCCCTCTCGCCGGAGGGCACCAAGACGTGAGAGCCGCGCTGCAGCAGATCGCGGCGCTCGTCCGCAACGAGTCGGGGATCCTCGTGCGCGAGAATCAGGAGAGCGCGCTCGAAGCGGCGATCAGGCGTACGGGCGCCGCCGACCCGCAGACCTTCCTCCGGCTCGCGGAGGATCCGCTCGAAGGCCGGGCGGCGATCGACCGCCTGATCGACCAGGTCACCGTGCAGGAGACGTTCTTCCTCCGCGATCGCGTTCAGCTCGAGGCGATCGCGTGGCGCCTCTTGCTCGAAAGCGCCCGTGAGGCCGGTTCGCCGGCAGTGCGGGTCTGGGTGGCAGCCTGTGCGACCGGCGAGGAGGCCTACACGCTCGCGTTGCTTGCCTCGGAGGCCCTGGGTCCCGGGCCCCCTGCGGTGGACATCCTGGCTACCGACATTTCGCTGGCCGCGCTCGAGCACGCGCAACGCGGGCGCTACAGGCTTCGGTCGGTGCAGCAGCTCCCGGAGCCGCTGCGGTCGCGCTGGCTCCATTCCACGGACGACGGCAGCTTCCAGATCGACGAGCGGTTGCAGGCGCTGGTGCGCTTCAGGCGCCATAACCTCGTGCGCGAGGCTTCGCCGCCGCACGGAGAGGACCGATTCGACTTCATCGTCTGCCGGAACGTCCTCATCTACTTCGACACGCCGACCGTCGAGCGGGTGATCGCGTCGCTCGAGGGCGCGGTGCGCGGGACGGGGACGCTCCTGCTCGGCGCCGCCGACACCCTCTGTGGCTCCGCGATGCGGGTCGCCGGAGCCGGGCCGCTGATCAACGGCAACCGGATCGAAGCCGCCCCGCAACTGCTCCGCCAACCGCTCGGGCGCGAAGCTGACCTGCTCGACCAGGCGCTCGCCGCCGCCGACGGTGGCCGCGCGACCGAAGCGCTCGCAGCCGTCGCAAAACTGCTCCGCGAGCAGCCTCTCAACGCCGACGCGTACTTCGTACGCGGGCTCGTCGAGCTGGGCGAGGGGGAAGCCGCTCGTGCCGTCCATTCCTTTCGGAGGGCGCTCTATGTCGATCCAGCCTTCGGTCTCGCGGCGTTCCAGCTCGGACACGCATACGACGCCACAGGCGATCGCGGCGCCGCCCGGCGCGCGTACGAGCAAGCGCTGCGGACGCTGACTCTCGACGAGGGGCGCCATGACCGGATTCTCGCCCAGGTCGATCTCGGCGACGTCGCCGAGGCCTGCCGCGCGCGGCTATCAGGGACACTCCGGGGATGAAGATCCTCGTCGCGGACGACTCATCCACCGTCCGCCGGCTCGTCGCCGCGCGTCTCCTCGCTGACGGGTACGAGGTGATCGAAGCCGAGGACGGCGAGGAGGCGCTGCGCCTCGCGCTGTCGGAGCACCCCGACCTGATCGTGCTCGACAAGGTGATGCCGAAGCTCGACGGCTTCGAGGTCGTTCGCATCCTGCGGGAGCGCGAGGAGACGCAAGCCGTGCTGATCGTGATGCTGACGGAGCGGTCCGGCGAGGACGACGTCCTGGCCGGTCTCGGGATCGGCGTCGACGAGTACATGCCGAAGCCCTTCAGCCCGCGCGAGCTGTCGCTCCGCATCCGTCGCGCGCTCGAACGCCGGTGAGCACGTTGGCGGCGGCCGCGGCTGCCGGTCTCGCCGCAGCCGTGGTGCTGCTCGCGGCCTTCCTTGTCACGGCGCGCGCCCTCGGCGCCCGGCGGCGCGCCCGCGCTCGGCCGCTTCGCGACCGCTGGGAGCTCGACCTTGCGCTGTACCTGGCGGCGGACGAGGAGCCGCGGCCACCGGCCAGCCTCGAAGAGCGGCTCGTCCTGAGAGAAGTTGCGCTCACGGCGCTCGCCGATCTGCGCGGCAGCGAGCGCGCGCGCCTCACCGCGCTGCTCGAAGCAACGGGGATCGTGAGTGACGCCGTCGGCGAGCTACGGTCACGCCGTCCGGCTGCGCGGCGCCTGGGAGCGGAGACGCTTGCCGAAGCCCGGTCGCCGCTCGGCGCGGAGGCACTGTCCGCAGGGGTCGGCGATCGCGATCAAACCGTCGCGCTCGCGTGCGCGCGAGGCCTCGCCGAGCTCGGTGACGAAAGCCTGCTCGAGCCGGCCCTCGCGGTCGCCGAGGAGGCGGCGTCCTCGGCGCCCGGCGCCGCGGCGGAGCTGCTGCTCGCGCTCGGCTTGCGCGTCCCCGCTGTGCTTCCGGCCGCATACGCTCGCGCGCGTTCGCCGCAGCTCCGGCGGCTGATCGCTGCCGTCGTCGGTGAGCTTCGTCTTGTCGAGGCCGCCGCGGTGCTACGCGACGCGGTCGGCTCCGACGACGATGAGCTCGTCGCCCGCGGCGTCCACGGTCTCGGCGCGATCGGGGACGCGGACGCGGTTCCGCAGCTGCTCGCTCTGCTCCGCGACGCGGGGCGGCCGCTCTTCGTACGCGTGCAGGCAGCGACGGCGCTCGGCGCGATCGGAGACCCATCGGCCACCGACGCGCTGGCGGACGCGCTGCGCGATGACGCGTGGCTGCTGCGAGATCGCGCCGCGGGAGCTTTGACCCACCTCGGGTCTGCCGGCCGGGTAGCGCTCGCACGCGCGGCGGGGAAGGGCGACCCGCACGCGAGGGCGGCGCTCGCGTGACGATCTACATCCAAGCCGTCCTCATTTACTTCCTGCTCTTCGCCGCCTGGCACGCGGTGCTGCTCGTTCTCGCGGGACTCGAGACGAGCCGCTACAAGCGTCGTCTCGTCGGAACAAGCCTGCGCCGGACGATCCGCTCGCCGCTGGCCCCGCCCGTGTCGATCCTCGTCCCCGCGTACAACGAGGAGCTCGGGATCGTGGACAGCATCCGCTCGCTCCTGGCGCTCGAGTACCCGACCCATGAGCTCGTCGTCGTCAACGATGGCTCGACGGATCAGACGCTCGGGCGCCTGGTCGACGCCTTCGACCTCGCGCTCGTTGAGCGCCCGACGCCGCCGTACCTCGACCACGCGCGCGTGCGTGGGATCTACGCGCCCCGCGGCCGTCTCAACCTCCTGGTCGTGGACAAGGAGAACGGCGGCAAGGCCGACTCGCTGAATGCCGGCATGAACTTCTCGCGCTACCCGCTCGTGTGCGCGATCGACGCCGACTCGATCCTCGAGCAGGACGCGCTCGTAAAGGCAGCTCTGCCGTTCGTCGACGACCCGGACCGCGTCGTCGCGACGGGCGGCGTCATCCGCATCGCGAACGGCTGCCGCGTCGAGCGCGGCCGCATCGTCGAGGCCGGGCTGCCCAGCGCCTTCCTGCCGATGGTGCAGGTCGTCGAGTACCTCCGAGCATTTTTCGCGGCGCGCGTGGGGTGGAGCGCCCTGAACGGCCTCCTGATCGTCTCGGGCGCGTTCGGCCTCTTCCGCAAGGACATCGCGATCGACTCGGGCGGGTACCGCACCGACACCGTCGGCGAGGACATGGAGCTCGTCGTCCGCATGCACCGGACGATGCGCGAGCGACGGCTGCCGTACCGAATCGTGTACGTCGCCGATCCCGTCTGCTGGACGGAGGCGCCGGAGAGCGCGCGCGTGCTGCGCCGGCAGCGGCGCCGCTGGCAGCGCGGGACGCTGGAGACGCTGCTGATCCACCGCCGGATGATGCTGAACCCGCGCTACGGCGTCGCGGGGATGCTCGCGCTGCCGGCGGTCCTGCTGTTCGAGGTGCTCGGGCCGTTGATCGAGCTCTCGGGCTACGTGGTCGTGGGCGCCGGAGTGGCGTTCGGTGACGTGGACGGGCAGACGCTGGGCCTCTTTCTCGCCGTCTCGGTGCTTTTCGGGCTCTTTCTCTCGCTCGGGGCGATCGCGCTGGAGGATCTCAGCTTCGGGCGGCACCCGGGCTGGGACGATCTCGGGCGAGTCGTGCTGTTTGCGCTCCTCGAGAACCTGGGCTACCGCCAGCTGAACCACCTCTGGCGGCTCGAGGGCTTCTGGCAGCTCGTGCGCGGCGGCGAGTGGGGCGCGATGGAGCGGAAGGGGCTCGCCGGGGCGGAGGAGCACGCAGAAACGATCGGCTCGCAAGTGGGCCTGCGGTGAGCGGCCGGACGATCCTGGTCGTCGACGACAGCGCCACCGAGCGGGCGGCGGTCGAGAAGCGCCTGCAAGGCGCCGGCTACACGGTCGTCACCGCCGCGGACGGGCGCGAAGGGATGCGCAGGCTGTACGAGACGCATCCCGACCTCGTCCTCCTGGACATCGTCATGCCAGAGCTCGACGGGTGGAAGACGCTAGAGATGATTCGCCAGGTCTCGGAGGTGCCCGTGATCATGGTCACCGGCCTCGACACGGAGGTGGAGCGGATCCGCGGGTTGCGCGCGGGTGCGGACGACTACGTCGGCAAGCCGTTCTCGGCGGGCGAGCTCGTGGCTCGGGTCGAGGCCGTGCTGCGGCGAGCCGGAGGACACCCGGACGTGCGCGAGGTCTACGACGACGGCGTCGTCTCGATCGACCATGCGGCGAGCGAAGTGCGCGTTCACGGCGCGCCGGTGGTGCTGACGCCGCTCGAGTTCCGGCTGCTCTCGGCCTTCGTTCAGCACCCGGGCCAGGTTCTCTCGCGGGGGCAGTTGATGGAGCTCGTCTGGGGAGACGTCTACGGCACGGGCGACCAGGTGAAGATCTACGTCGGCTTCCTGCGCCGCAAGCTGGGGACGCCCGAGCTGATCGAGACTGTGCGCGGCTTCGGCTATCGCTACCGCCGGCCAAATACGACTTTCAAGTCGTAACGCCTGATACCGGATCTTTCCCAAAGTCCCTATCGAGGCTTTCCCCGGCTCTCCGATCCTTCGTCCTGTCGAGCACGACCCCCACGAAAGGACAGGCATGAAGACACTGAGCTCCAAGATTCTCTTCTCACTCGCCTCGGTCTCCGCGGTCGGCGTCGTCGCCGTCGGCGGCACCTACGCGAACTTCACGGCCACGCCGACGACCATCTCCAGCAACGCCTTCACGACGGGATCGATGTCGATGAGCCGTTCGGGCTCCGGCGCGGTGCTCTCGGCGTCGGCGCTCAAGATCGGTCAGGCGTCGACCGGATCGGTCACGATCACGAACACCGGCTCGCTGGCGGGCGTCTACAGCCTCTCGGGCTCGACGTCGGGCAGCGCGGCGCTCGGGTCGGCTCTGAAGCTCGTCGTGTACAAGGACAACGACGGCATCGCAGCCGACAAGCTCTACGACGGTCCTCTGTCAGGTCTCGCCTCGACGGCGCTGGGCTCATTCGCTGCCAGCGGCTCCGCGGGAGACGCGCACACCTACTACTTCCATGTCTCACTGCCGAGCACGGGCACGGACGCGGGCGACAACGCTCTTCAGGGCGCCACCGCCACGTCCAGCTTCACGTGGTCTGCGGTCCAGGCCTAGGCGAGAGGGGACGAGAACATGCTCCAGTGGAACACTCTCTCCTTCGCCCTGCGCGGAACGGCCGGCCTCCTTTCGGGGCTGGCCGTTCTCGCGGTCGCGGGCTACGCGGCGCTCCTCCTGCTCGGATACCAGCCCGTCGCCGTCTACTCCGGGTCGATGGACCCGGCGGTCAAGACAGGCTCGCTCGCGATCGAGCGGTCCGTGCCGGGGAGCCGAGTCCGGGTCGGCGACGTGATCACGTTCGGCAACCCGTACGTGCCGGGCCAGCTCGTCACCCACCGGGTGGTCGAAGTCCTGCACGCACGTGACGGTCGCGTGGGCTACCGCACGAAGGGCGACGCGAATGTGCAGCGCGATCCGTGGACGATCGAGCTTCCTGCGGAAGTGGGAAAGGTGCAGGGCTCCGTGCCGTACGGCGGCTACGCGCTCATCTACGCGCGCACCCGCGAAGTGCGCTCCGCAGTCATCGCCGTCATGTCCCTCGTGCTCCTCTTCGGGCTGCTGAGGCGAATCTGGCTCCCCACCGAGCAGCTGGAACGGGTTCGCGCGTGAAGCGCCGCCGCCTCCGCACTGCACTCGTCGTCGGCTGCCTGAGCGTTCTGCTCGGCAGCCTGCTCGGCGTGCGCGGATCGGCGGCGGCCTTCACCGCTACGACGACGGTCGGCGCGAACACGTTCGTTGTCGACCGGCTCGCCAATTACTTCTCGGTCACGCCGGGAGCCGATGCGGTGGCGACCGGAGGCGTCGACACCCTGGCGGTCGACCTGGGCTTCGTGCCGTCAGCCCGCACCTTCACCTCGGTCTTCACGGTCACGAATGTGAGCGGTGCTCCCCAGTCGGTCACGCTGACGCTCGCCGGCGTCGCGCAGGTCGCCGCCGCGACGTTCAACGCCGGCGGCGCCAGCACGGTCACGCTCTCGCCCGGGGCTTCGTCAGCGGTCTCGGTGCGGACTTCGTCCACGATGGCAGGACGTGGGGCCGGCACCCTGGAGCTCCGGCTGAGTGGCTCGAGCTGGCTCTATCGGACATACCCGCTGGCACTGGACGAGGCCCCCGAGGCGCCGGCGTCCCTCACGGCCATCGCGAGGGCCGCAGGGCGGATCCAGCTGAGCTGGGTCGCCTCGACCACCACCAATCTCGCAGGCTATGACGTCTATCGTGCCACCGGCGCCGCCTCGCTCGCGAAGATCGCGACGACCGCGGCGACGACTTACGACGACACGGCGACCGTGGATGGCTCGAGCTACCGGTACGTGGTGCGCGCCACCTCGAGTGGTGTGCCTGCTTTCACCAGCCTTGCCGGCCCCGAAGCGACGGCGATCGCCGACGCGACCGCGCCGGTACAGCCCGGCGTTAGCGCTGCAGCCTACGTAAGCGCTGCGACCGCGCTCTCGTTCCCGGTCTCGGTCACGCTCTCCGCCGGCTCACTCTCCACCGACACGGTCGCCGTGACGATCACCGACGGCTCCGCGACGGTGACGGCCACCGCGGCCGCGACGGCCGGCGCGGGGACTGTCGTCGTCTGGCTGGGCGCCCTGACGCTGCTCGAAGGAGCCGTCACCGTCCGTGCCACGTCGACGGACGCTGCCGGCAACGTCTCGACCGTTGCGACGCTCGCGGCCACGAAGGACACCGCGGCGCCCGGCATCCCGACCGCGAGCTACGTCGACAACCGCAACGTGGCCGACTCGATCACCGGCGCGGCGGAAGGAAGCGCATCGATCACGGCGACGCGCACCGCGCCGAGCGCGGCCGGGCCCTACACCGCGGTGGCTGCGGCGGGAGGCTCGTACGCGGTGACGGTGGGGATCGCGAAGGCCATCACGGTCACGTATTCCGTCACGGCGATGGACGCCGCCGGAAATGTCGGTGCCGCGCGCGTCGTCACGTTCGCGACGACGAAGTGAGCGACTGGCGCTAGTCGCGTCGGCTTGGCTTGATCAGGCCGGCATTCTCGCCGCCTGCGGCCCTGATCTCCGCCTGCTCGTCGAGCTCGGAGTTGAGCTCGGCCCCGAAGAGGAGCGCGAACGCCGAGTAGTTCAGCCACAGGAGCAGGACGATCCCGCTCGCAAGCGCGCCGTAGGTCTTCGAGTAGGAGTCGGAGAAGCTCGTGTAGAGCGCGAACAGCCCCGAGAGCGCGAGCCACAGGATGCTGCCGACGAGCGCGCCGGGCGTCAGCCACTTCCAGTTGCGCACGTCGACGTTGGGCGCCAGGTAGTAGACGAGCGAGAAGAAGAGCAGGATCGCGGTGAAGGCGATCGGCCAGCGCAGGACCGCCCAGAGCAGCTCGAACGCTCCGCCGAGATGAGCCTTGTCCGCGATCGCGGTCCCGAGTGGCCCGCCGAAGACGATCAGGAGGAGCAGGCCGGCGAGTACGAGCCCCATCAGGGCGACGAGGACGATCGCAACGAGCCGCGTCTTCCAGAAAGCCCGCGTCTCGACGCGGTCGTAGGCGCGGTTGACCGCCTTGATCACCGCGTTCACCGCGGTCTGGGCGGCGAGCGGCGCGATGAACGCGGTGATCAAGGCTGTCAACCGCGCCTACGACCGCGTCGAGACTCGGGCGTTCTGGAAGACCCGGCTCGTCGCGATCGTCCTCGTCGCCCTGATGGGACTCGTGCTTGCCGGCCTCCTGCTCCTGATCGTCTTCGGCGGGCCGCTCGGCTCCGCGATCGCCGACAAGGCTCATCTCGGC
>JBKJSM010000137.1:0-15095 GCA_046594445.1 Gaiellaceae bacterium | reverse complement strand
TTTCTTGTGAACGCAAAAAACACTCTAATCCGTGCAACCTGCGATCAGGCGGTCGCCCCACGGCGTGGGGTCGTCGAAGAGCTGCATCGCGTTCATCACGTTCAGCAGCATCCCCTTGGCGATGAAGGTGCTGACGACCTCCGGCGGCTCGCCCGAGACGCGCTCGATCAGCTCGACGAGGTCGCGCCAGACCCGTCGCGCGGCCTCTCGAACGTCCGCATCCTCACAGCCGGCGAAGCACTGGAGCATCAGCTGCAGCCGTTCTCGATCCTCGATCAACCCTGAGTAGGCCTCACCCATCGCGTGTAGGGCCTCCTGGCCGTGCTTGCCGCGGGATGCGGACTCGAACGCCTGGTAGGTCTCTTCCATCGCGCGCGCGGTCGTGGCGAGGTAGAGCTCCTTCTTCGTTCCGAAGAGGCGGAAGAGATACGGCTGCGAGATGCCGGCAGCCTTCGCGATCGTGTCCGTGGAGGCGCCGTGGAGGCCCTTGCGCGAGAACTCGCGACGCGCGGCGGTGAGGAGCGCTTCGCGCCGCTCGTCGGCGGTCTGCCTGGTCGTCGTCGTACTCATAGTTTGTGAGTATTCCCTTACAAGGAGCCGCGCGTCAAGCGAAGCGTCGGATTCCCTCGGCGACGCGGTCGAGATCCGCCTCGGTCAGCCGCGCGTGGAGCGGCAGCGCGAGGGCGCGCTCGAAGGCCTCGTCGGCGCCCGGGAAGGGGCCGTGATCGCGGTAGGCGCTCAGGTGGTGCAGTGCATAGGTCCCAATCTGCACCTCGATCCCCTCGGCCCGCAGCGTCTCCATCGCCTCGCGGCGACGGTCGAGCCGGATCACATACGCCTGCCAGCCATGCGTGTCCCCCTCGTCCGCGGCCGGAAGGTCGACGACACCCGCCAGCCGCTTCGCGTAGCCCTCGGCGACCCTGGTGCGCTCCGCGAGCAGCTCGTCGAGCCGCCGCAGCTGGGGGATCCCGACCGCGCAGAGAATGTCGGCGAGCCGGTAGTTCGTCGAGGGCTCGGCGATGTCCGCGGCCGGGTCGAGGCCATGGTTGCGCAGCCGGCGGATCGCGGCGGCGATGTCGGGGTCGTTGGTCGTCACCGCGCCGCCCTCGCCCGTCGTGACGATCTTGCGCGGGTGGAAGGAGAGGCAGCCGAGCGTGCCGAGGCCGCCGCAGGGCATGCCGCGCCACTTCGCGGCGAGCGCGCCCGCCGCATCCTCGAGCAGGAGCACCTCGGGCGGCACCGCACTTTGAAGCGCCTCCCAGTCGAGCGGGCGGCCGAATAGGTGGACGGCGAGGACGGCCCTCGTCCGCGGCGTGACGGCCTCGTAGACCTTGGCGACATCGAGGTTGAACGTGGCGGGATCGACGTCGACGAGCACGGGTGTCGCGCCGGCCAGACGGACGACGCTCGCGGTAGCGGGGAACGTGTAGGCGGGGACGATCACCTCATCGCCCTCGCCGATCCCGAGTGCCAGCACCGCCAGGTGAAGCGCGGCCGTGCCGTTGGAGACGGCAACGGCGTGCTCGACCCCGCACGCAGCGGCGACGAGCTCCTCGAGCTCCGCCACCTTCGGCCCCATTGTCAGCGCACCCGACTCGAGCACGGCGCGCACCTCGGCGAGCTCCGCGTCGCCCAGCTCGGGAAACGCTAGGCGGACGGGCTCAGTGTCTTCTCTCGATACCACGCGATCGTCTTCTCTAGGCCCTCGTCCAGGTCGACCTTCGCCTCGAAGCCGAGCACCTCACGCGCCTTCTCGACGTTCGGGATCCGGAGCTCGACGTCGGCATAGTGGAGCGGCTGGAACGTGATCTCGCCCGTGCCCCCGGCGAGCCGGTTGATCCGCTGCGCCAGGTCGTAGATCGTCACCGTCGCGCGCGGGTTGCCGATGTTGAACGCCTGGCCGACCGCCTCGGGCACCTCCAAACACGCAAGGCAACCCGCGACCATGTCGTCGACGTAGCACCAGGCGCGGATCTGAGAGCCGTCGCCGTGGATCGTCAGGTCGCGCCCGGCGATCGCCGCCTCGATGAACGCCCGAATCGCGCCGCCGCCGATCTGGCCGGGGCCGAAGACGTTGAACGGATGAACGGTGACCGCGGGTAGGCCGAGCTCGTCGTGGTAGGCGTGCGCCATGTGCTCACCGGCGAGCTTCGAGACCGCATACGTCCAGCGCGCCTCCCCCACCGAGCCGATCGTCGAGACCTGGCCCTCCTCGACCCGGAACGCGTGCGTGCCGAAGACCTCGCTCGTCGAGAAGTCGATGAAGCGCTCGAGGCTGTCGAGCGTCTCGATCGCCGCCTCGAGCACGTTGTAGGTGCCGATCACGTTCACACGCATCGTCCGCACTGGACTCTCGAGCACGGTGTCGACGCCGGCGATCGCGGCGCAATGGACGATGTGCGTCGCCCCCGCCGACAGCTCGCGCATCGCCGCAGGATCGAGCACGTCGGCCTGGTGGAGGGTGAAGTTCGGATGTTCGGCGAGTGGCGTCCCCGAGAGCGCGTCGCGATGCATGTTGTCGGCCGCGACGATCTCGTTCTCGTCGACGAGCTGCCGCGCGAGCGTCGTCGCGATGAACCCGGCGCCGCCGGTGATGAGGATCCGCTTGCCCTTGAGCATTCGCAAACGAACGCTACCCTGTCGCTGTGCTCCGGGTCACCCTCCTCCTCACCGCGCTCGTCGCTGTGATCGCCGCCGGCGCGAGCGCGGGGGCGACCGCCACGACGGAGCTGAAGATCTCCTACTGGCCGGAAGGACCTAGCGCAGGGAACGTGAAGCGATGGACGCTGCGCTGCGGGCCGGCGGGCGGCACGCTACCGCGGCCGGCCGGCGCGTGCGAGAAGCTCGCGGGGATGCGAAGTCCGTTCGCGCCGGTGTCGCAGGACGCGATGTGCACACAGCAGTACGGTGGCCCGCAGGAAGCGGTCGTGCAGGGCACGTATCGCGGGCGGGCGGTGTGGACGCGGCTGACGCTACGGGACGGCTGCCAGATCGCCCGCTTCAAGCGGCTGGCGTTCTTGGTACCGACCTTCAGCGCTCGCGCAAGCTCCTAAGACATACCATCGCGGCCGTGAAGACGGTCCTCTTCGTCGGCGCGGGCCGGCACCAGCGGCGCGCGATCCTGCGGGCCCAGGAGTTCGGCCTGCGCGTGGTCGCGGTCGACCGGAATCCGGACGCGCTCGGGCTCGCGGCCGCGGACGTGGGTGAGGCGGTCGACTTCACCGATGTCGCCGCCGTGACCGAGGTGGGGCGCCGCCACGGCGTCGACGGGGTGCTGACCGTCTCGGCCGACCGCGCCGTGCCGTTCGTGGCGGCCGTCGCAGAGGAGCTCGGGCTCCCGGGGATCGGCGCCGAGACCGCCCATCTGATGACGAACAAGATCGCGATGCGACGGACGTTCGCCGATGCCGGCGTCCCGCAGCCGCGCTTCGCCGCGGCGCGCGACCTCCAGAGCGCCCGCGTCGCGCTCGACGCGGTGGGCGTTCCCGCGGTGCTGAAGCCCGCCGACTCGGGGGGGCAGCGCGGCATCTTCTACATCGAGTCGCAGGACGAGCTGGACGCGCACCTCCACGTCGCGCTGGACGAGTCGCCTACGAACGAGGCGATCGTCGAGGGCTTCCACGACGGGCTCGAGCTGAATGGGATCGTGATCGCGCGCGACGGCGAGGCGTTCCCGCTGACCCTGTCCGACCGCCTGCGCCCGCCGGGGATCGGCTTCGGCGTCGGCTGGATCCACGTCTATCCGGCCTCGATCTTCGCGGACGTCCTGGAGGAGGCGGAGCGGGTCGCCGTGCACTCGGTCCGCGCGCTCGGCCTGCGCGACGGGATTGCGTTCCCGCAGCTGATCGTCTCCGACGACGGCTCGGTCCGGGTGGTCGAGGTCGCGGCTCGGATCCCGGGCGGGCAGATGGCCGACCTCGTCCGTCACGCGGTCGGCGTCGACCTCGTCGAGGTGGCGCTGCGCCAGGCGCTTGGCGAACCGGTCCCAGACGAGCTCGCGCTGCCGCGCTTCAAGCAGCCGCTCGCGATCCGCTTCCTCACCGCCCAGCCGGGGCCGCTGCCGACCGGCACGGTGCGGTCGATCGGTCCGCTCGAGCCGGTGCTCGCGGCGGAGGGCGTCGTGCAGGCGGACACCTACCTTCAGATCGGCGAGACGATCCGCCCGGTGCGGCTCGACGGCGATCGCCGCGGCTACGTGATCGCGACGGCGGACACATCCGTCGAGGCACTGCAGCGCGCGGAGGATGCGGCACGCCTGCTCGAGGTGGAGGTCGAGTGAGCGATCCCCGCACAGCGCTCGTCGGCGCCGGGTACGACGCCATGATCGACACCTGGGAGTCCTGGAAGGGCCGGATCACGAACGACCCGCGCGCCGAGTGGTGCGGCGAGTTGCTCACGCGGCTGCCGAAAGGAGCAGGTGTGGTCGAGCTCGGATGCGGCGGCGGCACCCCCGAGACGGCGCTCCTTGCCGAGCGCTTCCGCCTCACGGGCGTCGATCTCTCCGAGGCGCAGCTGAGCCGAGCGCGGGAGCGGGTGCCCGGCGCCGAGTTCGTCCGCACAGACTTCACCGAGGCCGGGTTCGAGCCTGGCTCGGTCGACGCGGTCGCGGCGTTCTACTCCTTCAACCATGTACCCCGCGACCTGCTCGCGCCGCTGTACGCACGCATCCACTCCTGGCTCGTGCCGGGCGGCTTGTTCCTGACGGCGCTCGGGACGGGCGATAGCGACGGCTGGGTGGGTGAGTGGCTCGGCGTACAGATGTACTTCTCCAGCTTTCCGCCGGAGACGAACAGCCGCATGCTCGCCGAGACCGGCTTCGAGCTGCTGCGCGACGAGGTCGTCACGATCACCGAGCCTGAGGGCGACGGGACCTTCCAGTGGGTGCTGACCCGCCGATGAGCTGCGCCTTTGACCTCGCCCATTACGCCGACCTGCTCGAGGCGGCGAAGGAGGGCGGCTACCGATTTGCATTCTTCGAGGGCGAGCCGCAGGAGGGCGACCTGATCCTCCGCCACGACGTCGACCTCTCGCTTGACGCGGCGCTGCGGATGGCCGAGCTCGAGGCCTCTGCCGGCGCGCAGGCGACCTACTTCCTGATGACGGGCTCGATCTTCTACAACCTCAGCTCGTCGGAGGGCGAGGCCGCGCTCGAGCGGTTGCGCGAGCTCGGACACCGCGTCGGGCTGCACGCGGTGTACCCGCGAGTCGACCTCGACGAGCGTTTCGACCCCGTACTGGCCTGGCACAACCCCGACCCCCAGTACATGCGCGCGTCGGTCGAGGGCGCGGTCAACGTGATGGAGTCGCCGTGGTTCGACCCCGAGACGTACCGCTCCGACTCGAACCAGCACTGGCGCTCGGGGTGCCCGCACGAGGAGCTGCGCGACAGCGCGTTCCCCTGGCTGCAGCTGCTCACGCACCCCGAGATCTGGGTCTACCCGGGCACGCGGATGGGCGAGACGATGCGCGCGATGCTCGAGGAGGAGAAGGAGCGGCGCCTCGACCAGCTCGCCGCCGACCGGATCGACCTCTCGTGAGGGACGTGACCGTCCTCGTCAGCGCCTCGGGCGCTCCCGGAACGGCGGCGCTACTCGAGGGCCTGCGGGCCAACGGCGAGCGGACAGTGCGGCTTATCGGCACCGACATGAGCGAGCGCTCGATCGGCCGCCACCTCTGCGACGCGTTCCACATCGTGCCCGCCGGCTCCGACCCGGGTTTTGCGGACGCGATGCTCGACGTCGTCGAGCGGGAGGGTGTGGACGTCGTCCTCCCCCAGTCCTCGTTCGACCTCGAGGGGCTCGCGGCGCACCGCGAGCGCTTTCCCGTGCCGGTGCTCGTCTCTTCGCCCGACACGATCCACCGCTCGAACGACAAGGCGGAAACCTACGCACTGCTGCAGCGGCTTGGGATCAAGGGGCCGGAGTTCCGCCGCGTGAACGGAGCGGCCGAGGTCGCCGCCGCCGCCGCCGAGCTTGGCTACCCCGACCGCCCCGTCTGCTTCAAGCCCGTCTTTTCCTCCGGCTCGCGCGGCTTCCGTGTCCTCGACCCGACCGTCGACCGCGCGCACCAGCTCCTGAACGAGCGGCCAGGATCGGTGGCGATGCGCCTGGAGGAGGCGGTGGAGTTGCTGCCCGACGAGGGTGGCCCCGACCTGCTCGTGATGGAGCTTGCGACCGGCGGCGAGCGCACGATCGACGGGATCGCGGACGGGGAGCGGGTCGTGCTCGGTCACCCGAAGACGCGGGAGGCGATGCGCGCCGGCCTCGCGATGTACTTCGTCACGCTCGAGGACGAGGAGCTGATGGCGACCGCCGACAAGCTCGTGGCGGACCTCGCGATCGAGTGGTTCTTCAACATCCAGCTCGTCGGCGAGCACGTGATCGAGATCAACCCGCGGATCTCGACGATCGTCTACCAGGACGACCTCAACCTGCCCTACCTTGGCGTCAAGCGCGCACTGGGGGAGATCTCGGACGAGGAGCTCGCGGCGCTTCGGTCGCGAGTCCAGCCGGGCCGCGCGAGCTTGCGCTACTTCGACCAGGTCGACTTCGACGGCCCCGTCGTCAACTCGGCGTCGCACGCGGCGGACTGATGGAACGCCTTGCCGCGATCCACCTCACCACCCCCCACCCACCCACGGGGCGCCGTACGGTAGCTCGCGAAATCACACGCGCGGGTGCCGATGTCGTCGCGGGTCCGTGAATCTTCGTGCACAGCCGTCCTGAGCGGCCGCTGCGGGTCACGCTCTGCCCGGTCAACACGGCCGGGGTGCCGTGGACGAACGCCCAGGCGCTCCGGCGGCGCGGCGTCGACGCCCGGCTCGTCGTCTTCGAGCGATACAAGCTCCACCCGGAAGCGGACTGCTCGCTCGATCGCCGAGGGGGTTTCGCGCGGCGGCAGGCACAGCAGTGGACCGCGCTGGCACGGTTGTTGCCTCAGACCGACGTCTTCCACTTCCACTTCGGGCTGACGCTCGTCCCGCAGTCGCTCCAATTCCCGATCCTTCGCGCCGCGCGCAAGAAGTCGGTCATGCACTACCTCGGCTCCGACATCCGTGGCAAGACGCCCGAGCAGCTTGCCCCCGGCCGAAAGGCCGACGCACGGGTCGTCGGTAGTTACGACGCGATCCGCTGGGTGCCGGACGCCGAGGTGATCCCGCCGGGGGTCGATCTCGCCCGGATCGCACCAGCCCCTCCCTCCGACCGAGCCCGCCCGCTGATCGTGCACGCACCGTCCTCCCGCCGCCGCAAGGGGACGGAGCACGTGATCGCTGCGGTGGAAGGGCTCGATGCCGACCTCGAGCTCGTCGAGGGGATGCACCACGACGAGGCGCTCGAGCGCTACCGAGCGGCCGACATCGTCGTCGACCAGCTGAACGCCGGCTGGTACGGCCTCTTCGCGATCGAGGCGATGGCGCTCGGAAAGCCCGTCGTCACGTTCCTGCACGACGAGGCCGTGCGCCGCAGCGAGGAGGCATTCGGGACGCGCGTGCCGATCGTCTCGGCCACCGCCGCCACGTTGCGCGAGGCAGTGCGGCCGCTCGTCTCCGACGCGTCGCGGCGGCGCGAGCTCGGGGCCGCCTCGCGCGCCTACGTCGAGCGGGTCCACGACGTCGAGCGCGTGACCGACCGCCTGCTCGATCTCTACGCTCGCCTCTGAGCATGGAGCTCGTCCTCCGCATCTACACGATCAGGACCGGGAAGCTGGAGGAGTGGATCGCGGAGTGGCGCGAGCACGTCTTGCCGCTCCGGCGACGGCTCGGCTTCGAGGTGCTCGGCGCCTGGGTGAGCGACGAGGAGAACACGTTCACATGGCTCCTCGGCTACGACGGGCCGGGCGGGATCGAAGCCGCGAACGCCGTGTACTACGACTCGCCCGAGCGCGCCGCACTCGACCCCGACCCGGCGCGCCACATCGCCGAGGCGCGCCAGCTTCCCGTACGCGCGCTCGACCTCTGATGCTCGGCGCGCAGATCCGCCGTCTCGGCAAGCACTCCGCGATCTACGGGCTCGGCGGGATTGTCTCGCGCGTGCTCGCGGTCTTCCTGCTGCCGCTCTATACGCGCTATCTGAACGCCGCCGACCTCGGCGCCGTCGGCCTCGTCGTCGCCCTCTCCGCGGTACTCGTCACGATCCTGCGGCTCGGGATCTCCTCCGCCTTCTTCCGCTTCTACTTCGACTCGAAGGATGTGGCGCGCCGGCTGCTCGTCGTCCGCACGTCCTTCTGGTTCACGATGGCGAGCGCGACTGCCGGCCTCGCCGCGGGCGTCCTGCTGGCGGCGCCGGTCGCAGACCTGCTCGGACTCGACGACCCGAACCTCGTCCGCGCCGGTTTCGTCGGGATCTGGGCACAGATGAACTACGAGCAGCTGACCTCGCTCTTCCGCGCGGAGGAGCGCTCGACCGCCTTCGTCTTCGCCAGCCTTGCGAACATCGCGGTCACGATCGGCGCGACGGTGCTCCTCGTCGTCGTGTGGGAGCGGGGAGCGCTCGGCGTAATCGTCGGCAACTTCATCGGCACGCTCGTCGTCTACTTCGCTCTCCTGGCCGTCAACCGTGCCCAGCTCGGGCTCGAGTTCTCGCGGCCGCTGCTGCGCGAGATGAATCGCTTCGGGGTTCCGCTTGTCCCGGCCGCGCTGGCGCTGATCGTCGTCAACTTCAGCGACCGCTTCTTCCTCGTCCACCTCGCGAGCCTCGAGGAGGTCGGGCTCTACGAGATCGGCGTGCGGATCGCCTCAGCGATGGTGCTCCTGCTGACCGCGTTCCGGATGGCCTGGCCGGCGTTCGCCTACTCGATCGAGGACGACGCGGAGGCCAAGCGCACCTACGCGTTCGTCCTCACCTACCTCGTCGTCGTGGCCTCGTGGCTCGCGCTCGCCCTAGGCCTGCTCGCGCCGTGGCTCGTGCGCGTGCTGGCGACGCCGCAGTTCTACGAAGGCCAGCGCGTGGTCGCGCCGCTGGCGTTCGGCGGCATGGCCTACGCCGCGTACATCGTGATGGCGATCGGAGTCGGCCGGGCCAAACGCACCCAGTTCAACTGGGTGATCGCAGGGCTCGCGGCCGTCGTCAACGTCGTCCTCAACCTGATCCTGATCCCGCCGTACGGGATGCTCGGCGCCGCGTACGCGACCGTCGCGGCGTACGGGGTGATGTTCGTCGCGATGACCTGGTACGCCCAGCGGGTCTTCCCCGTCCCCTACCAGTGGCGCCGCGTACTGACCGCGGCCGGAGCGGCTGTCGCGCTGCTGCTCGCCGGCAAGCAGCTCGGTGGGCTCGCCGTCTCGGTTGCGCTCACGCTCGCCTACCCCCCGGCGCTGCTCCTGCTCGGCTTCCTCCTCCCGGAGGAGCGGCGCAGGCTCAGCTCGCGCGGACGGTTCGCCAGGAGTCCCAGGTGATCTTCAGGATCACGAGCGTGATTCCAAGGCCGATCAGCGGGTCTGCAATCTCGAGCCCGACGGCCACGACCGCGGCACTCGCGACCACGCCGAGCGAGACGAACCCGTCGACGCGGGCGTGGTTCCCGTCGGCGATCAGCGCCGGGCTCGACAGCCGCCGGCCGGCGCGCAGCCGCACCTGCGCGGCGATCTCGTTGCCGACGAACCCGAGCGCGCCGGCGCCGGCCAGGACCCATAGATAGGAAATGTCCTCCGGGTTCAGCAACCGCTCGATCGACTGCCAGAGTGCGACACAGGCGGAGATGAAGATCGCGAGCACCACGGCGAGCCCGGCCAGCTTCTCCCCCCGGACCGAGCGGAGGAAGAAGGCGATCCCGAGCGGGATCGCGGTCAGCGCGTCGCCGATGTTGTGGATCAGGTCGGCGAGCAGGGCGACGCTGCTCGTAAGCACGTACAACGCCGACTGCGCGAGCGCCGTCGCGCCGAGGACGCCGAGGCTGAGCGCGACCGCGCGGACGCCGGCCCGCGAGCGCACGATCGACGGGTCGACGAGCCCGTGCGAGTGGCCATGCGAGTGCGAGTGCCCCACCTCGCGAGGAGCCTAGCGTCAGCGAACGAGCGCGTCGGCCGCGAGCTCGCGACCAGCCTGCGTCAGCCTGAGCATCTGGCCTTCGGCGCGCACGAGCCCCCGGCGCTCGGCGAGACGCACGATCCGCTGCGCGAACTCGGGCTGCCAGCGCAGGTGCCGGTAGAGCGTCTCGGTCCGGCTCTCCTCGACGGCCTCCGGCTTGCCCTCGTGGTTGGCCAAGTGGATCGTTAGCATCGTCTGGGCGAACTCGAGCTTCTGGCGAGCCCGCCGCCGCGCCGCCGCGACGAGGCCGCGGCCGGGCGCGAGCAGCCACGCGAGCGCGAAGCAAACGCCCGTCATTGTCGCCATCGAGCCCGCGATCGAGGCGTCGAGCGCGTAGGCGAGCCAGTAGCCGGCGAGCCCCGACGCGGCGCCGATGCCGGCCGCCAGCACGAGCATCCGGGGCAGGCTGTCGGTGAGCAGGTACGCGGTCGCGGGCGGCGCGATCATGAGCGCGACGACGAGGATCGATCCGACCGCATCGAACGCGCCGACCGCCGTCAGCGAGACGAGCGACATCAGCGCGTACTGCACGAGTGCGGGCGCGAAGCCGAGCGCGATCGCGAGCGCGGGGTCGAAGGTCGAGAGCTTCAGCTCCTTCCAGAAGATCGCGATCGCGGCGACGTTGATCGCCAGGATCACGCTCATCACGACGAGCGCGGTCGGTCCCCAGTCCCAGCCCCAGAACTCGATCCGGTCGAACGGGGCGAACGCGAGCTCGCCGAGCAGCACCGCGTCGATGTCGAGGTGGACGCCGTCGGCGTAGCGCGAGATCAGGATCACGCCCATCGAGAAGAGGGCCGGGAAGACGAGTCCGATCGCCGCATCCTCGCGGACGAGGCCCGTGCGCTCGAGCATCTGGACGAGCACCACCGTCGCAAGCCCCACGAGAGCCGCTCCGACGAGCAGCAGCGGTGAGGTGACGTTGCCGACGACGAAGAAGCCGAGCACGATTCCGAGCAGGATCGAGTGGCTGATCGCGTCGCTGACGAGCGCCAGCCGGCGCAGCACGAGGAACGTGCCCGGCAGCGCGCAGGCGACCGCGACGACCACGGCGATCAGCTGGATCTCGATCTGCCCCGAGGTCACCGGTCGGCCACCTGACGCCCCGTGTCCGTCAGCACCCACTCGTCCTCGCCCAGCCGCGCCACGTGGCCGCGCCGCTCGAGCTCCTGCAGCGAGGGCAGCGCTCCGCCCGACATGACCGAGAGCACCGCGGCCGAGTGCCCGCGACCCGCCTCGGGGTGCTGGTGCTCGAGCGCCAGCAGATCGGCGAGCACAGCCGCGAGGCGAAGGCGCCGCCGGTCGCGCCTACCGCGAAGCTCGCGCCAGAGCAGGCCGCGACGCCCTGCTGCCAGAAGCGAGACGAGCACGATCGCGGTGGCGCAGAGGACGATCGTCGGCCCGGTCGGGAGCCGTTCCGCCTCGGCGGAGAGCACCGAGCCGAGCACGCCGGCGAGAGCGCCGAAGAGCCCCGCGAGCGCTGTGGCGAGGCCGAGCCGGTCCGTCCATTGCCGCGCCGCGACGGCGGGCGCGATCACCATCGCGGCCATCAGGACGACACCAACCGTCTGCAGGCCGATGACGATCGCGATCACGAGCAGCGAGGTGAGCAGGACGTCCAGAGCGCGCATCGGGAAGCCGAGGCTGGCGCCGAAGTCGGGGTCGAAGGCGAGCAGCTTCAGCTCCTTCCACACGAGCAGCATCAGCAGCAACGCGAGGCCGCCGAGGATCGCCATCGTGAGCAGATCGCGGTGGAGAAGACCGGCGGCCTGTCCAAAGAGGAAGCGGTCGAGACCGGCCTGGCTCGCGTCGGGGCGGCGCTGGATGAAGGTCAGCAGCACGAGCCCGAAGCCAAAGAAGACAGAAAGGACAATGCCGAGTGCGCTGTCGTACTTCACGCGCGTCGTCCGCACGATGCCCATCACGGCGAGCGTGCCAAGGAAGCCGGCCAGGGCTGCGCCGGTGACGAGCACGAGCGGCGCCTTGCTGCCGGTCAGCAGGAACGCGATCGCAACGCCGGGCAGCGCCGCGTGCGAGATCGCGTCGCCGAGCAGACTCTGGCGCCGCAGGACGGCGAACATGCCGAGCGCGCCGCTCGTGATTCCCAGCGCGGCCGAGCCCAGCGCGACCGTGCGCAGCGTGTAGTCGTCGAAGAGGTCAAGCACCGTTGCGCCCGAAGAAGGCCGCGCGGCCACCGTATGTCCGCCGCAGGTTTTCCTCGGTGAACACCTCCTCGACCGGCCCGCTCGCAATCCGGCGCACGTTCAGGAGCGTCACCTCGTCGAAGTACTCGGGCACCGTTTGGAGGTCGTGGTGGACGGCGATCACGGTCTTGCCGCTCGTGCGCAGCGTGCGCAGGAGCTCGACGATCGCCAGCTCCGTCGTCGCGTCCACGCCCTGGAAGGGCTCGTCCATGAAGTACACGTCGGCCTCCTGGACGAGCGCGCGCGCAAGGAAGACGCGCTGCTGCTGCCCGCCCGACAGCTGACTGATCTGGCGGCCGCTGAGGTCGGCCATTCCCACCTGCTCGAGCGCCTTCCGGGCGGCCGCCTTGTCCGCCACTCCGGGCCGGCGTACCCAGCCGAGCCTCCCGTATCGCCCCATCAAAACCACGTCGAGCACGCTGGTCGGGAAGTCCCAGTCGACGCTGCCGCGCTGGGGGACGTAGGCGACGAGCCGGCGCTGCTCGTCATACGGCCGGCCGTACACGAGAGCCTGCCCGGCCGCAGGCTTCACCATCCCGAGGACGGCGCGAATCAAGGTCGTCTTGCCGGCGCCGTTCGGTCCGACGATCGCCATCAGCACGCCCGGCGCGACCTCGAGGTCGACGTCCCAGAGGACGGGCTTCTCGTCGTAGGCGACGGTGAGGTCGGTGACCTCGACGGCGGGAGCGTTCGTGCTCATCCTCTGAGCCCCGCGACGATCGTGTCCACGTTGTGCCGCACCATGCCGATATACGTCCCCTCCGGCGTCCCGGGATTCCCCATCGCATCCGAGAAGAGCGAGCCGCCGATCTCGACGTCGAGCCCCCGCGCCCGCACGGCCTCGCGCACCGCCTCGACCGTGCGAGAGGAAACCGAGGACTCGACGAAGATCGCCGGGATCCTGTTGCGCGCGATGAACGTAACCAGGCTCTGCACGTCGCCCGCGCCCGCCTCCGCCGCGGTCGAGATTCCCTGCAGTCCGCGCACCTCGAAGCCGTAAGCGACGCCGAAGTAGTTGAACGCGTCGTGCGCCGTGATGATCACGCGGCGGCCCTCCGGCACCCGCAGCACCTGCTCGTGCACGTAGTCGTCCAGCTCCCGGAGTTCGGCGAGATACGCGGCGGCGTTGCGCCGGTAGAGGGCCGCGCTCGCCGGATCGAGCTCGACGAGCCGGTCGCGGATCTGCTCGACGGCGTTCATCCAGAGCGAGACGTCGAACCAGACGTGCGGGTCGTACTGGCCCTTGAACTGCGCCGGGAGGAGGAGAGCGTCGCGCGGCATCGCGTCGGTGACGGCCTGCGTCGCCCGGCGCTCGCCGATCCGCTCGAGCACGTCGGCCATCTTCGCCTCGAGATGCAGTCCGCCGTAGAAGACGACGTCGGACCGCTCGAGCCGCCGCAGGTCGCCCTCGCTCGCCTTGTAGAGGTGCGGGTCGATCCCCGGGCCCATCAGCCCCTCGACCTCGACGCGCTCGCCCCCGACGCGCTCGACGGCGTCGGTGATCATCCCGATCGTCGTCACCACCGAGATCGTCTCGTCGTCCAGCACGTGCGCCTGTGGCGGCTCGATCGGGCCGCAGCCCGTGAGCGCGAGCGTGACGAGGGCGAGCAGGAACATCCGCATCATTCGAGCCTCCGGCGAGTCCGGTTAGCCGGCGAGCAGGCCGGTCGCGTACATGATCGCGATCCCGGCGAGAAACCCGCCGACGGCGTACCCCGAACGGAGGCCCGCCGGATCGCGGCGGCTGACGTAGCGGACGACCTCCGCGACGACCTCGAAAGCGGCGCCCGCCGCCGCTCCGAAGAAGAGCGCGGCCAGGACGTCGTTCGCGGCGAAGCCCCCGAGCCAAGCGCCGAGGATCGTCGGGGCGCCCGCGATCGCCGTGAGCAAGCCGAGCCGCGGAAGGGAGAGGGCTGCGCCCTCGTCCGCGGCCGGCGCCGCGATCCCCAGCCCCTCGGTGATGTTGTGGATCATAAAGCCGACGATCAGGAACGAACCAAGCGTCAGCTGCCCGAAGGCGAACGACGTCCCGATCGCGAGGCCCTCGCCGAAGTTGTGCAGGCCGATCCCGATCGCGACGAGCGTCGCCAGCGCGACGCCGCCGAGCGCGCCGCCGGCCTTGGTCGAGAAGCGGCCCGAGATGAACGTCATCGTCAGGAAGCTGCCGGCCACGCCGAGCAGCACGAGCCCGGGGCCTCCCAAGGGTCCCGGCACCGCCGCCTGGAGCGCGAACGCCTCGAACAGCGCCTCGACGCCGAGGAACGCGAGCAGCCCGCCGGTGAGCGCCATGAACGCGGTCAGCCACTCCTGCCGGACGCGGCGAAGGGACGGCAGCCACAGCAGCCCGAGCGCGACGGGAAGCACGCCGACGAGGAAGCCGATGATCCCGTAGCCAAGGAAGCCGCCGGCGCTCACCCCGGGCGTCTCGACCGCCGCGGGAATCTCCTCGACGGTTTCGATCCCGGTCGAGCTCGTGACGCCGAACGCCATGGGGTCGTCCTCGACCCACTGGAATGGGATCACGATCGTGCTCGAGCGCAGACGGCCGAGCGTCGCCGGGCCGTCCAGGTCGTAAGGCACGATCGCGTCGTCGACGGTCACCGAGGCGATCGTCAGGTCGTCCTGCTGCGGATTCGTGACCCGGACGCGGATCTCGTCCGGCTTGAACTCGACCCGCCGGATGTCGAACTCGTCCGGCTGCGGCGGATTCTGGCCGATCAGCCCGACGATCGACGTCCCCGAGGCAACGTAGCCTCCGACCGCGAGCGCGAGCAGCACGACGGGGACGAGCGCCCAGAGGCGCCAGGAGAGATCTCCCCGTCGCGCCTCTTCCTCCATCACTCGACCACGTTGAAGAAGCCCATCC
>JBKJSM010000147.1:0-19128 GCA_046594445.1 Gaiellaceae bacterium | reverse complement strand
TGATCGCGTCCACGTCGAGCGGGTCGACGAGGACCGCGGCCCCTCCGGCGACCTCCTCGGTCGCTCCGCCCCTGCTCGTCACGACCGGCGTTCCCGACGCCATCGCCTCGAGCACCGGGATGCCGAAGCCCTCGTACAGCGACGGAAACACGAGCGCTCGTGCGCCGCGATAGAGCGCCGCGAGCTCCTCGTCGGACACCGCTCCGACCCAGCCCCCGGGTTTCATCCAATCTGTCTCAACTCCACCCCAGCCCCGCGCGCCGACGACCCGCAGCTCGATCCCTGCGCTGGCGGCCGCGGCCGCGATCCGCTCGAGATTCTTGCGCGGCTCGAGCGTCCCGACGGCGAGCAGGTAGTCACCGTCCGCGGCGGGGCCTTCTGGGGAGAAGACAGCGTCGACGGCGTTGCCGATCACGGTTATGCGCTCTGGCGGGACGCGGAGCAGCTCGACCGCCTCGCGCTTCGTGAACTCCGAGACCGCGAGCACGCGGCCGGCGGCACGCGCGACCCGTCCGATCCCCGCGCGTCCCGAGAGCCGGTGCCAGCGGGGAAAGAGCTCGGGATGGCGCAGGAGCGCGAGATCGTGGAGCGTGACGGTGTAGGGCGCGCGAGCCCGCAGCGGCCCCCGGAAGGTGGTGCAGTGGAGGATGTCGAGGCCGGCGGCCGAGCGCGGCAGCCCACGGTAGTACCACCACGTGTCGCGCGCGACCGACGCCAGCCGGCCGTCGCCGCCGAAAGAGAGCGGCGTCACCTCGATCCCTTCGCGGCCGGCGAGCGCGCCGAGCAGGCCGTTGACGTGCCGCGCCGTCCCGGCACGGGTCTGGGCGAGCGGCGAGACGTCCACCCCGGCCCGGATCACCTTCGCGCCTCCTCGTAGCCGGCGAGAAAGGTTTCTCCGGCCGCACGCCACGTGAAGCGGCGCGCGTGCTCGAGCCCGCGGGGCACCAGCTCGTCCCGCCGCTCCAGCGCCTCCTCGATTGCAGCAGCAATCGCGGCGGGGTCGTCCGGATCGGCGCGGATCGCCGCGTCGCCGGACGCTTCGTCCATAGAGGCATGCGACGAGGCGACGACTGGGACGCCGCATGCCATCGCCTCCGTGATCGGCATTCCGAACCCCTCGAAGCGCGACGGATAGACAGCGACGGCGGCGCCGCGGTAGAGCCGGGCGAGCTCGTCGTCGGAAACGAAGCCGAGCCGGACGACATCGGGACTTCGCAACTCGGGCTGGTCGCCCCACCCGGTGCCGCCCACGACCGCGAGCAGCAGCGGGCTCTCGAGCTGCCGGTGCGCCTCGACGAGCGTGGACAGATTCTTGCGAGGCTCCAAGGTCGCCACGGTGAGCACGTAGGGCCGGCCGAGATCCGCGCGCTCCCCCTCCGGGCGGAACGCATCCTTGACGCCCGGGTGCGCGACCTTGACGCGTTCGGCCGAGACGCCCAACCGGTCGACCACGTCGCGCCCCGTGTAGGCGGAGTTGACGAAGACGACGTCGCACGTGCGCGCAGCGTTCGTGTACTTCGCGCCGTGCATCGCGCGGGTCTTCTCGGTTACCCACTCGGGGTGACGGAGTGGCACGAGATCGTGAACGGTCGTGGCGCGGACACCGCCCGCTTGGGGCGGATACATCCAGTCCGAGAAGTGGAAGACGTCGAGCTCGCCGACGACGCGCTCGAGCGGCGGTCGGCCGAGCCGGCTCCAGGCGTCCCGCCAGCGCTGCGAGAAGGGCAGCGGCACGAGCCGGAGCTCGACGTCGATCCCGGCGAGCGCGCGCGGGATTGCCTTGCGCCCCGCCGGGCTCGTCGGCGCGAACGCGACGATCTCGTGCTCGCCGCCCGCCGCCTCCACCAGCCCGGCGAGCGAGCCGCGGACGTAGTTCCCGACTCCCGTCAGCGGATGCGAAAGCGGCGACACGTCGTAGACGATCCTCACGGCGCGCGGTAGTCGAAGCCACGGAAGTGGACGCCGAGCTCACGGTCGTCGCCGCCGCCCGGGACCGCGGTCGGCGCGACGGTGAAGCGGACGGTGCAGACGCCGCCCCGAGGGACGAGCGGGACGACGAGCTCGGTCGTGCCCAGGGGCGGGACGCGGGTGCGCTCGACAGCTCCGCCTCCCCGCGCGGTCACCGTCTGTGCCCGGTCGAAGAGACTCGGATCGGTGTCGAGCGCGACGGCAAGCGCGCCTCCGTCGCAGCGCAGGCGCCGCCAGGTCACCTCGGCGCCGGACCAGGTGTCGTTCGGATACAGGCCCTCGACCGACGTGGTCGAGATCAGCTCGCCGTCGATCCTCCACAGCGCGAGGCCCCAGCCCTCGTCGCGTGCGAGCACGGTTCCCTCCGGTGCGATCGACCCGTCGACGACGACGTAGCGGGCGCGGACGGGGGGATCGAAGCGGCCGGTCTCCGGGTCGACCTCGACTCGCGTCTCAGGCAGGGAGCCCGGGACGCCCAGATCGGTGACGTAGATCCGGCCGACACTCTTCGAGAAGAACTCGTTCAGGTTGACCGTGAAGCGGTCCGGCCGCCCGGTCCAGATGAACGCCACCTCCGACCCGTCGGGAACGGCGCGGTCGATCCAGTCGCGCTGCTCCGCCCGGATTCCCTGGAAGAGCGCGCCGAGCGAGGCCTGTTCGAGCCCGTTTGGCCGTCCGAGCTGAATCGCAGGAAACGCGATCACGAAGTACAGGAGCGTCGCAACGGGCAGCGCGACCGCAAAGCGCCGCGGAAGGAGGAGGAAGGATGCGGCGGCGAGGAGACCGACGAGCAGGACGACATCGTCGACGCGATGCAGTCCTACCCGGTCCTGAAGCTCCCAGAGCGGCAGCAACATCAGGGTGTCCGACTTGACGCCCGTCTCGATGAAGCGCTCGAAGGGGATGAGCGCCGGCAGCGCCCCGAGCGCGAGCGCGGCGAGCGTCGCGGGGACCCGCGGCCGCGGCGCACCCCGGTCGACCCAGGCGAGCAGGGCGACGAGAAAGAGGGGTGCAAGGAAGAACATGTTCCGCTCCTGGATCCGGTTCGAGGCGAACTGCGAGGCGAAGGTGGAGACGACGAGCACGACCCAGATGGTGAGCGCGCCGGTGGCGGCGAGCAGGGCCTGGAGCGGCGGGTCGAGCGTCCGCGCCCGCACGAGCAGCAGCACGAACGCCACGAGCGGGAAGACGCCCAGGTACAGGTCGAGCTCGGCGGTGTGCCAGAGCAGGAAGCGCACTACCTGGCCGACGTCGTAACCGGTCTCCCCGACGACCGCGTACGCGCCGAGCAGGCTCGAGAGCGACCCGCCGCGCACGAGCTGCGCGAGGACGAGGAGCGCACCGCCGCCGAGCGCGACTCCGTACAGCGGTGCATACGGGCGCAGCGTCCGGCGCAGGAGGAGCGGGGCGGTGAGGGCGGCGAGCAGAAGCGCGACCGCCTGTACGCGGATGAGAACGCTGCCGGCGACGAGCCCGAGCACGAGCAGCTGCGACGCCATCGTCGGCCGCTCGAGCATCCGGACGAGCGCCCAGGCGACGAGCAGGAAGGCGGGATAGAAGACGTTCTCGGTCATCACGGTGCCGGTGTAGACCATCGATGGCAGCGCGACTGCGAGCAGTGCGGCGAGCAAGGATGGCCAGACCGGCAGCACCCGGCGCGCTAGCAGGTAGGCGGGGATGGCCGCCAGCGACATCACGATCGCGTTCAGGGCCTTCACTGCGGCGTACGCGTCCGGCAGCGCGTCGAAGACGGCGTAGACGGGCGCCAGCAGCAGCGGATAGATCAGGCTGACGAGGTAGGGATCGCCGCGAACTTCGAGCCCGTCTCCGGCGGCGAGGCTCCGAGCGAGTTCCGAGTAGATCAGCTCGTCGACCATGATGAACGGCGCGACCATCCCGCGTCCGTACCACCAGCGGAAGAGGATCGACGCGACGACGATCCCGGCGAGGGAGGGCCACGCGGGGATGCGGCGCGCCCTATCGACCAAGCTCGACCTCGGCCAGGCGACGCGCCAGCTCTGCCGCCTCGGCCGAGCCGGCCTCGATCCCGACGTCAGCAGCGGCGCGGGCGACGTCACCGACCACCGCGTGGGCGACCGCCTCGCCGCCGACCGACTGCTCGAGCGCGGCGACGTAGAGCTCGGCGACCCGGTCGACGTCGTGCTCCCGTCGAACGAGGTCGAACGCCGCGGTCGACATCGCGCTGCGCGCGCGGTCGTCGCGGGCGAGCAGCTCGAGGGCGGCGTAGAGCGCGTCGGTCTCCCCCGCGTCGACGGGCACCTTCAACGCAACTTCGTCCGGGAGCTCCGCGAACCAGCCGACGTCGCTCACGACGACTGGCTTCCCGAGCGAGAGTTGCCGGATCACGCTGCCCGAGGTCTCGCCCATCGTCGGAGAGCGGAGGTTGACGCAGACGTCGCAGGCCGCCATCAGCGCCCAAAGCCGCTCCTCACGCACGTACTCCTCCCGCACGATGCCTTCACCGGACAGGCCGAGGCGCTGCAGGCGGCGGTCGAGGTCGAAACCGGGCGAGACCGCGCCAACGAGCAGAAGGCGCGCGTCCGGCCGCTCCGAGCGGAGGCGCGCGAACGCCTCCAGGAGCTGCGGGATCCGCTTGCTCGCGTTCACGTTCCCGAAGGAGCCGATCAGCGGGCTGCCGTCGATTAAAGCCGGCGGAACGGCGGGGACGGTCCAGGCCGGATGCGGGATCCGCCAGACCGGCCCTGCAAAGCGGGCCGCGCGCACCCGCTCTTCGACGTAGCGGGAGTGCACGATCAGGCCGGTCGCCAGGCCGAGAACCTCGCCCGCGAGGTGGAACGCCTCGGGGCGGCTCTCCCAGAGCGGCGGAATTCTTTTGTCGAGCACGCCGTGCCCGAGCAGCCGGCCGACGACGCCGCCCTCCCGTTCCATCGCGTCCAGGTACCCGTGCCCGTCGCCACGGCCGACCGTGAGGCCGGCCACGAGGTGATGGAGGACGAAATCGTGCAGGACGACGACGCCCGGCCTCCTCCGAAGGGTGTCGACGATCCAGCCATGCGCATCCGGGTTATTGCCGAGGTGGTAGAGCGAGACGTCGACGTCGCGCGGGCCCAACAGCGGGTACAGCCGGCGGCGCCGGCCCACCGGGACCACCTCGATGCGCCGCTCGAGCGCGGGCAGCAGGAGTGCGCTGTAGTCGGCGATCCCGGAGCGGTTAGGCGGCAGCGGCGAGTAGTAGGCGACCCTCATAGGAGCAGCTTCTGGACGACGTTGTCCCAGGTGATCCGCTCGGACACCTCGCGCCCGGCGCGGCCGTAGGCCTTCGCCTCGTCGAGGTGCTCGCGCAGCCAGCGGCAGGCCTCGGCGACCGCCGCCGCGCGCGGCTCGGTCACGAGCCCGGTGCGACGATCCTGGACGGCGACGGTGACCCAGCCAGCGTCATCGGTCGTGACGACCGGCTTCTCGGCGCGGTACGCCTCGTAGGGAACCATCCCGTAGTCCTCGTCGACGGGCGCGTAGTAGACGGCGAGGCAGGTCGCGTAGAGCTCGGTCAGCTCCTCGTCGCCGACGCGGCCGGCGAAGGTGACGCGGCCGTCGAGCCCGTGCTTGCGCGCGATCGACTCGAGCCGCTCGCGGTCGGGGCCGTCGCCCGCGATCACGACGCGCAGCGTCTCGTCGAGCGTGGCCGCCTCGAGGAGGAGGTCGATGCGCTTCGCCCGGTCGAGCCGGTTGACCGAGAGGACGAAGTCGTCGTAGCGGTCGGTGCGGTAGGGCAGCTCTTGGGGCGGCGGTAGCAGCGGCTCCGCCTCGAGCCCGAGCGTGCGCTCGAGCCGGTCTGCGACGTTGCCGGAGATCGCGAAGAGCTTCCGTGCCTCACCGAGCGCGATCCGGTCGAGCTGCTGGATCGAGCGACGCAATGCCCGGTCCTCGGGCTGCTCGGAGAACTGGCCGAGGTCGGTCCGGTCGAGCTCGTAGGCCTGCCGGAACTGGTGCACAAGCCAGACGACCTTGTTCGGGTGGCGGATCACGTAGGAGGGGAACTTCGTCGCGATCACGAGGTCGACGGGCCGCCCGTTCACCTCCTCGAGGTCGACGAGCCGCCAGAGGAACGCCTGCGAGAGTATGCGGGCGCCCGGGTACCACTTGAACGGGATCGTCACCAGGTCGGCGTCGTGCCCGTGCTCCTTCAGCTCGAAGGTAAGCCGCTCCGCGAGCAGCTCCGCCCCGCCCCGCTCGAACGGGACTTGAGGCGAGCACACTGCGATTCTCATGGGCGGGATTTCAGCTCGGCCTCGAGCTGCGCGATGCGCGTGTCGAGGTCGTCCACGAGGCGGAGCACCGCCGCATTGAACGAGCGCTGGTCGTACGCGAGCGGCTCCACGTACCAGCGCATCAGCTTGCGGAGGACGGCCTTGACGGGGGTCCCGACGCCGCCGCGCACGCCGGGGCGCAAGCGCAGGTTGCGGTCGGCAGAGACGGGCCAGAGCCGCTCGGCCTCGTTGCGGAGCGCGTGCCGCTCCGAGGCGGCGGTGCCGGCGCCTGCGCCCGGTGCCGCGCCGGAACGCGCGACCTCTTCGCGCAACTGCGCGTAGAGGGCTGCGACATCGACCTCAGCAGGAGAGGAAATCCCTGCAGATTCGCAGTTTTTTGGCTCCTCCTCCGGCACCGGAGCATTCTAGCGGCGTGTCAGCGCAACACGGGCGATTGGCTGGCCGGCCAATCCTGCGCGGGCGGGTGCGACCGATCCCCGTCGAGTCGCGCGAGATCCGCGTCGACCATCAGCCGGATCAGCTCTTCGAAGCCGACCGTCGGCTCCCAGCCCAGGACATCGCGGGCGCGCGTGGAGTCGCCGACGAGTTGAGCGCGGTCATCTTGCGGGCGCAGGAGTCGCTCGTCGGTGCGGACGTGCTCGCGCCAGTCGAGACCCGCGTGGGCGAAGGCCGTCTCGGCGACGTCCTGCACCGAGTGGAGCACGCCGGTTGCGACGACGTAGCTGGCCGGCTCGTCCTGCTGGAGCATCTGCCACATCGCGCGGATGTAGTCGCCCGCGAATCCCCAGTCGCGCTGCGCGGCGAGGTCGCCGAGCATGACCTCGTGCTCGAGCCCGAGTGAGATCGAGGCGGCGGCGTGCGTGATCTTCCTCGTCACGAACTCGAGACCACGCCTTGGCGACTCGTGGTTGTAGAGGATCCCGGAGACCGCGAACATTCCGAAGCCCTCGCGGTAGCGCTCGGTCATCAGGTGACCGAGCAGCTTCGCGACGGCATACGGGTTCTGCGGCACGGGCGCCGTCGACTCGTTCTGGGGTGCGGTCAGCGGCCGGCCGAAGATCTCGCTCGTGGAGGCCTGATAGAAGCGGATCGAGGGGTCGACGAGCCGAATCGCCTCCAGCAGGCGGACGACGCCCATCCCGGTCGAATCCGCGGTGAGCGCCGGTTGCCGCCACGACTCGGGGACGAACGACGTGCCGGCGAAGTTGTAGATCTCGTGCGGCCGCGACGCCTCGATCGCGCGCATCAGCGAGAGCTGATCGAGGAGGTCGCCGCGGACGAGGGCGATCCGGCCGGCCAGGTGGGCGATCCGCTCGGGAAGCTCCGTCGTCGAGTGGCGCACGAGGCCGTGGAGCTCGTAGCCGCGTCCGAGCAGGAACTCACTCAGATAGGACCCGTCCTGGCCGCCGACCCCGACGATGAGCGCTCGCCTGCCGGACATCGGGAGATAGCTTAGAGCTTTCCATGATCGGCATCAGCCTGCTCACGCTCGTTCCGGGCGAGATCGGCGGAGCGGAGACGGCGGCCCGCGGGCTCGTCGCGGGCCTCGCCGACGTCGGCACGCTCGAGTACACGGTGTTCACGCCTCCGGCCGCCCCAGGGGCGGGCGGAGGCCTCCCCGAGGTTGCCGTGCCCGAGTACCGCCTGGCGCGCACGATTCCCCAGCGGGCGCTGGCGATGGCGCTTGCAGCCGCCCGCCCGGCTCCGCTGCGGGCGCGTTTCGGCCGGCTCGACGCGATCCACTATCCCCTGACGATCTCGGTGCCGCGTGTGGCCGTGCCCACCGCCGTGACGGTCTACGACCTTCAGCACCTCGACCTCCCACACCTCTTCAGCCGCGCGGAGCGGCTCTTCCGCGCGAGGACGCACGAGGTCTCGGCACGGCGGGCCGACGCGGTGATCGTGAACAGCCAGTTCGTCCGGCGCAGCGTCGTCGAGCGCCTGGGCGTGCCGCCGGAGCGTGTGCACGCGATCCCGCTCGGGATCGACCACGCGCGACTACGGCCTGGCGGGGAGCGCCGCGAGCGCTTCCTCCTGTATCCCGCGCGACCCTGGCGCCACAAGAACCACGAACGCCTCTTCGAAGCCTTTGCGCTCCTTCGCCGCGAGCGGCCTGAGCTCGAGCTGGTGCTGACCGGCGGTGGCCACGAAGGGCGGGCCGTGCCTCCTGGCGTGGTCGTCAAGGGGCTCGTCTCCGCTGACGAGCTGGCGTCGCTCTACCGCCGCGCGGCGTGCCTGGTCTTCCCCAGCCTCTACGAGGGCTTCGGCCAGCCCCCGCTGGAGGCGATGGCCTGCGGCTGCCCCGTCGCGGCGGCGAACATCCCGGCGATCGCCGAGGCGTGCGGCGACGCCGCGGCGCTCTTCGACCCGACCGAGCCCGAGGACATCGCCGCAGTCGTCGCAGGCGTGCTCGACGCGCCCGAGCGCTTCGCCGCCGCCGGGCTCGAGCGCGCGGCCGCTTTCACGTGGGCGGAGACGGCGCGAAGGCACGAGGCCGTCTACCGCACGCTCGCGTAGCTCAGCGCCGCCCCATCCGCCCTCTCCGATAGTCCCGCCAGCCGCGTAGGGCCGCGTAGGCGGAACGCGGGCGTCGCGCGGCGAGGACGACGCGAGGGCCCACGACCAGTGCGCGTCGCACCCCGGTCAGCCCGCGGGGCAGGGGCCGGTGGCGCTCGACGACGGCGAGCACGTTGCGAGCCTCGTAGTAGCTGGCGGTCGGCGAGCCGGCGCCTCCGCTCGCTGCCGAGACCCGGTGGACGACACGCGCGTCAGGGACGTAGACGACGGCGAAGCCCGCTTCCCTGATCCGCAGGCACCACTCGAGATCCTCGGCGTAGAGGAAGAGCTCCTCGTCGAGCAGGCCGGCCGCGGCGATCGCCGCGCGCGAGACGGCCATCCCCGCGCCCGTCGCGCGCACCGTGTCGCGAAGAGTCTCGGGCTCGTCGTCCGGCCGGCCGAAGCGCTCGTGCCGGCTGCGACCGAAGTAGGGATTGAAGCCGGCGCCCGCGTACCAGACCCGGCCGGAGCCCTCGAAGAGCACCTTGCATGCGAGGACGCCCGCGTCCGGCCGGGACTCGGCGGCGGCCGCGAGCGCCTCGACGATCCCGGGCTCGACGGTCGCGTCGTTGTTGACGAGCAGCACCCAGTCGGCGCCGCGGTCGAGCGCGCGCCGGATTCCCGCGTTGTTGCCCCCGGCGAAGCCGAGGTTGACGCCGGCCCGGATCAGCTCGGCGTCCGGGAAGGAGGCGGCGATCGCGTCCGCGGAGCCGTCCGCCGAGCCGTTGTCGACCACCACGGCGCCGATCCCGCGGAGCGACTCGAGCGCGGCGAGGGTGTCCTCTCGTCCGTTCCAGGAGACGACGACCGCGACGACGCGCATCAGGGGCGGCGCGTGAAGTGCGCGATCGAGCCCGCGTCGGCCTGGCGCTCGAAGCGGGCGTCGCCGCGTTCGATCTCGGCGACGAGCCGCGCGATCCCGGGGTAGTGGTTCCCATACCCGCCCACGTCGACGGCGTCGTGGAAGAGCAGATGCCCGCCCAGCGAGACGAGCTCGCTCCAGCGCTCGTGGTCGGCGCGCGCCCCCTCGTAGGTGTGATCGCCGTCGACGAAGACGAGCGCGCACGGACGCGGCGGCGGCTCGACGGTCCGGGAGTCGCCGACCACCAGCTGCACGCGGTTTAGGAGGCCGTAGCGCTCGAGCGCAGTCCGCAGCTCGGCGTCGAGCTGGGGACCGCTCAGATCGGGCCGCAGGGCGACGTGCAGGTCGTACGACCAGAGCTCGGCGCCGGTGGGCAGCGCACTCGCGAGCAGCAGCGTGCTGCCGCCCTTGAAGCGGCCGATCTCGGCAGCGGCGCTCCCGTCCGGTACCCGCCGGGCAAGCCGGTAGAGCAGCGCCGCCTCGTCGAGCTGGAGCGACGCGATCCCGTGACTGAGCTGGTTCGAGGAAAAGAGGAACGCCAGGTCCTCGAAGCCGTCGAGCGTCTCGGGCCATCGCTCGACGGAGGCGTAGCGAGCCAGTCCCGGGTCGGCCAGCACAGCGGCGTTGACGAGGTTCTTGCCGACCCCCGTCCGCCCTGCGGCGCCGAGCGCCCGCTTCACGAGGTCGCGCAGCACGGCGGCATGCTACTCAAGGGTGCGGAGGTATCCCCACGCCTGCTGGAGGCCGAGGCGGCGTGTCGCGAGCAGCAGTCCGGCGAAGAGGACGAGGCCGAGCCCCGCCGCCGGCGCGTCGGCCAGGAGCGCGGAGGCGCCGCCGAAGGCGACCAGCGCCGTGCCTCCCGTGACCACGGCGCCGAGCACGAGACCACGGGCGCCGGCGGACAACACCTCCGGGGAGAGGAGCAGAAGCAGGGCGGCGAGCATGGCGAACGTCGAGACGGTGAGCGCCACCGCGGCGCCCTCGAGCTCGAAGAGCGAGACGGCGATCCACGTGGTGGCGAGGTGGAGCACGAGGGCTGCGGCGGCGAGCAGCGGCAGCCACCGTTCCCGGGCGGCGACGAAGAGCATCGGGAACGTGATCGTGACCCCGATCGACGCGGCCATCCAGGGGCCGAGCAGCACGATCAGGCGGCCGATCTCGTTCCCCGCCTCGCCCTCGTACGCGGGGCCGAGCGCGGCATGGATGATCCGGTCGCCGACGAGCGCGAAGACGCCGGCCGCGGCCGCGACCGCTGCGAAGGAGACGAGGGACATGCTGACGATGTGCCGGCTCGCCCGGGCGGGAGAGAGCGAGACGCGGGTGAGCGGTACGCTCGACACCATCCCGAGCGACGAGGCGGTCACCGAGACGAGCGCTGCGGCGACGAAGTACGCGTAGGTGAAGCTCGTCACCGCACCGATGCCGAGGCCGCCGGCGAAGCGCAGGCAGACGACGAAGAAGGCCTGAAGGGCGATCGGCACCAGCGCGGCGCGCGCGAGCTCCGCGAGTCGCGAACGGATCTCGAGCGCTACGCGGCGGCCTCGCTCGGCTCGGAACACCAGCGCGGCGAGCGGCACGGCGAGCGAGACGGACCCGTTCAGAAGCGTCCCCCAGGCACACACGACGATCCCGTCCTCGCCGACGCGCCAGAGAATGAGCGCCAGGCCGAGGACGCTGCCGAGCGCGTACCCGGCTGCTGCCGTGCCGTAGCTGTCGTAGGCCGCGAGAGCGCTCGCGGCGAGTGCGGCCAGGAGATGCGTGACGGCGGCAGGAACGAGGAAGACCAGCGCGTCGGCAGCGGTGTCGCGAGCGGTCTCCGGCAGCCCGCCCGCAAGCTGCCCGGCGGTCCACGCGCTCGCGCCCACGCCGACGAGGAGCACCGGGACGGCGACGAGCGCGACGGCCAGCCCGTACGAAGCGAGCACTCCGCCAAATATCCCTTCCGTCCTCGCCCGCGCGAGGCTCGGCAGCACGGCCACACGCACCGCTCCCGCCGCGAGCACGAGCACGAGGAAGACGGCGTAGGCCGCGAAGAACCCGTCCGTGTCGGCGCTGCGGCCGAATTCGCGCGCGATCACGATGCCGACCGCGGCCGAGAGCCCGGTGACCACGGCGAGCGAGAGTGCCGTCAGGAGGCCGCTTGACAGTGTGCTCCGGCGTGGACTGGCGCTAGGCTTGGGCACGCGCAAGAGCGTACGCACTGTGACCGACACTCTGACCGACCCCATCTGGACCGAGAACGCCCTCGCCGACCTGCGTCGGGAGTTCGGCGATGTCTACGGGGGGCGCACCGTCCTCGTCACGGGGGCCGACGGCTTCATGGGGTCTCACCTGACCGACGCGCTCGTCGAGCTGGGCGCGAACGTGCACGCGCTGGTACGCGCGACGTCGAGCGGCGCGTTGAACAACATCGGGCACCTGCGCAACCGGTTGAAGGTCCACTTCGCCGACCTGACGGACAAGACCTCGCTCGACTACCTCGTCAAGGAGCTGCGCGACACCGTCACGGACAAGCCGTACGTCTTCCACCTGGGTGCGCAGGCCCACGTGGGCGAGTCGTGGCACCGGCCGTACGAGACGGTGATGGCGAACACGATCGGGACGCTGAACCTGCTCCAGTCCACGGTCGACTGGGGGCTCGAGCTGGAGAAGTTCGACACGGCAGGCACGTCGGAGGAGTACGGGAACGTGCGGGAGAACGTCTCGCACCACCACGACTTCGACGACGCGGGCGGGCTGATCCTGCACGAGCGATCCCCGATCAACCCGAAGTCGATCTATGCGACGGCGAAGGTGGCGGCCGACTTCCTGACGATGAACTACCACGACGCGTTCGGCGTCCCCGGCGTCGTCACGCGCATGTTCAACAACTACGGCCCACGCCAGAACCCGCGCTACGTGACCGGCACGATCATCACGCAGGCGCTCGCCCGCCCCGAGATCGAGCTGGGCGCGCTGGAGCCGCTGCGGGACTTCTGCTACTGCACCGACGGAGTCCGCGGGCATCTGACGGTCGCGGCGCTGGGAACGCCGGGAGACGTCTACGTCTACGGGCAGGGAGAGAACATCTCGATGGCCGACTGGGCCGACCTGATCATCCGCACCGGCGTCGAGAAGGGCCTGTGGCCGGATGACCGGCACATCGTCACGAGTGAGAATCGGCTGCGCCCGGGCGTCACCGACGTGATGGCGCTGCGCGTGGGGTACGAGAAGCTCAACCACGAGACCGGCTGGGTGCCGAAGGTCTCCTGGGAGGAGGGCGTCCTGCGCACGATCGAGTGGTATGCCCAGAACCGCGCCAGCTGGATCGGCCGCGTCGACTGGCTCCCGACCGGAGCGCCCGCAGTTCGCACGTGAGCCGCGTCCTCGTCACGGGCGGTGGCGGCTTCGTCGGCTCGCATCTCGTCGAGCGGCTGGAGTCCAAGGGGCACGAGGTGTTCACCGCCAGGCGGCGGGACTACGACCTCACCTCGATGGACGACGCGGGGCGCCTCTTCACGGACGCCCGGCCCGACCTCGTCTTCCACCTCGCCGCGGAAGTCGGCGGCATTGGTGCGAACCGCGCCAACCCGGGCCGCTACTGGTACGCGAACCTCGTCATGGGCGCGCACGTGGTCGAGCAGAGTCGAATCCACGAGATCGGGAAGCTCGTGCTCGCCGGCACCGTCTGCTCCTATCCCAAGCACACGCCCGTTCCGTTTCACGAGGAAGATCTCTGGAACGGCTACCCCGAGGAGACGAACGCCCCCTACGGCGTGGCGAAGAAGGCCGTGCTCGTGGGCGCGCAGGCGTACCGGGAGCAATACGGGCTGAACGCGATCTACCTGCTTCCGGCGAATCTCTACGGGCCCCGTGACAACTTCGACCTCGAGAGCTCGCACGTGATTCCCGCGCTGATCCGGAAGATGGTCGACTCGAAGGACGAGGTCGTGTTGTGGGGCGACGGCTCGCCCAGCCGTGAGTTCCTGTACGTGGACGACTGCGTCGAGGCGCTGCTGCTCGCGTCGGAGCGCTATGACGGGGAGGAGCCGGTCAACCTGGGCACCGGCGTCGAGACGACGATTCGCGAGCTCGCCGAGACGATCGCCGACGTGTCCGGCTTCGAGGGCGAGATCGTCTGGGACACGTCGATGCCGAACGGGCAGCCGCGACGGTCACTCGACGCCACGAAGGCGGAGCAGCTCTTCGGCTTCCGCGCCGCGACGCCCCTGCGCGAGGGGCTCGAGCGCACGGTCGCCTGGTACCGCGCGAACGTGAACGCCGTCGCGGGCTAGCGTGATCCCCTCCCGCCTGCGCCTCGGGACAGCCAACTGGGCCGTCCCGGCCTATCGCGTCGCCGTCGCGGGCCTCGTCGTCCTCGCCGCTGCGATCTCGATCTGGAACGCGTATGCCGTGCCCGGCCACATCGGGTACGACAGCGAGCAAAACGTCCACTCCGCACACGACCTCGTCTACGAAGGCGTCTTCGGGGATCCCAACGACCAGAACGAGAACTCGTACAAGCCGCCGGGGTTTTTCCTGATCGCCGGCTCGCTGTACTGGGCCGGCGAGAATGTGCTCCACGTCACCGATCCGCGCAGCGTCGTCCAATTCGGGAATGCGCTCCTCGTCGTGGCGACGCTGCTCCTCGTGATCGGCCTGGCGCGACTGATCTGGCCGGAGCGCCTGGCGCTGCACGTGATCGCGGGCGTGTTCTTCCTCCTGATGCCGCTGACGCTGAAGACGGCGTCGTTCTTCCATCCGGGCATGCTCGGCCTGTTCGTCTCCACGGTTGCGCTCTATCTCATCACCCGGATCATCGTCCAGCGGCGCGCCACGATCCCCGTCACCCTCGGACTAACGTTCGCGACGTTCGGCGGCCTCGTGATCCTCGCCGCGAACGCGTGGACGTACGCCGTCGTGGTGCTCGCCCTGCTGGGCGCAGGGCTGACGAGGGTGGCGCCGTGGCGCCAACTCGCGCTGCCGCTCGGCGCCATTCTCGCGGTCACGCTCGTGGTCGCCGTGCCCTACTACGTCCGGCAGACCCAGCAGGAAGGCCATCCCTTCCTCAGCGGCAACACGCCCTGGTTCGAGTACGCGAAGAAGAAGCCGCGCGAGTTCTACGTCGGGCTCGGCCTGCCCGAGGTCTTCACTCAGCCGGTGCGCTCGAACTACCTCAAGCAGATGATCCCGATGGTCTACACCGAGAGCTGGGGCGACTACTTCGGCGTGTGGGCCTGGGCGCTCGGGGACCCCCCGATGCCGCCGCCGCCCAAGGCGCTGAACCAGATGCGGCAGCAGTCGTGGCTCGGGCTCCTCCCCTCGTTCATCGGGATCGGGGCGTGGCTCGCGCTCCTGGCCGCCTGGGGAAGGTCGGTCTTCCGGCGTCGCGACGACGTCGGCGTGGCGGCGCTCGGCCCGATCGTGCTCCTCCCTCTGATCGCGTGGGCCGGCTTCCTCTACTACGCGATCGGCTACTTCACGACCGAGGGCGACAACATCAAGGGGACGTACATGCTGAATGCCGTTCCCGCCTGGGCGCTCTGCTTCGCCTGGGGCGTCGACCGGCTGCGCCGGCTGCCGATAATCGGCGCCGCCCTGGTGCTCCTACTCGTCGGCAGCGCCCTGCTCAGCCTGCCGTTCCTCGTCTTTCACGATCCATTGTGGGGGCTTCTCTAGCGTCGAGGGCCTGCTCGAGGAGTGCGAGGCGCTGCGCGAGGATCACGTTCTGGTCGGCCAGCTTCGAGAGCACCGTCGAGTAGTGCAGCAACACGAGCAGGATGAAGATCGTCGCGACGGCGAAGAGGACGGCGGGCGGGTACGTGGTGACGCCGACCCAGCCGGCGATCGTGTTCAGAGCGTCGCGCCACGCCGAGAGCACGAGCAGCACGACCCCCGTGAGCAGCCAGAGGATGGCGTAGCGCTCGCGCAGGCGGCGGCTCCGGATCAGCTCGAAGACGACGAGCAGCAGGAGCAGCGACGCGACCGACGCGATGACCGAGACCTTGAGCGGCGTCACAGCTCGTCCACCGGCACGATCCGGCGCCGAAAGACGCCGACGAACAGCGCGAGCGTCACCTTGACCGCGTAATAGAGGGAACGTAGGGCCGTGATCGAGGAGGAGCCGGTCTCGCGACCGCGCATCGTGGCGGGCACCTCGACGATCCGCAGCCGGTGACGAACGACCATCACGGCCGCCTCGACCTCCGGGTAGTCGTGGGGGTAGTCGGCGGCGAAGAGCTTGATCGCGCGCGCGTTCACGGCCTGAAAGCCGGAGGTGGTGTCGGTCAGCTTCTGCCGCGTCAGCAGCGAGACGAGCTGGGAGAACCAGCGAATCCCGGCGCGTCGGGCGAACGGCGGCCGATAGTCCCCGGCGCCGCTCGCGAACCGTGAGCCGACGACCACGTCCGCCTCGCCGCGGGCGAGCGGTGCCAGGAGGTTGGGGATCTCCTGCGGCTCGTGCTGGCCGTCGCCGTCGAGCCTGATCACGACCCCGTAGCCGTGGGCGAGCGCGTACTTGAAGCCGGTCTGGACGGCACCGCCGATGCCGAGGTTGTACGGCAGGCGCACGACGGCGGCCCCCGCCGCCGCGGCGCGCTCCGCCGTCGCGTCGGTCGAGCCGTCGTCGATCACGAGCACGTCGAGGCCTGGATCGAAGGCGCGGAGCTCCGCGACGACGGCGCCCACCGCCTCCGCCTCGTTCCGCGCAGGGACGATCGCGAGCCGACGATCAGGCACGGGACCCCGCAGCCGTGCCGAGGCCGATGAGCGAGAGCAGCTGGCGGGCGCGATGGGCGTACGTGTGCTCGTCAAGCACGCGCTCGCGCGCGCGAGCCCCCATCGCCTCGGCCTGCGCGGGATCGCCGAGCAGGTCGCGGTACGCCGCGAGCGCCTCGTCCGCGTCGCCGACGACGAGCAGCTCCTGCCCCGGCTCGAACCAGCGCTCGATCCCCTCGTAGGGGTTTGAGACGATCGCGGCGCCCGCCGCCGCCAGCTCGAAGGGACGCGCCGTCGCGGACGCGTAGACGGACGCGTGCGAGCGGCGCGTGATGTTCAGGTTGACGCGCGCGGACGAGATCGCGTGGGAGAAGACGTTGAACGGAACGTCGCCCAGGAGCCATGCGCGGCCCGTGTCGCCCTGGAAGTCGCGGCCGCCGAGCGCGAACTCGAGATCCGGCGCCGCGCGGCTCGGCTCGCCCACCATCGTGCCCATCCAGTCGCGGCGGAACTTGTCGCCGTAGCCGTAGAAGAAGACGTCGTGCACCTTCTCGAGCTGACGCGGCGCGAAGAACTCCGGGTCCGCGCCCCAGAAGACGGCCTCCGCTCGGCGCGCCCCCAGCTCGAGCAGGCGCGCCAGCCCGCCTTCCGAGTTGGAGACGAGCAGGTCGTACTCCGACGGGTCGGCGCCGTGGTAGTAGTTGAAGCCCGTGTCCATCCCGCCGAACTCCGGCAGGCTCATCGGGACGTCGCCGTCGTAGAAGATCACCGGGACGCCGAAGCGCTCACGGAGATAGGCGGGGATGCCGCGAAGGTGCGCCATCGGGACAGTGAAGACGACGACCGCGTCCACGTCCCGCTCGCGCTCGAGCAGCTTCGTCAGGTGACGTCGCCAGCGCGGCGTCACCCACCGCTGGATCGCCTCGCGCGTCGCCCGGTCGAAGACGCTCTGGTCGGGCGAGTCCTCCGCGCGGCGCAGGTAGCGGTCGCCCTTCAGCCGCGCGAGCCCGCTGCGGGCGGCCGCGAAGCTCTCACCCTCGATCCAGGTCGGGTTGGCGGCCGTGCGCCACCACGGGGACTGGACGGGCCGTCCCCGGTAAGGCGTCACGATCAGGTCGACGCCGACCTCGTAGAGCCCCTTCCACAGCTGCCACCACGCGGGCGTGCAGCCGTAGCGGTAGTCGAGGTCGATCGCCGACGCGACCGCGAGGATCTTCGGCGGCTTCACGCCCGGGAGTCTACGGAGCGCGTATGAGGTCTTAGTAAGCGCCGCGGCGCGAAAGCACTGCGAACGGAGTCTTGGCGAGGATCGAGACGTCGAGCCAGACCGACCAGTTCTCGATGTAGTAGAAGTCGAGCCGGACGAGGTCGTCGAAGTTGAGGTTCGAGCGGCCGGAGATCTGCCAGAGCCCGGTGATCCCGGGGAGCACGAGGTAGCGCTTCCGGTGCCACGACTCGAGCTTCTCGTAGTCCCGGAGCGGCAGCGGACGGGGCCCGACGAGGCTCATCTCGCCGGCGAGCACGTTGAGCAGCTGGGGCAGCTCGTCGAGCGACAGCCGGCGCAGCAGGCGGCCGACGCGCGTGACACGCGGATCTTCGCGGATCTTGAAGAGCGCCCCAGGCGCCTCGTTGCGCTCCTCCAGCTCGTCCTGACGATCGGCCGCGCCCTGCACCATCGTTCGGAACTTGAGCATGCCGAACTCGCGCCGGCCGACGCCGATCCGTGGGTCCCGGTAGAGGACGGGCCCGGGCGAATTGAGCTTCACCGCGAGCGCAATGACGAGCCAGAGCGGCAGGCCGACGACGAGGACGACCAGGCTGACGACGAGGTCGAAGGAGCGCTTGACGAGCCAGTCGGTTCCCGCGAGCACCGGCGGGCGCAGTTCGAAGAGCGGCGCGCCCTGGCCGGGGACGTACTCGCCACGCTGGATCAGGAGCTCCGTCGTCTTGGGTGCGAGGCGCACCTTCACCCCGGCCCGGTGCGCCGTCTCGACGATCTCGAGCACCGCAGCCTCGTCGAAGTCACCCTCGGACAGGATGAGCTCGTCGGGCCTCGACTCCAAGAGGATCGAGGGGAGCCGGTTCAACGGGCCGAGCTGCTCGAGTCCCGGCGGCGCCTCGTCCCCGATCGCGCCCGCGAAGTCGTAGGCGACTCCCCCGCGTGCCGCGACGAGCGTCCGGTGCAGGCCGGCGACGTTGTCGCGGCCACCCACGAGCACGACGCAGCGGCGGACGCGGAGGGCCCGCTGCAACTCCACGACGACGGAGTCGTAGGCGGCGCGGAGCAGGCCGATCGCGAGGGCGCAGGAGACACAGGCGATCGGCAGCAGCCCGTAGGTCGTGAACTCGTGCCCGTTGCCGAGCGCGAACGCAACCGTGACGGCTGTGACGAGGACGAGGGACGACAGCACGCGGCCCAGGCCCGAGCGCCGCTCGCGGTCGGCGTAGAGGCCCGCGTGCCAGAACACCAGCACCGTGATCGGGAGCAGGAACGGCAGCCACTCCCGGGCGCCGTCGCGCCAGAGCAGCGCCCAGTAAACCGTTTCGTCGAAGACGAGCGCGCGCAGGACGAGAGCGCTGTAGAGGCCGAGGGCGAGCCCCGCCGCGTCCAACGCCACGAGCACCGCGATCGACAGCGCCCGGCGGGCAAACGCGCGGAGCGGCAGGCTCGAGAGCAGATACGGCCTCGCGGCGCGGATGTCCTCGCGACCAAGCCTCGGCGGCTCGTCCCGCGAGACGGGGTCGGTGGCCACGGGCAGAGTCTACTGCGGCGAATCGCCAGAATGGTCGCGTGAC
>JBKJSM010000054.1:0-18054 GCA_046594445.1 Gaiellaceae bacterium | reverse complement strand
GCCGAGATGAGCCTTGTCGGCGATCGCGGAGCCGAGCGGCCCGCCGAAGACGATCAGGAGCAGGAGGCCGGCAAGCACGAGTCCCATCAGGGCGACGAGGACGATCGCGACGAGCCGCGTCTTCCAGAAAGCCCGCGTCTCGACGCGGTCGTAGGCGCGGTTGACCGCCTTGATCACCGCGTTCATCGCGCCGCTCGCCGCCCAAGTGGCGCCCGCGGCGCCGACGAAGAAGGCAACGACTGACGTGCCCTTCGACGTGTCCTTCTGCAGCGTCTCGATCGTGTCGAGGACGTCGCCCGGCGCCACCGGCGCGAGGAACTCCCTGAGCGTCTCGTAGGCGCCGATCAGATCGAGCAGCCCGACGAGGAAGACCACCGCGGGGAAGAACGCGAGCAGCGAGCTGAACGCGACCTGCGCCGAGAGGCCCATCGCGTCGTCAGCGAGGAACGACGAGAACGACCGCTTGAAGACGGAGAGCCACTCGCGAACCGAGAGCCGCCACGGGCTCGACGGCACATGACCGACCTCGACCGTCAATTCAGCGTTCGCGGCCCTTGCGGGCGAGGTAGCGCATGGTCGCGCCGATCCCGCCGGCGAGGAAAAACCCCGCCCCGAGCGCGCCGGCGGCCACGACGGGCAGCTTTCCCTGCAGCTTGCCGGAGACGCCGACGCCTCCGCGCAAGCGCTCGACGGCGTGCTCGAGCTCCTGGCGCTCGACCTCGATCTCGCGACGGACGGTGTCCGGCGTGCGCCCGTTCTGGCTAGCTGTGGCCATTGGACCTCGCCGTCTCGCTCGCGGGCGAGCCGCCGCTGAGCTTCGCGCGCGCCGTCAGTCCGAGAGCTGCCGCGAGGGCGAACAAGCCCAGCGTGACGAGCAGCAGCGCGAGCCAGGTGTCGAGCACGACCGCCAGGGCGACCGCAATCGTGGCCAGCAGGAAGCCGAGAGCGTACAGCGCGACAAGGGCGGCGCCGATGCCGAGCCCGATCGCCGTCGCCTTGCTCTTGAGCTCGAGCTTTGCGAGCTCGAGTCGAAGCTTCGCCAGCTTGCTCGCGTGCTCGGCGACCTGCTTCGCGGCGGTTCCGACGCCTGGGCTCTCGGCGTCAGCGGCGCGGGTGGGCATGGCCTCTCCAGTCGATCAGCTTCGCGAGCAGCGAGCCGGCGCCGAAGGCGGCGCCGGCGACGAGGAAGGGGTTCGGGGTCTTCCGGGGACGCTTGGGCGCAGCATGCTGCGGGCCTGACGGCGTGGCCGGCCTATGGGCGGTGACCGCGCCCGGCTCGGCGTCCTTCGGCAGCTCGCCCTTTGCTCGCTTCACCATCAGCGACGGCTTCAGGTTGCGCAGAAAGCTCGCGTCGTCCGCCAGCTCGGGGGCGAGCTTGCCGGCGACGCCGCCCTTGCCGGCGGCTTTGTCCGACAGTGCCTCGAGCTTGTCTGCACCGGAGTCGACTGCTCTGTCGCCCTTCATCGCTTTACTCCGTTCATTGCCGCTTCGCGGGCGGCTTCTCGCCCGTCGCCACCCGCCAGATCCCGGAGGCAGCCCGGCGCGCGGCCATCGTCGCGGCGGCGCCGAGCGCGCCGTAGAGGCCTGTCCAGAGGATCTTTCGAAGCACGAGTTCCTCGTTGCCTGGCTGTGGGAGCGGCAAACCTGGAAACCTCCAGGCATGGACGGCCGGCCGCTGCCGAAGGAGGAGCGCCAGCGCTTGATCGCGAGCGTGATCGGGCGCCGCCGCGTCGGCACGCAGCTCGAGCTGCAGGAGGCGCTGAGAGCCGCCGGCTGCGCGGTCACGCAGGCGACGCTCTCGCGCGACCTGCGCGAGCTCCGGATCGAGAAGGTGGACGACGAGCTAGGGGGACTGCGCTACGCGATCCCCGGCGGCCGCCGCTCCGATCCGGCCGCAGCGCTCGCGTCGATCCTCGAGCAGTTTGGCCGCCGGGTGACCGCGGCGCAGAACGTCGTCGTGATCCGGTCCGAGATCGGGGCAGCGCCTGCGATCGCCCGGGCCCTCGACCGCGTCGAGCACCCGCTCGTCGTCGGCACAGTTGCCGGCGACGACACCTGCCTCGTGATCGCCCGCACGGCCGCGGACGCGCGTACGCTCGCGGCCGAGCTCTCTTAGGAGAGGTGGATCTCGCCCGCGTAAATCTCGCCGACCCGGTCGGCGAGGATCTCCTCGTTGCCGACGCGCAGCCCGTGGAAGATGTCCGCCTTCTCGTCTGCGAGCACCTCCTTGACCTTGCCGACCTTCGCTCCCTGGGCGTCGTACACGACCCAACCGGGCTCGATCAGCAGCCAGGCGACGGGCTCGCCGCTCACACGGATTTGCCTGCGACGCGCCAGACCGGGCCCTGGGTGTCGACGTTGTGCGTGTCGGAGAGGGCGTGGAGGATGGTCAGGCGTCCGGGGATGCCCTCCGCGTCGAGCCGCGCGAAGCAGCGCGCGACCATCTGCGGCGCGGCTCCGTAGCCGAAGCTGTGCGCGACCCGGAAGCGGAGTGCGCTGCGGCCGGGGACGCGGGCGGGATTGAGCGGGGCGATCAGCAGTGCGCCGCGGTCGAGGTGGTCGCTCGAGGTGAGCTCGAGCTCGCAGTAGAGGTCGCTCCAGTCGGGAGGGAGCGCCGCGAGCGCCTCCGCCCAGGTGCCGGCGAGCTCGACGTCCGCCGCTGCCACCTGCACGGGCCGCTCGAGTGCGTCGAGCAGCGTCAGTGTCCCGCCGATCTCCTCCTCGTCGATCTTCCCGAGGAGCTTCTCGAGGTGGTCGGCGCCGATCCCGCCCCCGCGGCTGACCGAGATGCGCAGCTCGTCTCCGGCGATGCCCGGGCCGGCGGGGCCGAGCAGGGTGGCGGCGCGAGAGCGCTGCTCGTCGTCCGGAACCTTGACCGCCAGGCGCGCCTCGACCCAGTCCGAGGGCAACTCGGATCCGAGCCGGCGCCACTGTTCGACGAGTCGCATGCGGGCGTCAGCATAATGAAGCCCGCAATGGCGAAGGTCGAGAAGAAGCCACGCGAGAACTCGGTGCTCTCCGACGAGCGCCTCCACGAGCTGTTCCGCGAGATGCTGCTGATCCGCCGCTTCGAGGAGAAGGTGGAGGAACGCTTCCGGGCCGGCGAGCTGCCGGGCTTCCTGCACGTCTGCATCGGCCAGGAGGCGGTCGCAAGCGGCGTCATGGCCGCGCTCGAGCCGGACGACGTGATCGCCTCGACTCACCGCGCGCACGGGCACACGATCGCGAAGGGCACGCACGTGAACGCGATCATGGCCGAGCTCTACGGCAAGGCCGAGGGCTGCTCGCGCGGCTACGGGGGCTCGATGCACCTCTACGACGTGGAGAAGGGGAACCTGGGCGCAAACGCCGTCGTCGGGGGCGGCCTGCCTGCGATCACCGGTGCGGCGCTCTCCTTCCAGTTCCGCAAGCAAGAGCGTGTCGCGGTCGCCTTCTTCGGCGACGGCGCCACCAACACCGGCGTCTTCCACGAATCGCTCAATCTTGCACAGCTCTGGAAGGTGCCGGCGCTCTTCGTGCTCGAGATGAACGCCTGGGCCGAGTCGACACCGATGAGCCAGCACGCCCCGATCGAGGACTTCTCGAAGCGCGCGGTCGCGTTCGGCATGCACTCGATCGACGTCGACGGCCAGGACGTCGAAGCCGTCTATGCCGCGACGCGCGAGGCACGCGAGTACGCGCGCTCGGGCAAGGGGCCGGTGTTCGTCAACGTCCGCACCTACCGGCTCGTCGGCCACTACATCGGCGACCCGCAGGTCTACCGGACGAAGGAGGAGCTCGAGGAGCTGCGCGAGACGAAGGATCCGATCGAGCTCCTGCGCGCCCGGCTCGAGCTCTCCGACGAGGAATTCGAGGCGCTCGACACCGAAGTCCACGTGATCGTCGAGGGATCGGTCGAGTTCGCGAAGGCGGGCACGGATCCTAAGCCCGAGGACGCGCTGAAGTACGTCTATGCCTGAGCTGACCTATCGGGAAGCGGTCCGCGACGCGCTCTCGAGCGCAATGCGGACTGACGACGACGTCTTCATCATGGGCGAGGACATCGCGGAGATGGGCGGCTCGATGGGCGTCACGCAGGGGATGCTCGCCGAGTTCGGCCCCGAGCGCGTCCGCAACACCCCGATCTCCGAGATGGCGATCGTCGGCGCGGGCATCGGCGCCGCGATGCAGGGCATGCGCCCTGTCGTCGAGATCATGTACCAGGACTTCCTGACGCTTTCGATGGAGCAGCTCGTCAACCAGGCGGCCAAGCACCGGACGATGTCGGGCGGCCAGTTGAAGGTGCCGCTGACGATCCGCACGCAAGGCGGCGCCGGCTGGAGCCCGGGCGCGCAGCATGCGCAGCAGCTCGAGTCGTGGTTCGTCCACGTGCCCGGCCTGAAGGTCGTCTACCCCTCGACCCCCGAAGACGTGCGTGGGCTGCTCTGGAGCTCGATCTACGACGACAACACGGTCATCTTCTTCGAGCACCGGCTGCTCTACCCGCTGAAGGGGACGGTGCCCGACGAGATCGAGCCGATCCCGATCGGGAAGGCGCGCGTCATGCGCGCAGGGACGGACGTGACCGTCGTCGCGATCGGCCGGATGGTGCCCGAGGCGATGAAGGCGGCGCAGGACGCGGAGCAGGAGGGAATCTCAGTCGAGGTGATCGACCCCCGTACGCTGCTGCCGCTCGACGAGGAGACGATCATCGCGTCGGTGAAGAAGACGACGCGCTGCGTCACCGCGCACGAGGCGGTCACGCGGGGCGGCTTCGGCGCCGAGCTGGCAGCGGTCGTTCAGCAGGGTGCGTTCGACTACCTCGACGCGCCGATCGAGCGCGTGGGAGCGAAGTTCGCTCCGCTCGCGTTCGCGCCGGCGATGGAGCAGTGGGTGGTCCCGCACGCGGCGGACGTGCTCGAGGCCGTCAAGCGCACGGTGGCTCGCTCCTAGCATGGCGACCGAGGTCAAGCTTCCGCGGCTCGGCCAGGGGATGGAGTCCGGCACGATCGTCAAGTGGCTGAAGGGCGAAGGCGAGCCGGTCAAGAAGCGCGAGCCGCTCTACGAGCTCGACACCGACAAGGTCACCCAGGAGGTCGAGGCCGAGGCCGACGGCGTCCTCTTGAAGATCCTCGTCGACTCGGGCGAGGTCGAGGTCGGCAAGACGATCGCCTTCATCGGCAGCGAGGGCGAGGACGTCCCGTCCGGCAACGGCAAGCCGGCGGCCGCCGAAGACGCGGAAGAGACCGAGACGACCGAGGACGCGGCCGAGCCGGACGAGCAGCCCGAGGAGGAAGGCTCGCCCGCAGACGAGATGGACGACGAGCGCGAGCGCGGCCGCAAGGCCGCCGCTGCGACGGCCGAAGCCGCTACCGCCGAGGTCGCGGACGCGTCCGAGCGGTCCGACGGCCGCGTCAAGGCGTCGCCGCTCGCGCGGCGCCTCGCCCGCGAGAAGGGGATCGACATCGCCGAACTGCAGGGAACCGGCCCCGAGGGCCGGATCATCGCTAGTGATGTTGAGAGGGGGGACGTCGAGCGCGGCGTCGCTGCCGTGCCGAAGGCGGCGCCGGCGAGAGCGGCTGCCGTTCCCTCCGGCGAAGTCGAGGAGATCGAGCTCTCCTCGACGCGCAAGACGATCGCCCGGCGGCTGACCGAAGCATGGCAGGCGCCCGTCTTCCAGCTAACCGTCTCGGTCGACATGATGCGTGCGCTCGAGCTGCGCGAACGGCTCGTCGCGCGGCTCCAGGACGGCGAGACGAAGCCGACCGTGAGCGATCTCTTGACGAAGGTCTGCGCCGCGGCGCTCGTCCGCCATCCCGCCGTCAACGCGCACTTCACCGGCGCCAAGATCCTGCGCTTCCCATCCGCACACGTCGGCATCGCCGTCGCGGCCCCGAACGGGCTCGTCGTGCCAGTGATCCGCGACGCCGACCGCCTCACGATCCAGGAGATCGCTGCCGCCCGCGCCGAGGTCGTCGGCCGCGCGCGCGACGGCAAGCTCCAGCTCGCGGATCTCGAGGGCGGCACCTTCACGATCTCGAACCTCGGCATGTTCGGGATCGAGCAATTCGTCGCCGTCCTCAACCCGCCCCAGGCCGCGATCCTGGCCGTCGGAGCGACCGAAGATAAACCGGTCGTCCGCGGCGGGCAGGTGGTCGTGCGGCCGCTGATGAGCATCACGATCACCTGCGACCACAGGGCGGTCGACGGCGCAGACGGAGCGGAGTTCCTGCGCACCGTCAAGGAGCTCCTCGAAGAGCCGGCGCTCGCGCTTTGAGCGCGGCAACGGTCTGGTACCGCGTGCGCGACCTCGACGCAGCGCGGGCGTTCTACCGCGACACGCTCGGCTTCAAGGAGGTGTTCGTCGACCACCAGGACGGTTGGTCGCGGATGAGCCACGGGCAGATGGAGATCGCGCTCGCCGAGGGCGAGCCGGACGAGACCGGTGGCGTCGCGCACGTCGACGTCCCGGACGTGAAGGCCGACGCCGAGCGGCTCCGCTCCGCAGGTGTGAACGTCGGCGTCGTCTTCGAGCTGCACGGGGAAATCCGGCTCGTGGACGTCTACGACCCCGACGGCAACCGCATCCAGCTCGCCCAGAACCTCAGCTGATGGCCGTCCTCCTTCGTCGCGGCGGAGCGCAGGACGTTCGGTTCCTCCGGGACATGCTCCATCACGCCTACTACTGGCGCGAGCGCGTGCCCGGCTCGCTGGTCTCGCGCTACGTGCGCGGGTGGGGCCGGCCCGGAGACACCGCGGTGATCGCGCTCGAGGGCGGCTTCCCGGTCGGGGCGGCCTGGTACCGGCTCTTTCGCACGGCCGAGCCCGGCTACGGGTTCGTCGACGAGGAGACGCCGGAGCTCGCGATCGCCGTCGTCCCGTCCAAGCGCGGGCACGGGATCGGCGACGAGCTGTTGCAGGCCCTGCTCGCGAAGGCGACGGCCGGGGGGTACGGCCGCCTGAGCCTGAGCGTCGAGCCCGGTAACCCCGCGCGAAAGCTGTACGAGCGCCACGGCTTCGAGGTCGTCGACGAGCGCCCCGAGGCGTGGACGATGGTGGCGGAGCTAGCATCGACACCGACCACGGACTGAGGAGTTGAGCAGAGATGGAATGTGACGTCGTCGTCCTGGGCGGAGGCCCCGGCGGGTACACGGCAGCGATCCGCGCGGCGCAACTGGGCGCGAAGGTCGCCTGCGTCGAGCTGGAGCCCGAGCTCGGCGGCACCTGTCTGCGGGTGGGGTGCATCCCCACCAAGGCCTGGGTGCAGACGGCGCACGCGCTCCACCAGGCCGAGGAGGTCTTCGGCAAGTTCGGGGTCAACGTCTCCAAGCCCGAGCTCGACTTCGGGCAGGCGGTCGAGTGGAAAAACGGCGTCGTCAAGCAGATGACGGGCGGGATCGCCGGGCTCTTCAAGTCGAACGGCGTCGAGTGGGTGAAAGGCAAGGGCACGTTCACCGGTCCCAACACGCTCGCGGTCGAGGGCGGCGAGGAGATCACGTTCAAGAACGCGGTCGTCGCGACCGGCTCGACCCCGCTGCGCCCGCCGATCGAAGGTCTCGACTCGCCGCGCTGCGTCGACTCGACCGGCCTGCTCGAGGCGACCGAGGTGCCCAAGCGCCTGGTCATTCTCGGCGGCGGGATCATCGGCTGCGAGTTCGCGTCGATCTTCCAGCGCTTCGGCTCCGAGGTGACGATCGTCGAGATGCTCGAGACGCTGATCCCGCAGGAGGATGCGGACGCGGCAAAGGAGCTGTCGAAGGCGTTCGGCAAGCGCGGGATCGCGCTCCAGCTCGGCAAGCAGTGCACGAAGGTGGAGGACGACGGCTCGAAGCTGACCGTTCACTTCGGCCCGCCTGAGAGTGACCAGCGCGAGACGGTCGAGGCCGACCTGATGCTGGTCTCGGTCGGCCGTGGCCCCGTTGTCGAAGGACTTGGCCTCGAGGCGATCGGCGTCGAGCTGGACAAGCGGACGGGCATCGCCACCGACGAGCACCGGCGCACGACGGTTCCGCACATTTACGCCGTTGGCGACTGCGCGGGGTACTGGCAGCTCGCGCACACCGCCTTCCGTGAGGGCGAAGTCGCGGCGGAGAACGCCTGCGGCCACGAGGCGACGATCGGCGAGCCGGCGGTGCCGCGCCCGATCTACACCGACCCCGAGATCGCGGGCGTCGGCCTGACCGAGGCCCAGGCGCGTGAGCGGCACGGCGACGACGTTGCGGTTGGCGTCTTCCCCTGGGTCGCGAACGCCCGTGCGGTGATGCAGGCGGAGACGGTCGGCTGGGTCAAGTCGATCCACGAGACGAAGTACGGCGAGCTGCTCGGGCTCGTCATGGTCGGGCCGCACGTGACCGACCTGATCGAGGTGGGCACGGTCGCGATCGACGCCGAGTCGACGGTCGAGACGGTGGCCGACGGGATGGCCGCGCACCCGACGCTTTCCGAGGCGATCAAGGAAGCGGGCCTCGTCGCGCTCGGCCGCGCGATCCACCTGCCGAACAAGAAGAAGGCTGCCGCGAAGGTGTGAAAAAACTTTTTGCGGGTCGCGCAAGTTTGTTTCGGCCGAGGCATCTCAATGTGTAAGGACGTGCCCTCGTCCCCACATAGGGGCCGTGCCGCCCGCCGGCCCCGTCTTTCCCAAGAGCCGCCCCCTCGCCGCAGAGGGGGCGGCTCGCTTTTTGGGCTAGCGCAAGATCGGGATCCGCAAAGGCGGATCCCGATCGCGCGAGATCCCTGAAGGGTCGCTCCGCTCCCAAAGGCGCGAAAGTGGGAGGGGGTTGGTAGCCTCCGCGCCATGAGCATCTTCAACAAGCGGAATGCGGTCACGGGCTGGCTGACGTGGCTCGTCGCCAAGCGCGTTCTGAAGAAGAAGGCGAAGGACGCGCTGCCGGGGACGGTCGAGAGGTCGAAGCGCCCGAACAAGGGCGCGATCGCGACGCTCCTGGCCGCGGTCGGCGGCGTGCTCTGGTTCTGGCGCAAGAAGAGCTCGGACGACGAGCTCCCACCGCCCGCCGGATCGTAGCTCCCGCGATGAGCCTGTTCCGCCCCGCCCTCGACGGCCTGATTCCGTACGAGCCGGGCAAGCCGGAGGAGGAGCTCCAGCGCGAGCTCGGGCTCGAGCGGGTCGTCAAGCTCGCCTCGAACGAGGGCCCATGGGGTCCGTTCCCGGCCGCGCTCGAGGCAATGGAGCGGAGCGCGCGGGGGCTGAACCGGTATCCGGACGGCGGCGCCTTCCACCTCCGCAACGCCCTGGCCGAGCGGCACGACGTCGAGCCGGCAAACGTGATCACCGCGGCGGGCGCAGACGCGATCATCGGCCACCTCTCGCTGGCGACGCTCGACCCCGGCGACGAGGTCGTCACCGCCTGGCCGTCGTTCATCAGCTACGTCCTCGACGCCCTCAAGCTCGGCGCCGTGCCCCAGAAGGTTCCGCTCGTCGACGATCACTATGACCTCGACGCGCTCCTCGGCGCGATCGGCCCGCGCACGAAGCTCGTCTACGTGGCGACGCCGAACAACCCGACCGGGACGATGACGACGCGCGCGCAGCTCGACGCCTACTTCGAGCGCGTCCCCGAGCACGTTCTGACCGTGCTCGACCAGGCGTACTTCGAGTACATCAACCATGCGGACTACCCCGACGGCGTCGCGGAGTACCTGCAGCGTGGCCTCCGCGTCCTCGTGTTGCGAACGTTCTCGAAGATCTATGGGCTCGCCGGGCTTCGCGTCGGCTACGGCGTCGGTCCGGTCGACGTGATCCAGGGGATCTCCAAGACGCGCCGCGCTTTCGACGTCGGCACGCAGGCCCAGGTCGCGGCGCTCGCGAGCGTGGACGAGCACGCCGAGCTGGCGGAGCGGCGCAGCCTCACGCACGCAGGCCGGGAGCGCCTCGAGCGGACGCTGCGCGACCATGGGCTCGAGCCGGCCGGCCCGGCCGTCGCCAACTTCCTCTTCGCCGAGGTCGGCGAGGAGGCCGCGCCGCTCTACCAGGCGCTCCTCCGCCAGGGCGCGATCGTCCGGCCGATGGGCGCGTTCGGGGCGCCCGGGGCGCTGCGGATCACGGTTGGGACGCCTGAGGAGAACGCGTTCTTCGCCGAGGCGCTCGCCTCGGCGAGAGCGACGACGACCTAGACGACGCACCGCCGGGAGGGTGCCCTCGGGGGTGGGTCGTCCCTCCTCTCGGCTATCCTGGGCCACTCGCGGGTGCCCAGGTGCCCGCGTCTCACGTATGCGGACGACGTTGAAGAGAGGGATCGGCCGCGGAGCCGCCGTAAACGGAAACGGGCGGCCCGTCCTCCCGCCCGGCGCGCTCACCCCGATCACGATCTACCGGCAGCCGGAGCCACCGGCGCGATCTGGCTGGGCGGCGCTCCGCACCGTCTTTGCCTGGATGTTCGTCGCGCTCCTCGTCGTCGTCGGCTCGATTGCGGGCGGCGCCTACCTCTGGTTTCATGAGAGCGTCGCCGCGGTCGTCGCCTCGACGCCGGACGTGAAGATCGCCGCCCAGCGCCTCGACGTCGCGCTGCCCGGGGAGCCCGCGACCGCCCTCGTCGTGGGCTACGACCAGCGCGCCGGCGAAAACGGGGTCCAGTCCCGTTCCGACACCGTCATGCTCGTGCGCGCCGACCCGGAGACCAAGTCCGTCTCACTGCTCTCCTTCCCGCGCGACCTCTTCGTCGAGATTCACTGCCCGGGCAAGCCGAGCTTCGGCGCCCGCATCAACGGCGCCTATTCCGAGTGCGGCACGAAAGGCACGCTCGAGACGGTGCGCGAGCTGACCGACCTGCCGGTCAACTACTTGATCACGGTCAACTTCCGTGGCTTCCGGCAGCTCGTCGACGCGGTCGGCGGCGTCTGGATGGACGTCGACCGGCGCTACTTCAACGACCGCGGCGGCGACTTCGGCTACGCGACGATCAACCTCTTTCCCGGATACCAGAGGCTCGGCGGCTACCAGGCGCTCGACTTCGTCCGCTACCGGCACACCGACTCCGATCTCTACCGGGTTGCCCGCCAGCAGCTCTTCGTGCGCGCCTTCAAGGATCAGATCAAGTCCAGCACCAGCCCGCTCGAGCTGCCGAGGGTCGTCAAGACGATCACCAACAACGTCGAGGTCGCGCAGGGCGGCGACGCCGCGATCGACCTCAAGACCGTCCTCCGCTACGCCCTCTTCGCCTACGGGCTTCCCCCCGGGCACTTCTTCCAGCCGAAGATCGAGGGACTCGAGGAAACGGCGGGCTTCGACATTCTCGCGCCGGAGGCGAACGTGCGGAAGGCCGTGCAGGAGTTCTCGCAGCCGGACGTCGAGTCGCCCAAGAAGGCGACCGCGGTGGCGCTGAACGAGAAGCCCAAGCCGTCCGCCGACAAGGCACCGCCGCCGCGCGAGACGACGGTCAACGTCCTGAACGGGAACGGCGTCGCGGGCTCGGCGGGAACAGCGAGCTACCTCCTCTCCCAGCTCGGCTACCAGATGGTCTACGCCCCGGACGGCAAGAACGGCAACGCGCCCAACTGGGAGTACTTCAAGACGCGGATCCACTACGACGCCACGCAGCTCGGAGCGGAGGCTGCCGCGAAGAAGGTGGCGGTCCTGTTCGGGACGGACGATCTCGCGCCGCTCGATCCCGAGGTCGCAGCGCTCTCGAACGGCGCCCTCCTGACGGTGATCGTCGGTCAGACCTTCCACGGCACCCTCGCGGAGGCGCCCGTGGACAAGACGCCGCAGCGGCAGAAGCCGAACGTCGCGCCCGGCGCCCAGGCGTCGCTGGCGCTGCTGCGCGAGCGTGCGCCGAAGGTGCCGTTCGAGCTGATGGTGCCGACGGTGCTCGAAGGCACCTCCTCGATCGACCGCGAGCGGCCGGTGCGCCTATACCGGATCGACGGCGAGGGCAAGCACAAGACGATCAGGCTCACCTATCGCAGCGGCGCCAACGAGTACTGGGGCGTGCAGATGACCGACTGGGAGGACGCGCCGGTGCTCTCGGAGCGCAACTTCGTGCGCTCGATCCGCGGCCGCCGCTACGAGCTGCACTACACGGGCGCGAAGCTGCACATGGTCGTGCTCCGGCAGGGCGGCGCCACCTACTGGGTCGTGAACACGCTGCTGGACTCGTTTTCGAACGAGACGATGCTCGCGATCGCCAAGGGTCTCAAGCCGCTCGACAGCATCGAGTAAGTAGGCTCGTCCGGTGTCCAGGATCGCTGTCTTCGGCGCCGGCTACGTCGGTCTCGTCACGGGCGCGTGCTTCGCAGAGCTCGGTCACGACGTCGTCATCCGCGACGTTCTCGCCGACCGCATCGAGCAGCTCCGCGCCGGCGAGACGCCGATCTACGAGCCGGGTCTCGAGGAGCTGCTGCACCGGAACGCCGAGCGGCTCTCGTACACCCTCGATGTGGCCGAGGCGGTCGCGGGCGCCGAGTTCCTCTACGTCGCGGTCGGCACGCCGCCGACCTATTCCGGGGACGCCGACCTCTCGGCGATCTGGACCGTGGTCGACGAGCTCTCGGAGCTCGATGACGGCCGAGCCGTGCTGGTGATGAAGAGCACCGTCCCCGTCGGCACGGGCGCGAAGGTACGCCACCGCCTCGACGAGCTCGGCCTCCAGCGGATCGGGTATGCGTCCAACCCGGAGTTCACGGCGGAGGGCACCGCGATCCGCGACTTCCAGCATCCCGACCGGATCGTGATCGGGGCCTTCGACGTCGCGGACGGAGACGCGGTCGAAGAGCTCCACCGCGGGATCGATGGGCCTGTCGTCCGCTACAACGTCGCGTCGGCCGAGATGGTCAAGCTGGCGGCGAACGCGGCGCTGATGACGCGGATCAGCTTCATCAACGAGATCGCGAACGTCTGCGAGGCGACCGGCGCCGACGTCGTGCAGGTCGCCGAAGGCGTGGGGCTCGACCGGCGCATCGGCTCGGCTTTCCTCCGGGCGGGGATCGGCTACGGGGGCAGTTGCTTCCCGAAGGACTCGCTCGCGCTGAAGCAGCTCGCCGCGAACTCCGGTTACCACTTCCAGCTGCTGAACGCCGTGATCGAGGTCAACGAGCTCCAGAAGCGGCGTGTGATCGGGAAGCTGCAGGAGCATCTGGGCACCCTGCGCGGAAAGACCGTGACGCTGCTCGGGCTCGCGTTCAAGCCGAACACCGACGACGTTCGCGAGGCGCCGAGCCTCGTCCTCGCCGGCCGGCTCGTCGCGGAGGGTGCGCAGATCCGCGCCTGGGACCCGATCGTCGACGGCAAGCGCGTGATCCCGCAGGCGACCGTGCTCGCGGACCCGCTGGAAGCGCTCGACGGCGCCGACGCCGCGGTGCTCGTGACCGAGTGGCCGCAGCTCGCCCAGGTCGATTGGGCGGAGGCGGCGAAGCGGATGCGCAACCCGCTTCTCGTGGACGGCCGCAACATGCTCGACCCGGCGGAGCTGCGTGCTGCCGGCTTCACGTACGACGGCATCGGCCGCAACGGGCAATGAGCCTTCCCGCGGTGATCCTGGTCGGAGGCCTCGGCACGCGGCTCCGTCCGCTCACCGACCGGACGCGCAAGGACATGCTCCACCTCGTCGACCGGCCGCAGCTCGCGTACACGTTCGAGCACCTGCGCCGGTACGGCGTCACCCGCGCGATCGTCTCCTGCGGCTACCTGCCGACGCAGATCCAGGAGCACTTCGGCGACCGCTACGGCGACCTCCGGCTCGAGTACAAGATCGAGGAGGAGCCGCTCGGCACCGGCGGGGCGATCCGCTTCGCCGCCGAGGGGATCGATGAGCCGTTTTTCGCGCTCAACGGCGACTCACTGCGCGAGACCGACCTCGACGCCCTCGCCACTTTCCACCGCGAGCGCGAGGCACGCGCGACGATCCTGCTCACCCCGGTCGACGACCCGACCCGATATGGCCTGGTGCGGGTGGACAGCGGGGGACGCGTGCTCAGCTTCCTCGAGAAGCCGCGGCCGGAGGAGATCGACACAAACCTGATCAACGCGGGCATGTACGTCCTGGAGCCGGACGTGCTCGAGCTGATCCCACCGGGGCGGCCGGTCTCGATCGAGCGCGAGGTGTTCCCGCACCTCGTCGATGAGCAGGCCGTCTACGGGATCGCGCTCTCCGGCTACTGGCTCGACATCGGGACGCCGGACGCCTATCTCCAGGCGCACCGGGACGTGCTCGAGCGCAACTTCGTCACGGAGCTCGGGGACGCGCTCGGCGCGGACTACACGCTCGTCGCCCCGGACGCGGACGTCAGCCCGGAGGCCCGGCTCGTGCCGCCCGTCTTCGTAGGCGCGGGCGCGGCGATCGGCGCGGGCGCCCGTATCGGCAGCCTGGCGGTGATCGGCGCCGGCGCACGGGTGGGGGAGGGAGCGGTCGTCGAGTCGTCGGTCGTCGGCGCCGGCGCGGCCGTCGGGCGCGGCACGAGCGTCGCCGGATCGATTCTCGGTGAGCACGCCGAGGTCGGCGCCGACTGCGACGTTCGCGGCCTCGTCGTCGTTGGACCTGGCGCGAAGGTCGGCGACGGGAATATGCTCGACCACGGGATGCGCGTGGCAGCGGACGAGACGATCGCCGCAGGCGCAGTCTCGTTCTCGTGACGGATATCGACTCCCCCAACATCGACTCGGTCGACCGCTGGGCCTTCAAGGTCAAGAAGGTCGAGAAGCCGTGGGGCCACGAGCTGATCTGGGCGCTGACCGACCGCTACTGCGGCAAGGTGCTGTTCGTGAAGGCCGGCGCGGCGCTCAGCCTGCAGTTCCACAAGGAGAAGGACGAGTCCTGGCTCGTGCAGTCGGGCAAGGCGAAGCTCGAGCTCGGCGACGCCGGCCAGGCGCTGCTGAGCGAGGAGGTGATCGTCGCCGGCGCGGCGTTCCGCTATCGCCCCGGCACCGTGCACCGCGTCACCGCGATCGAGGACACAACGATCCTCGAGGTCTCGACGCCGCACCTCGACGACGTCGTCCGCCTCGAGGACCAGTACGGTCGCGAAGGCACGTCCGAACCCTGACAGACCTGTGGTAAGGTTGCGTGCGATGCAGGCGCTCACGATCTCCGAGGCGGCCGCCCATAGTGGCTGGTCGGCTCGAATGCTGCGGTACCTCGAGTCCGTCGGGCTCGTCGTTCCCACCCGGACCGAGGCCGGCTACCGGGTGTACAGCCAGGCGGAGCTCCTGCAACTCAAAGACCTACGGCTGTTGCGGGAGCAGTACGGGCTCGAGCTGGACGACGTCGCATTCGCGGCGCGGCTCCGGCGCGAGCCCGATCTCCGCACGGCCCTCGACGCGTGGATGCGCTCGGCCGGCCCGGGCGCGGACTGGGTCGAGTGGGACCAGCGAAAGCACGAGCGGCTGATCTCGGCCGCCTGAGCGAAGGGAACGAATGGCTACGACCAAGCGATACGACGTGAAAGACCTGGCGCTCGCCCCCGAGGGAGTCCGCCGGATTGCCTGGGCAGACCGGCAGATGCCGGTGCTCGCGGCGATTCGCGAGCGGTTCGAGACCGAGCAGCCGCTCTCCGGCTACCGGATCTCGGCCTGCCTGCACGTGACGACCGAGACGGCGAACCTGATGCGCACGCTGCAGGCCGGAGGCGCCGATGTCGCCATCTGCGCCTCGAACCCCCTCTCGACCCAGGACGATGTCGCCGCGGCGCTCGTCGAGGAGTACGGGATCTCGACCTTCGCAATCAAGGGCGAGGACAACGACAGTTACTACTCCCACATCGAGGCTGCGGTCGACCACAAGCCGCACATCACGATGGACGACGGCGCCGATGTGATCGGCGTCCTGCACAGCGCCCGTCGCGAGCAGCTCGGCGACGTGATCGCCGGCACCGAGGAGACGACGACCGGCGTGATCCGGCTGAAGGCGCTCGAGCGGGAGGGGAAGCTCGGCTTCCCCGTGATCGCCGTCAACGAGGCGCGCACCAAGCACATGTTCGACAACCGCTACGGCACCGGCCAGTCGACGATCGACGGGATCATCCGGGCCACGAACGTCCTGCTCGCCGGCAAGCGCTTCGTCGTCGCCGGCTACGGCTGGGTCGGTCGAGGCGTTGCGATGCGGGCCAAGGGCCTGGGCGCGCACGTGATCGTCACCGAGGTCGACCCGATGCCCGCGCTGGAAGCGGCGATGGACGGCTTCGAGGTGCTCTCGATGGAGAAGGCCGCTCAGATCGGCGACATCTTCTGCACGGCGACCGGCGACAAGTCGGTGATCGCCCGGCAGCACATGGAGCTGATGAAGGACGGCGCGATCCTCTGCAACACGGGGCACTTCAACGTCGAGATCGAGCTCTCGGCGCTCCGCGACCTTGCCTCTGAGACAAGGCACGCGCGCGAGTTCGTCGAGGAGTTCACGATGGCCGACGGGCGGCGCATCTATCTGATCGCCGACGGCCGGCTCGTCAACCTCGCGGCCGCAGAAGGGCATCCTGCGATCGTGATGGACATGTCCTTCGCCAACCAGGCGCTCTCGGCCGAGTACGTCGTCCAGAACGCGGCCTCGCTCGAGAAGAAGGTCTACGTCGTGCCGAAGGACATCGACGACGAGATTGCGCGCCTGAAGCTCGCGACGATGGGCATCGAGATCGACCAGCTCACCGAGGAGCAGGCGAAGTACCTGGCCTCGTGGGACGAAGGAACCTAGAGCCGGGACAGATCGTTCGTCTGGAAGGCGACGCGGTGGTCCTGCTGGACCAGCGTCGCCTTCCGGACGAGGAGCTCGAGCTCCGCTGCGAGTCCGCGGCGGAGGTGGCGGACGCGATCCGGACGCTGGCCGTCCGCGGGGCGCCCGCGATCGGCGTCGCGGCCGCGTACGCCTACGTGCTGGCGGCGGAGCAGGGGGAGGACCTCGACGCGGCCTATCGCGTGCTCGCAGACTCGCGCCCGACGGCCGTCAACCTCGTCTGGGCGCTCGAGCAGATGCGGGACGACCCGACGCCCGAGCGGGCGCGGGCACTGCACGAGCAAGAGGTGGATCGCTGCCGCCGCATGGCCGGGCATGCCGTCGCCCTCTTCGGGCCGGGGACCCGGGCACTGACTCACTGCAACGCGGGCGGGCTGGCAACCGGCGGCTACGGCTCTGCGATCGGCGCGCTGCGCGCCGCCTGGGAGCAAGGCCTGCTGGCCCACGTCTGGGTCGACGAGACGCGGCCGCTCCTCCAGGGCTCGCGGTTGACCGCCTGGGAGCTGGAGGCGCTCGGCGTCCCGCACGCGGTGATCGCCGACTCGGCCGCCGCCCACCTGATGAGCCGCGGCGAGGTGGATTTCGTCGTCACCGGGGCTGATCGGATCGCAGCGAACGGGGACACCGCGAACAAGATCGGCACGTATGGTCTCGCCGTGGCCGCCGCGCACCACGGGCTTCCGCTCTACGTCGTCGCGCCGACGTCGACGATCGATCCGGCGACGCCGACCGGCGCGGAGATCCCGATCGAGGAGCGCGACGGCGCCGAGCTGACCTCGCGCTTCGTCGCCCGGAACCCCGCCTTCGACGTCACTCCCGCGGAGCTGATCGCCGCGATCGTCACCGAGGAAGGCGTCCACCGCGCTCCGTACTCCGACTCGTTGCCGCGCCGATGAAAGTGATCGTTCTCGCAGCCGGCTACGCGACACGGCTCTATCCGCTGACCCTCAACCTGCCCAAGCCGCTGCTGCAGGTCGGCGGCCGGCCGATGCTCGACCGCGTGCTGGAGTCGCTCGCGGGCGTCGGTGCGGAGCAGACCTACGTCGTCACGAACGCCAAGTTCGCGCCGCACTTCGGCGCCTGGGCGGCCGAGCGTCCGGACGTGGCGGTGATCGACGACGGCACGACGAGCGAGGACGACAAGCGCGGTGCGATCGGCGACATCGCCTTCGTGCTCGAGGAGGCCGGAGTCGACGACGACCTGATCGTGGTCGCCGGCGACAACCTCTTCTCCGACGATCTTGCGGGCTTCGGCGGCTTCTGTCGCGAGCGCAACGCGCCCGTGCTCGCGGTGTACGACGTCGGCGATCTGGCCGAGATGTCGAAGTACAACGCGATCGAGACCGACGAGCAGGGGCGGATCACGTTCTTCGAGGAGAAGCCGGCGAACGCCACGAGCACG
>JBKJSM010000058.1:0-45350 GCA_046594445.1 Gaiellaceae bacterium | reverse complement strand
GGTCAGGTTCGCGGCGAACGCCTCCAGATCGAGCGCGCCCGCGACGAGCGAAGCGGCCAGCAGCCGCTCGAGGTCGGCGACCGCGAGCGCGGCGAGCCCGGTGGCGAACGCGTTGTTGTTCAGCAGCGCGAGCCCCTCCCCCGGCTCGAGCGCGCCGTCCGGCCCGAGCAGTCCCTGCGCGAGGTCGGCCATCGGGGCGAGATCGGCCTGTCCGAGCGAGCCGAGCATCCGTACCTGCGGATGCCGTCGCTCGTTCAGGGCGGCGACGACGCGCTCGGCGAGCGCGGGCCCGGCCAGTCCCGCACCACGGGCGAACCCGTTCGCGAGCACGAGCAGCGTCGCGCGCACGGCGTCCTCGGGCGCCGGGTCGCCCTGCCCGACGAGGTGGTTCTGGATCAGGCGCGTGTTGAACGCGGCCTGCTCGTCCACGGCGACCCCCGCCCGCTTGCGGACGCCGACCCCGGTCGAAAGGCCGTAGACCGTCTCGCCGCGGGCCAACGACGCCTCGGCGACCGCGCGCGCCGCCCGCATCCGCTCGAGCGCGCCCGGCTCGAGCTCGACGGCGGCGCCGCCCCGGGCGACCGCGACCACCTGCGCGAGCTCGAGCGCCGAGCCGGTGAGGACGACCGTCAGCTCTGGGCCGACGCCATCTCGTCGGCGTAGGTGATCGACGTTCGGCGCAGCCCGCCCTCGCCGGGCTCGTAGTAGCCCATGCGCCAGAGCGCCGGCGAGTACGCATGCAGCGAGGTCGTCGGCGGCCCGCCCGAGTGCCGGAGCCCATGGATCGAAGAGGCGTCAAAGTGGAACACCTCGCCGGCCTTCCGCTCCCGCGTGCGCACCTCGATCCAGCCCTCGTCGTCACGGTAGAAGTAGTCCTCGCACAGGTTCCCCTCGAGGAGGTGCACCGCGCCGGAGGAGAGGTCGTGGTCGTGGTAGCCGGTGTCCTGGGCGTCGAGCCAGCAGATCAGCCAGATGTCGAGGTTGACGTCGCGGTAGAGGTGGTTGAAGTAGCGCGTCTCCGGATCGTGCCGAACGAGATCGCGCCAGAACCGCGGCTCGGTCCCGAGCTCGACGATGAGGTCGGCAAGCTGCGGCCGGAGCACGTTCTCGCCGGCCGGGACGCGCTCGTGGATCCAGTTCTGCAGTTCGGTCATTGCAGCAGCCGTGCCGGATTCTCTCGGCAGACGGCGTTCTCGACAGCCTGACCGAAGCTGCGGACGGAACGCAAACTGGGCTCGGACTCGATCACCGGCGCATCGCTGCCGTAGACGAGCTGGGCGACGCCGTAGGTCGCAAGCGCCAGCTCGAGCGCCCGCTCGCCGTACGAGGCGGTGTCGAGATAGACGTTCGGCCTGAGCACGTCCCGCGTGTCGACTCCGCGGGAGGCGAGGCGCTCCAGCTGGATCGGAGCCCCGCCCGCCAGGATCGCGAAGACGACGCGCAAGCTGGGCCAACGGTCGGCGGCGAGCGCGATCCAGGCCGCATACGCCGCCTGCATCTGGGCGGTGTAGTCGACGACGGCGGGCCACCATCCCGGCACACCGGGTGGCACCGAGGCCGGGCCGGGGTGGACGAAGAGGAGCGACCCGCGCCGGTCGAGCTCAGCGAGCAAGGGCTCGAGAGCTGCCAGCCCGGCGAGGTCCCACGCCGAGACGCAGGCGCCGGCGAACCCGTCCCGCGCGGAGTTGCAGGAAAGCGCGACCAGGCGGCCGTTCGACGCGGCCACGAGCTCGGCGATTCCCTCGTGGTAGGTCTCCTCGAGCTCCGCGTCCAGCTCCAGCGTCGGCGGGCACGAGATCACGGCGACGTCGATCTCGTCCCGGTCGAGCAGCGCGAGCCGGGCCTCCAGCGAGTGCGAACCAAGGTCGGCCTCCCAATCGCCGGACGGGAGCTCGAGCGAATCGCCCCGGAGGCGTGGCCGTTCCGGCCGCGCGCGCAGCGCCTCGATCAGGGGTTCGGGCCAGAGGTGCTGGTGGATGTCGTAGGCGCGCATCGGCGCAGTATCGTCGTGAACATGCCCGGTGCGAGTCACAGCGTCGTCACGAGCCGCAACCCCGCCACCGGCGCGCTGGTCGGCGAGACCCCCGTCTCTTCGCCGGAGGAGGTGACGCAGGCGGTGCGGCGCGCGCGCGATGCATTCGGGGCGTGGTCGCGCCTGCCGACCGCAGACCGCGCCGCGGTGCTGGTGCGCTTCGCCGAGCTCGTCGAGCGCGACCGGGACGCGCTGGCGGCGACGATCGTCGCGGAGATGGGGAAGCTCCGTGCGGACGCCTCGGGGGAGGTCGAGTGGACAGCACTTTCTGCCCGCTGGTACGCGGAGCACGCCCCGGAGAGCGAACGGCGCGGCACGGCCACGATCCTCCGGCATCCCCTTGGCGTCGTCACAACGATTACGCCGTGGAACTCGCCTCTGATCACGCCCGCCTGGAAGTGGCTGCCGGCTCTCGCCGTCGGCAACACCGTCGTCTGGAAGCCGTCGGAGCTGACGACCGGGACTGCGGTCGCCACCGCCGGTCTTTGGCGCGAGGCGGGGCTTCCCGACGGCGTGCTCGGGGTCGTGGCCGGGGGAGCCGAGACGGGACGTGCGCTCTGCGAGCACGTGGGTGTAGACGTCCTGCACTTCACGGGCTCGACCGAGACCGGGCGCGCGGTGGCGGCGCTGGCCGCGTCACGGTCGGCGCGCTGCGTGCTCGAGCTCGGCGGGCTCAACTCCGCGATCGTCTTTGCCGACGCCGATCTCGAGCTCGCCGCAGACTGCATCGTCGCGGCCGCGGTCGCCGTCAACGGCCAGAAGTGCACGTCGGCTCGCCGCGCGCTCGTCGAGCGCCCCGTCGAGGCGGAGCTGCTTTCGGCCCTGGCCGCCCGGTTCGAGGCGTTGCGGCTCGGCGATCCCGCCGATCCCGCGACGACGCTCGGGCCGCTGATCACGCCTGCCGCCCGGATGCATGCCGAGGCCGAGCTCGACCGAGCTGTCGCCGCGGGCGCCGAGATCGTCGCCCGCGCCCCGGCGCTCGACGACCCGCGCCTCGACGAGGCGGCGTTCTTCAGGGCCGCGCTCGTCCGCGGCCTGCCGGCAGGTGACCCGCTGCGCCGCCGCGAGCTCTTCGCGCCGGTGCTCGCCGTCGAAAGCTTCGACCGCGACGACGACGCCTGGGAGATCGCGAACGACACGCCGTACGGCCTGGCGGCTGCGGTCTACACGTCCTCGGCGGCTCGAGCGACCGCGGCGGGAGACCGGCTCGACGTCGGCGTGCTGGCGGTCAACCGGCGCTGCGACTCCGCTGACCTCGAAGCCCCGTTCGGCGGCGCGAAGGGCTCCGGCAACGGATTCCCCGAGGGCGGCGCCTACGCGTACGACGGCGTGACGATGCTCAAGGCCGTGTACCGAGACTGACAGCCGCCCCGGTCTGCGCCGACTCGAGGAGCGCGGCGATCGTGCGCGCTTGGCCCAGAGCGTCGTCGCGTCCGAGCAGCGGCTGCCGATCGCCGCGCACGGCCGCAGCGAAGTCCGCCAGCTCGAGCCCGAACGAGTTTGCCTGCGGGACGGGAACGGTCTCGACCTCGTCGCCACGCTCCAGCGTGACCGAGAAGCCCCAGTCGGAGCGCCAGGGGGCATCGAGGACGAGCGTCGCCTCCTCGCCCACCACCTCAAACCGCTGCCGCGACGGCACCGCGAAGGACGCGTCGAATTTCGCGACGACGTCGCCCGGGAAGCGCAGCGTCCCGTGGAAGTCGGCGTCGATCCCGTTCGGCCTCAGCACCTGCTCGCCAAGGACGTGCTCCGGCTCGCCTCCGAAGAGGCGCGCGGTGCTGATGCAGTAGCAGCCGAGCTCCATCAGCGCGCCGGCGTCGAGCTCGGGCACGTGCCGGTGGTCGCCGGGGTCGACCATCTGGAAGCTGTGGTTGCCGCGCATGATCCGCGGCTTCCCCACCGCCCCCGAAGCGACGAGCTCGTTCGCGCGGGCGATCTGGGGATGGTGGCGGTACATGCGCGCCTCGGTGACCACCAGGCCGGCGGCCGCCGCGGCGTCCCAGGCCTCGTCCACCTCCGTCGCGTGCCGCGAGTAGGGCTTCTCGCAGAGGACGTGCTTCCCGGCGCGGAGCCCCTTCATCGTCCACTCGTGGTGGAGGGCGTTCGGGAGCGAGATGTAGACCGCGTCCACCTCGGGGTCGGCGAGCAGCGCCTCGTAGCTCCCGTGCGAGCGCTCGATCCCGCGCTCGCGCGCGTAGGCCTGCGCGCGAGCGCCGTCGCGGCTCGCGACAGCGACGACCTCGACATCCTCCGGCGCGCCGGCGAGCAGGACGTCGTTGATCTTCGCGGTCGAGAGCAGGCCTAGCCGCAGCCGGGCGCTCACCAGGCCTGCAGGGCGTCCCGGCACGCGTCGAGACAGCGCTGCACGTGCTCCTCGCCGAGGACGAGAGGCGGGGAGAGCCGGATCGAGCTGCTGTCGGGGCCGCAGGTCGAGACGATCACGTGCCGCTCGAGCAGCTCGGTGCGGAGCCTCGCGGCGCCCTGCGCGGACGCCAGCCCGAGGCCGACCATCAGGCCGCGCCCACGGACGTCGACGATGACCTCGGCATGGCGGGCGGCGAGCAGGCGCAGGCCGTCGAGGAGTTGTGCTCCCCGGAGGGCCGCGTTCTCGAGCAGACCCTCGTCCTCGAGCACGTCGAGCGTGGCCAGCGCCGCCGCGCACGCGACCGGGCCGCCGGCGAAGGTCGTTCCGTGCGCTCCCGGCGCCCAGGCGTCCATCAGCTCCGCACGGCCGATCAACGCACCCATCGGGAAGCCGGAGGCGATGCCCTTTCCGACCGTCATCAGGTCCGGGGCCACGCCCGCGTGCTCGCAGGCGAAGAGCCGGCCGGTGCGCCCGAACCCGGACTGCACCTCGTCGACGATCAGGGCGATCCCGTACTCGTCGCAGAGCCCGCGCAGGGCAGGCAGGAAATCGTCAGGCGGGACGACGTAGCCGCCCTCTCCGAGCACCGGCTCGACGATGAAGGCCGCGACCCGCTCCGGCTCGACCTGCTCGAGAAAGAGGCGGGAGAGCGCGTCCAGGGTGGGGCCGAGCTCGACGCGCGGGTATGGCACGACGTAGACGCCGCCGGCGAGCGGCTCGTGCCTCGTGCGAAATGCGGCCTTCGACGTGCTCACCGAAAGCGAGCCGAGGGTGCGGCCGTGGAAGCCGCCGGCGAAGGCGATCACGTTCGGCCGGCCGGTCGCGTAGCGGACGAGCTTGAGCGCCGCCTCGACCGCCTCCGTGCCGCTGTTCGTGAAGAAGATCTTCGCGTCGTCGACGGGCGCAAGGCCGCAGAGCCGCTCGGCGTAGGCGACGGCCGGCTCCGTCGATCCCATCGTCGAAACGTGGATCAGCTTCGCAGCCTGCTCCTGGATCGCGGCGACGACGCGCGGGTGGCAGTGGCCCGTGTTGACGACGCCATAGCCCGAGACGAAGTCGAGGTAGGCGGCGCCGTCGTTCGCGAGGAGCTCGACCCCCGCGCCCGAGACGAACTCGAGCGCAGTCGTGGCCGACACGGCGCGGGAGAGGCGGGTGACTGGAAGCGTTGCCACACGGTTTAACGTAAGCGATCAGCAGCCGGCGCGTACATCGGGACGAGATGCAGCTCGTCGCCGTCGTAGGGATGCCGCTCGGCCACTGCCTCGTCGAGCTCGACCCCGAGGCCCGGGTTCGTCGAGGGGATCACATAGCCGTCCTCCCAGACGATCGGCCGCTCGAGAATCTCGGCATGGAACCCATCCCAGGTCTGGATCCCTTCCAGCACGAGGAAGTTCGGACTGCAGGCGCTGAGCTGGATGTTCGCCGCCCCGACCACCGGCCCGCAGTAGAGGTGGGGCGCGATCTGGGCGTAGTGCGCCTCCGCCATGCCCGCGATCTTCTTCGCCTCGAGCAGGCCACCGACGCGGCCGAGGTTGGGCTGCAGAATCGCCGCGGCCCCCGTCGCCAGCACGGAGGCGAACTCCTCCTTCGTCGTCAGTCGCTCGCCGGTCGCGATCGGGATCGACGTCGCGCGCGCGACCCTGGCCATCTCCTCTCGGTTCGCCGGAGGCGTGGGCTCCTCGAACCAGAGCGGATCGAACTGCTCAAGCCGCTTGGCGAGGCGGATCGCGCCAGCCGCGGTGAACTGGCCATGCGTTCCGAACAGGAGGTCGCAGCGGTCGCCGACGGCTTCTCGCACCTTGCGGACGTAGGTCTCGGACCGGGTGAGATCCTCCAAATCTGGCTGGCGCGGGTCAAACGTCGAGTACGGGCCGGCGGGGTCGAACTTGAGCGCCGTGAAGCCAAGCGCGAGGTACTCGGCGGCCCGTTCGGCGCCGAGATCCGCGTCGACGTAGACGTCGGTCAGATCGCGCTCCTCGGGATAGAGGTACGTATACGTGCGCAGTCGCTCGTGAACCAACCCGCCGAGCAGCTCGTAGGCGGGCTTGCCGACGGCCTTGCCGACGATGTCCCAGCACGCCATCTCGATCCCACTCAGCACGCCGACCAGCGAGATGTCCGGCCGTCCCGAGTATCCCCTTCCGTACACGTTCCGCCACAGCGTCTCGATGCGAAACGGATCCGTGCCGTCGACGTGGTGCGCGAAGACATCCTCGATCATCCGCTCGACCACGCGCGGGCCGAACGTCGCGCCGTACACCTCCCCGACGCCCTCGATGCCGTCGTCGGTGACGAGCTTGAGGAAGACGAAGTAGCGGCCCCCGTATGACGGCGGCGGATTGCTCACGACCCAGGTGCGGAGCCCTGTGATCTTCACGCTGGGATCCTCACGAACGGCGCGAGCTGAAGGAAGGCAGCCAGCCGACGAGCTCGGAGAGCTTCCGGCCCAGCGGCTGCAGGTCGTCCAGGAGAATCGTGCGTCGTTCAGGCGTCACCCGCGACACGGGAACGCACGTGGTCAGCGCGGCAAGGGTCACTCCCTCCTCATTCACAATCGGAACGGAAACGGCGTAGAGGCCGTCCGCCGTCTCGTCCGAGTTCTCGGCGAAGCCCCGCTCGCGCACCTCCTCGAGGATCGCCTGAAGCTCGGCGACGCCGTTCAGTCGCCGGCCGGTAGGAGTCACGAGCAGTTGACCGCCGAACATCGCGGCCACGGTCGCCGGGGACAACGAGGCGAGCACGACGCGGCCGCTGGCCGAGGCGTATGCGGGTGTCTTGGAGCCGACGTGGGTCATCAGGCGAACCGGCTGAGAGGTCTCCTCGAGAGCGACGAAGAGCGACTCGAGACCGTCGAGCACGGCAAGCGCGATCGTCTCGTCGTGGCGGGTGAGGAACTCGGCGGCGATCGTCCGGAACGCAGTCACGATCGGCAGGTCGGATGCGCGCGAGCCGAGCCGGAGCGAGCGGATGCCCAGGTCGTAGCACCCGTCGCTGTCTCGTACGGCCCAGCCGCGATCGACGAGCACCGCCAGGATCCTGTGGAGTGTGCTCTTGGCGATCCCGAGCTCACGCCCGATGTCCGTGAGGCCGAGCGGTGCGCTTGCGGCGAGCAGATCGAGGACAGCGAGCGTCGCCTGGACGCCGCTCGAGGTCAACTGACGTGTGCTGTCGGCGCTGGCGACGGTGTCGACTACGGGCATTCGATCCGACCCTACGCGCTTCAGAACTCAATTCCAAATGAGGAACCGATCAGGTTGACAATGCCAGGCAAGGCCGTCAGAGTGGCTCGACCGTGGGACGCCTTTCCAGCATCGCACCGGCTCCTGCGCCCAACACGAGGAGGAGGGTGTATGAACCGCGAAACACGGAGAACGGTTGACGCGTACCGCCACAACGAGGCGGGGCCGCTCGAGAACAACCTGATCGACGAGCTCGTCAACGGCGAGCTCGACAGGCAGGAGTTTCTTCAGCGGGGGGCCATGTTCGGGCTCTCGCTCGGAACGATGGGCGCGCTCCTGGGCTCCGTCGGCGAGGCTGCTGCGGCACCCGCTTCGGTGCAGCTCGCGCACGTCAAGGCCGGCGGCACGATTCGCCTCGGTATCCCGGCCTTCGGCGCCTCGCTGGAGCCGTACCTGCTCAACGAAGGCGGCTCGCTCGCGTTGGCCGGCATCCCCGGGGAATTCTTGACCTTCACGAACCTGCGGGGGCAGGTCGTGCCCTCGCTCGCGACGAGCTGGAAGCCGAACAAGAATGCGACCGTCTGGACCTTCCAGATCCGCAAGGGCGTCAAGTTCCACAACGGCAAGACGCTGACCTCGGCGGACGTCGTTGCGAGCATGAAGCAGTACGTGGGCGCGAAGGGGTCGAACGCCGGCCTTTCCCCGTTCTTCGACGCCTCGGGCGTCTCGGCGAAGGGCCCGTACGCGGTCGAGTTCCGGCTCAAGTCGGCGATCGGCGTGTTCCCGTACCTCGTCAGCCAGACCACGTACCAGGCGATCATTCAACCCGCCGCGATCGCCGCCAACCCCGGAACGTGGGTCAAGAGCGGGATGATCGGCACCGGCCCCTTCAAGCTCACGTCGTATGTCGACAAGAAGAGCGCGTCGCTCGTCCGCCACGCCGCTTACTGGGGCGGGCGGCCACCGCTCGACGCCGTCAAGGCCACGTTCTTCCAGGGCACCGCTCCACTGGTGCTCGCTCTTCGGGCGGGGCAGATCGACCTCGCGATGCAGCTCTCGCCCCAGGAGGGCCAGCCGTTCAAGAGGAACCCGAAGTACACCCACTACCAGGTCTCGACCGCAGCCCATCGCCAGATCTGCATGCGAACCGACCAGGGCGTGCTGAAGGATCCACGAGTGCGGCGTGCGGTCGCGCTCACGATCAACCGGCCGCAAGAGGTCAGCAAGATCATGCTCGGTGCCGCGGAGGTGGGCAACGACAACCCCTTCTGGAAGGGGTTCTCCTCGAGCGACCGTTCGGTCAAGCAGCGCAAGCGTGACATCGCGCTTGCGAAGTCGCTGCTGAAGGCGGCCGGGGCGGAGAACCTGAGGTTCAACCTCACCACGTGGAACCTCCTCGACCACCCCGACCACGCGGCGGCCGTCCAGGCCTACGCCCGCGAGGCGGGCATCACGATGGGCATCGAGATCATGGACGTCGGCAAGTACTACGACGCTGAGCCGTCCGGCGCGGATTACGCTTCGACGACGCCGTGGCTGAACCGCACCGCGACGCTGACGGAGTACGGAGCCCGAGGGGTGCCGAACATCTACCTGACGCGGTGCTACATGTCGACGGGCGACTGGAACGCGTCGCACTACAAGAACCCGGAGTTCGACTCGCTCGCCAAGACGTTCCTCGCCTCGGCCGAGCTCTCCGCCCAGCGGAAGGCGACGAAGCGGATGGCAGGGATCCTGCTCCGCGACACGCCGGTGATCACCGACTACTTCATCCAGTACGTGACGGCGAGCTCCTCGAAGGTGAAGAACTACGAGCCGGAGGGGCTCTCGCACATGAAGCTGGCGAAGGTCGGCCTGGCCTAGCGCCGATGTGAGGGGCGGGCGGCCGCTCGGCTGATCGCCCGCCCCTCACACAGCCGACGCAACGGTGACTCGCTTCCTGCTCAAGCGTCTCGGTCTCGCGCTCATCACGCTGTTCTTGCTGAGCGTGATCGTCTTCGCCGTGTCGTCGGTGCTTCCCGGCAACGTCGGCCGGGCGGTGCTCGGGCCGTTCGCCGCGCAGGAATCGGTCGACCAGCTGAACGAGCAGCTCGGCTCGAATCGGTCTCTCTTCGTCCAGTACACGGACTGGGCGGGCGGCCTGTTGCAGGGTGACCTCGGCACGTCGCTCTCCAAGCAGGTTGCAGCGTGGGACCTGCTCGGGCCGGCGCTCTCGAACTCGTTCAAACTCGCGGCCGTTGCCTTCTTGATCTGCGTCCCGCTCTCGATCCTGGGCGGAATCGTCGCGGGGCTCCGCTACGGCAAGTTGACGGACAAGGGGATCACGATCACGGGACTGTCGTTCGCCGCGATGCCCGAGTTCGTGTCGGGGATCTTCCTCATCCTCGGCTTTGCGATCTGGGTTCGCTGGCTGCCCGTGTCCGCACAATGGGAGGAAGGAGCGAGCCTGCTCACGCAGCTGAAGTACCTGCTGCTGCCGGCTCTGACGCTTACGCTCGTGCTGTTCGGCTACATCGCGCGCATCACGCGCGCGGGGATGATCGAGGCACTCGACAGCGACTACGCGCGCACCGCGTATCTGAAGGGGCTGCCGCACTCCGTAGTGATCCGCAAGCACGTGCTCCGCAACGCGCTCCTGCCGACGATCGCGGTCGTCGCCGTCCAGGTCGGCTATCTCGTCGGCGGCCTCGTCGTGGTCGAGGTGCTCTTCAACTACCAGGGCGTCGGCAGCCTCATCTACGAGGCGGCGCGTCAGAAGGACCTGCCGCTGCTCACGTCGGGCGTCCTCGTCGTCGGGATCACATATCTCGTCGTGACGCTGATCGCCGACATCCTCTATGCACTCCTCAACCCGCGCGTCCGACTCGGGGGTCTCCAGTGAGCTCGTCCGAGGCGACGCCCGTACCGGCAGCCCCTCTCCGCTCGGAAGCGCGGACGGCGCGCTCCGAACGGCTGGGGATGCTGCTCCGCTCGCGAACCGTGATCTTCGGCCTGGTCGTGATCGCTCTCTGGATGCTGTGCGCGATTTTCCCCGGCCTCGTGGCCCCGCACGACCCCATCTTCGACAACCAGTTCGCTCCCAATCTCTCGCCGACCTTGGACTATCCGTTCGGCACCGACACGAACGGCCGCGACATCCTGTCGCGTGTCCTCGCCGGGTCGCGCAACGTGCTCCTGATCGCCCCGGCGGCGACCCTGCTCGGCACGGTGCTCGGAACGATCCTGGGGCTGATCACCGGGTACTTCCGCGGTCTGGTCGACGACGTCGCAGGCCGCCTGATCGACGCGGTTATGTCACTCCCGTTAATCATCACGGCGATCCTGATCGTGACCGCGATCGGAAAGTCGGGCACGTGGGTTGTCATCCTCATCATCGGCCTGATCTTCAGTCCGGTGGTCTCGCGCACCGTGCGCGCCGCGGTTCTCACCGAGGCCGAACTGGACTACGTTCAGGCCGCCCGCCTGCGCGGCGAGCGAGCGCCCTACATCATGTTCGCGGAGATCCTCCCGAACGTGATGTCGCCGGTGGTGGTCGAGTTCACCGTGCGTCTCGGGTACGCGATCTTCACCGTCGCCTCGCTGACGTTCATTGGCTTTGGAGTCGCCGCGCCCTCGCCCGACTGGGCGGCGCAGATCAACCAGTACTGGACGCTGATCGATCCCTACTGGTGGATGACGCTCTTCCCGGCGCTCGCGATCGCGAGCCTCGTCGTCGCGGTGAACCTCGTCGCCGACGGCGTCCGCGAGGTGTACGAGCGGTGAGCGCTGCGGTTTCGGCTGCGGCTCCACTCGCGCTCGAGGTCTCGGGCCTCGAGCTCGTCTACCGCGTGCGCGGGATCGACAGGCCCGTGTTGCGAGGAGTTTCGTTCTCGATCGAGCGTGGCCACTCGTACGGGCTCGTCGGCGAGTCGGGGTGCGGGAAGTCCACCGCCGCGCTCGGGATCGTGCGGTATCTGCCGCGTAACGGCCGCATCACCGGCGGGTCCGTGAAGGTGGCCGGCCAGGACGTCCTCGGCCTTCCGTCACGGAAGCTCCGCGAGTACCACGCGCGCTCGGTCTCGATGGTCTACCAGAACCCCGGCTCCGCGCTGAACCCCGGCATGCGCGTCGGCGCGCAGGTTGCTGAGGCGTTCACCGTGCTCGGGGTCGGCCGCCGAGCCGCGGCCGAGCAGGCCCGCGAGGCGCTCGAGCGCGTCCAGATCGCAGACCCCTCGAGCGTGATGGGCCGCTACCCGCATCAGCTCTCGGGAGGGATGCAGCAGCGCGTCGTGATCGCGATGGCGCTGGCCAAGGACCCCGCGCTCTTGATTCTCGACGAGCCGACGACAGGACTCGACGCCACGGTCGAAGCAGAGGTGCTCGATCTCGTCGCCCACCTCCAGGCAGAGCTCGAGACAGCCGTGCTCTTCATCAGCCACAACCTTGGCGTCATCTCCAAGATGTGCGGCCGCGTGGGCGTGCTCTACGCCGGCAAGCTGGTCGAGGAAGGGCCGGTGAACACCGTCCTGCAAGACCCGCGCCATCCGTACACGGTCGGGCTGCTGCGCTGCATACCGCGCGGTGGCGTTCGGAAGGATCACGGGCGGCTCGACACGATCCCCGGGTTCCTGCCCAGTCTCGGAGTTGACATTGCCGGCTGCGTCTTCGCCGACCGCTGCGCCCTCGCCGACGAGCGCTGTCACACGGAGCCGCCGCAGATCATCGAGGTCGTGCCCGGCCATCTCGCGCGCTGCTTCTACCACGAGCGCGCTAGCAGCCTGCCCCGTGCCGGGGTCGCCGATCTTGCGCTGCCGCCCGTCGACCGGCGGGCTGAGCCGCTCATACGCCTCGAGAATCTGGGCAAGGTGTTCCACCAGCGCGGCCACGACGTCCACGCGCTCGAGGGTGTGAGCGCGGCGATCTGGCCTGGCGAGACGCTCGGGCTCGTAGGCGAGTCGGGCAGCGGCAAGACGACGCTGGCCCGCGCGGTGCTCGGGATCATCGGCCCGAGCTCCGGCACGGTGGAGCTCGAGGGCCGCCGGCTGCCGCCGCTCTTCCAGAAGCGCACGCGCGACGACCTCCGTGCCCTCCAGATCGTCTTCCAGAACCCGGATTCTGCGCTCAACCGGCGGCACTCGGTCCGGCGAATCCTCCGGCGCTCGCTGCGCAAGCTGGCGGGGCTCCGTGGCGCAGAGGCCGAGGCGCGTGTGCTCGACCTTGCCGGCCGAGTCCGAATCTCGGAGCGAACGCTCACCCAGAAGCCGGTGCAGCTCTCCGGCGGGCTCAAGCAGCGCGTCGCGATCGCGCGCGCCTTCGCCGGCGACCCGAAGCTCGTGGTGTGCGACGAGCCGACGAGCGCGCTCGACGTCTCGGTGCAGGCCGCGATCCTCAACCTCCTGGTCGAGTTGCAGGCCGAGCGCCGCGTCTCCTACCTCTTCATCAGCCACGACCTCGGTGTCGTCCGCTACATCTCCGATCGGATCGCGGTCCTCTACCTCGGCCGGCTGATGGAGCTCGGGTCTGCGGACACAGTCTTCGAGGGTCCGCACCACCCGTACACGGAGGCGCTGCTCTCCGCCGTGCCGACGATCGACGGCGGCGGCAGGACCAGGATCAAGCTGCGGGGCGAGATCCCGAGCGCCGCGAGCCCGCCGACCGGGTGCGTCTTCCACACCCGCTGCCCGCGCCGGCTCGGGGCCATCTGCGACGTGACCGAGCCTCCGATCGTCGAGGTCGAGGACGGACACCTGATGCGCTGCCACATCCCGATCGAGGATCTGCGCCTGCTCCAGGCGGCGGAGCGCGTCACGGCGCCGTGAAGATCCGCGCGGCCGTCCTGCGGCACCCCGACAGGCCCGTCGAGGTCGAGGAGGTCGAGCTCGACCCACCCAAGGCCGTCGAGGTGCTCGTGCGCGTTGCCGCCGCGGGCGTCTGCCATTCGGACGTGCGGCACGCGGACGGCGAGCTCGGTGACGCGAAGTGGCCGGCCGTGATGGGCCACGAGGGAGCGGGCGTCGTCGAGGCGGTGGGAGGAGGCGTCACGCACGTCCGGCCGGGCGACCCGGTCGCGTTCTGCTTCGTCCCGGCGTGCCGCGAGTGCCGCTTCTGCCTCGCCGGCAAGCCGAACCTCTGCCTCGTCGTCGGCGAGCACGGGGCGACCGGGATGCTGATGGACGGAACGAGCCGGCTGCGGCTGCCCGACGGCACCGTGCTCCAGCACGGCCTGCGCACAGCGTGCTTCGCGGAGTACGCGGTCGTCGCCGCGGGCGGCGCGATCCCGCTTCCCCGCGACCTACCTCTCTGGCAGGCGGCGCTCCTCGGCTGTGGCGTCGTCACCGGGTTCGGGGCCGTTCGCAACGTCGCAGGGGTACAGGCCGGAGAGTCGGTGGCCGTGATCGGCTGCGGCGGTGTCGGTCTTCAGGTCGTCGCCGCGGCCGCCCTCGCCGGCGCCGACCCGATCATTGCGGTCGACCGCGTCGCCGAGAAGCTCGAGCTAGCCCGGGCGCAGGGCGCGACGCACGTTGTCGACGCGGCCTCAGTGGCCGATCCAGCTCACGCGATCCGGGAGCTCACAGACGGCGGTGTCGACTACGCGTTCGAGGTGATCGGGCGGCCCGAGACGATCCGCCTCGCGTGGGACGCGATCCAGCCCGGCGGCTCCGCGGTCGTCGTCGGCCTCGTGCCCGCGGGGGTCGAGGCGAGCGTGCCGGCGATCGAGTTCCTCTCGGACAAGTCGCTCAGGGGCACGTACTACGGCTCGGGCGATCCGGCCCTGGAGCTGCCCGAGCTCGCGGAACTCGCGCTCTCCGACAGCCTCGACCTCGGCCGCGTCGTCACCCACGTCGATACGCTCGACGGCGTCGGCGCGGCGCTCGAACGGCTTCGCCGCGGCGAGGGCGCCCGAACGATTCTGCTTGTGGACGCCGAGCTCGCCGGCCATCCCGACTCTGCGACGAAAGGATTCTGAATGACCACGTTGGCCGATCTCAAACGCCCGGAAGCGCGCGACAGCCGCAGCCTCGCTGCGGGGCTCGACATCCGCACGCAGGCGTGGATCGACGGTGCCTACGTGGACGCCGCGAGCGGGGAGACGTTCGCGTGCGTCAACCCGGCGACCGGAGAGGAGCTCGCCCGGATCGCCGCGTGCGACGTCGCGGACGTCGACCGTGCCGTGGCCGGCGCCAGGGCGGCCTTCGACTCGGGCGTCTGGCGCGACGTCGCGCCGAAGCAGCGCAAGCGCGTCCTGATCCGCTTCGCGCAGCTGATCTCGGACTACGCCGACGAGCTCGCGCTGCTGGAGACGATCGACATGGGCAAGCCGATCCACGACGCACGCAAGGTCGACGTGCCGCTCGCGGCCGAGTGCATCGCCTACTTCGGCGAGGCGATCGACAAGGTGTACGACGAGGTCGCGCCGACAGACCCCTCCGCCGTCGTGATGGTCGTCCGCGAGCCGCTCGGAGTGATCGGCGCCGTCGTGCCCTGGAACTTCCCGCTCCTGATGGCCTCCTGGAAGCTCGGCCCTGCGCTCGCAACGGGCAACTCGGTCGTGCTCAAGCCGGCCGAGCAATCGCCGCTCACCGCCTTGCGCATCGCCGAGCTGGGAGCGGAGGCGGGCCTTCCCCCCGGCGTGCTCCAGGTCGTGCCCGGCTTCGGCGAGACGGCCGGCCAGGCGCTCGGCCGCCACCTGGACGTGGACATGATCGCGTTCACGGGGTCGACCGAGGTCGGCAAGTACTTCCTGCGCTACTCGGGCGAGTCGAACATGAAACGCGTCGCGCTCGAGTGCGGCGGCAAGTCACCGCAGGTGGTGCTCCCCGACGGCGATCTCGACGCGGCCGCAACCGCAATCGCCTGGGGCGTCTTCTACAACCAGGGTGAGGTCTGCAACGCGGGCTCCCGGCTGATCGTGCACGAGGATGCGAAGGAGGCACTACTCGACCGGGTCGCCTCGATCGCGCAGGGCATCCAGCCGGGCGACCCGCTCGATCCGGAGACGCGGATGGGTGCGATCGTCGACGAGACGCAGCTCGGCCGCGTGCTGGGCTACATCGAGAAGGGCAAGCAGGAAGGAGCGACGGTGCACGCCGGCGGCAGCCGCGTGCTGGAGGAGACCGGCGGCTACTTCGTCGAGCCGACGATCTTCGACGGCGTCTCGAACGAGATGACGATCGCACGCGAGGAGATCTTCGGGCCGGTGTTGTCGGCAATCACTTTCAACGACGAGACGGAGGCGATCCGGATCGCGAACGACACGATCTACGGCCTTGCAGCCGCCGTGTGGACGCGCGACGTGTCGAAGGCGCACACCTACGCCAAGGCGCTCCGGGCGGGCGTCGTCTGGGTGAACACGTTCGACGCGGGCGACATCAGCGCGCCCTTTGGCGGCTTTAAGCAGTCCGGCTTCGGGCGCGACAAGTCGATTCACGCGCTCGAGAAGTTCACTGACCTGAAGACGATCTGGATTCAGCTCTAGACCGGGCCTCGGCCCCCGGCGCGCAAGACGACGGCGACCTCCTCGGGCGAATACTGTGCACACATGGTGCCGCCAGTCTAGGATCGTCCTTCGATGACCGTCGTGCTCAACGGAAGCCTCCTGACGCCGGGCGAGGTGGTGCGAGTCGCCCGAGACCACGAGCGGGTCGAGCTCCACCCGGACGCGTTGGAGCGCATGTCCGTCGCCCGCGACGTCGTCGAGAGCGTGCTCGCGGCGGGAATGCCGGCGTACGGCGTCACGACCGGAGTGGCCGCGCGCAAGCGCTACAGCATCGCTGCAGACGACCAGGCGGAGCACAACCGCCTGATGATCGAGACGCTGCTGGTGGGCCAGGGCCCGGCTGCGCCCGAGGACGTCGTCCGCGCCACGGTCTTGCGGCTCGTAAACGGTTTTGCGAAGGGGACTGCGGGCGTCCGGCCGCTGCTCGTCGATCGGCTCGTCGCGGCGCTCAACGACGGCGCGCTTCCTACCGTGAAGACCTACGGCTCGCTGGGGATGGCCGACATCGCCCCGATGGCGGAGCTCGCGCGCGGGATCCTCGGCGAGTTCGAGCTCGTCGGAAAGGAGGCCGTCTCGCTCGTCGACAACAATGCTTTCTCCACCGCGATGGCGACGCTCGCCGTCCACGATCTGGAGCGGCTGCTCGATGCCTTCGACGTCGCCGCCGCACTCGATCTGGAGGCGTTCGCGGCGAATCTCAGCATCCTCCACCCGGCAGCCGTCGAGGCGCGTCCCTATCCAGGCCTGCAGAGCTCGGTCGCCCGCCTGAGTGCGCTCCTCTCCGGAAGCTCGCTCTGGCTCGATGGGAGCGCTCGAAATCTTCAGGACCCTCTGAGCTTCCGCTGCGTACCTCAGGTGCACGCTGCCGCCCGCGAGGCACTCGGGTATGGGCAGCGTCAGCTTGCAATCGAGCTGAACGCCTCGCAGGAGAACCCGCTCGTCGTCGCGGACGAGGGGACGATCGTCTCCGTCGGGAGCTTCGACGCGCTCATCCTCGCCGCCGCCCTCGACTTCTTGCGCCTGGCGCTCGCACCTGTGGTCACGACTGCCTGCGAGCGGCTGGTCAAGCTGCTGCAGGCGCCGACGTCCGGGCTGTCGGAAGGCCTGTCGAGTCGGCCCGACTTCGCAACCACCGTGTTTCCGCAGTTCGCCTACGTCGCGGCGGCGATCACCAGCGAGGCTCGCCTGCTCGCGGCGCCGGTCTCGTATGAGCTTTCCACGACCAGCATCGCGGAGGGGATCGAAGATCGGATGACACTGGCGCCGCTCGCCGCCCGGCGGCTGAGCGAGATGGTCGGCCTGGGAGAGCGTGTCGTCGCGATCGAGCTCGCCGTGGCCGCACAAGCCGTCGACCTCCGTGCGCCCGCAACCCTCGGAGCGGGCACCGCGGAGCTGCACGCGGCGGTCCGCGCGCGCACGGGGACGAAGACGGGCGACCTTGAGCCGCTGCTTGAGCTCGTCCGCTCCGGTGCCCTCTCCAAGATCGGCGGCGAGTAGGCTGTTCTCCCAACTGTATTCAGTCGACAGTTGATGTATCGTCGGCCCATGGATGCGAGTTCCGGCACCGTGCTCGATCGTGGCACCTCCGCGGTCGACCCGATCACGCTCGAGGTGATCCGCCACGGTCTAGTCGCAACCGCGGAGCAGATGGCGACCTCGATCGAGCGCTCAGCCCACTCGCAGGTGATCCGCGAGATGCTCGACTACTCGACGGCGGTGTTCGACGTCGAAGGCGGGATCGTCGCACAGTCGACTCGAATCCCCATGCACCTCAACTCGATGACCCGAGCGCTGCGTACGATGCTCGCTCGCTTCCCGCTTGCCGACTGGCGCGACGGAGATGTTTACGCCACGAACGACCCGTACTCCGGCGGCCAGCATCTGCCCGATATCCAGACGTTCGCGGCCGTGATCGTCGAGGGAGACGCGATCGCGATCACCGGCACCCTCGGCCATCATCTCGATGTCGGAGGCCGCGCGGCGGCGAGTTACGGAGCTGACGCGACCGAGATCTACCAGGAGGGCTTCCGCATCCCGCCGACGCGCATCGTCGCGGGCGGCGTGCCGAACGAGGTCTTCTTTCCGCTGTTCGAGGCCAACATCCGCGTCCCGCAGAAGACGGTCAGCGACCTGCGTGCGCAGATCGCAGCACTCTCGATCGGTGCGGGAGAGGTCATCCGCCTCGCCCGGCGCTACGGCGCGGAGACGGTCGGCGCCGCAACGCGCGAGCTGATCGCCGGGTCGGAGCGGCGGATGCGCGCCGCGATCGCACGGGTCCCGGACGGCGTCTACGAGTCGGAGGACATCGTCGACGGCGACGGGCTCGACGACGAGCCGCTACTCGTGCGCGTCGCCGTCGAGCGCCGGGGTGACACGCTCCATGTCGACTTCACCGGCACCGCCGCACAGACGCGCGGGCCGATCAACTGCCCCATCGCATCGACCGAATCCGCCGTCTACTACGCGGTGACGGCGATCCTCGACCCCGGCATCGCTCCCAATCACGGGAGCTATCTCCCGGTCGAGGTGGTCGCGCCCTACGGCACCGTCCTCAACCCGCGCCCGCCGGCACCTGTCGTCGGGCGCAACGTCTTCACGCACCGAGTCGCGACCGTCGTGATGGCGGCGCTCGGCAAGGCCCTGCCCGAGCGGGCGATCGCTCCCTATTACGGAAACTCGAACGTCTACATCCTCTCCACAGCCGACGATGCCGGCCGCGCGAACGTTCAATTCGAGATCGAGGTCGGAGGTTGGGGGGCCCGGCGCAACCTCGACGGCCCAGACTGCCTGTCGGCGGGGGTGCACAACCTTGCCAACAACCCGATCGAGCTCGTCGAAAACGAGTTCCCGCTCCGCGTGCTCACGTACGCGCTGCGCAACGACTCGGGCGGGCCAGGACGCTTTCGGGGCGGACTCGGCGCCGAGCGCTCGTTCGAGCTGCTGACCGACTGCGAGCTCTCGACCCAGTTCGACCACGTGAAGTTCCCGCCGCCGGGCTTGAACGGGGGAGCCCCCGGCGCGACGGCGAAGATCCTCGTCGAGCGAGACGGAACGGTTGTGGAGCTGCCAGGCAAGTCGAGCGGCTACCGGCTCAGACAGGGCGACCGCGTGACCGTCCTCACGCAGGGCGGCGGCGGGCTCGGCCCCGCCGCGGAGCGCGATCCAGCCGCGCTCGCCCGCGATCTCCTGACGGGGAAAGTGACGGCCGAGGCGGCCCTGACGGACTATCCGCACGTCGAAGCAGGGTCCCGCGCGTGAGCGCCAGCTGGTACGTGGGCGTCGACATCGGCGGCACGTTCACCGACGTCGTCGCCGTGGACGCGGAGAGCGGCGCCCTCCACCATCTGAAAGTTCCCTCCTCGAGGAGCGATCCCGCCGCAGGCTTCGTGCAGGGACTCGAGGCCCTCGACGACGAGATCGGCGTACAGCCCGACGAGCTGCGCCTGCTGCTGCACGGGACGACGCTCGTGACCAACGCGATCATCGAGCGACGCCTCGCGTCGACGGCGCTCGTGACGACACGGGGCTTCCGCGACGTGCTCGAGATCGGGCGGCACTGGCGCAGCGAGCTCTACGACCCGTTCCTCGAGCATCCGGGGCCGCTCGTCTCCCGCGAGCTCCGGTTCGAGGTGCACGAGCGGATCGACGCCGCCGGTGCCGTTCTCGAGGCGGTCGACCGCAAGAGCGCGGACACCGTGATCGGGCAGCTCGAGGCCGCGAACGTCGAGGCCGTCGCCGTCGTCTTCCTGCACTCCTACCGGAACCCCGCGCACGAAAAGGAAGTCGCGGAGCTGCTGCGGGCGAGCAACGGCTGGTTCGTTTGCGGCTCCGCGGAGCTCTCGCGGGAGCTGCGGGAGTACGAGCGCACCTCGACGACGGTCCTGAACGCGGCGCTGATGCCCCTGATCGACAGCTACTTGACCCGTCTCCAGACGGGCCTCGCCGCCGCAGGCAGCACAGCCTCGCTGTTCGTCACGCAATCGAACGGCGGCGCGCTGACTCCGGCGGCCGCCCGGGTACGTCCGGTCACGCTCGCCCTCTCCGGCCCGGTCGCGGGCGTGGTCGCCTGCGCCCGCCTGGGGCGCACGATCGAGCGCGGCAACCTGATCTGCTTCGACATGGGCGGGACGAGCGCGGACGTCTCGATCATCAGCGACTACGAGCCGCGCATGTCGAGCGAGCTCACGATCGGCGAGCTGCCGATGCGGCTGCCCGCGGTCCACGTCCACTCGATCGGCGCAGGTGGCGGTTCGATCGCGGCTCTCGACGCAGGTGGGGCGTTGCGCGTCGGACCGCAGAGCGCCGGCTCCGAGCCGGGCCCGGCGTGCTACGGCCGCGGCGGTACGGCGCCCACGGTGACCGACTGTCAGCTGCTGCTCGGGCGCCTGACCGAGCAGTTCCCACTGGCCGGTCGCCTCGGCCTCGACCGTACCCTCGCGAGCGGAGCGATCGAGCCGCTCGCGGAGCAGCTCGGACTGAGCATCGACGACGCCGCGGCGGGCGTGATCGAAGTCGTCAACGCCGCCATGGAGGGAGCGGTGCGAGTGGCCCTGCGAAGTCGCGGCGACGATCCGCGTGACTTCGCCCTCGTCGCCTTCGGCGGCGCCGGGCCGCTGCACGCCGCGGAGCTTGCACGCAAACTCGCGATCGACACCGTGATCGTCCCTCCGCACCCCGGCACACTGTCCGCGCTCGGCCTGCTCACCGCCGACGTGAGGCTCGACTTCGCGGTCAGCGAGCTGCACCGGAGCGACGAGCCGAAGCTCGTGGACGCATTGATCGCCAACTTCGAGTCGCTCGCCGCCCAGGCGGAGGCGGAGGTCAGCGGCGACAAACAGCTTCGCTCCAGCGCGTACTCCACGACGCATTCGTGCGACGTTCGCTACCGAGGCCAGGCCTACGAGGTCAACGTCCCTGTCGATCTCGGCCGGCTGCGCTCCGGTGGGGTCGGAGCGATCTTCGAGCGCTTCCATGCGCTGCACCTGGCGTCCTACGGGTTCTCCAGCCCGGCCGACGAGTGCGAGGTCGTGACGATGCGGCTGGTGGCCAGCGTCGAAATCGACAAGCCGCCGATCGACCAGGCGCCTTCGCCGCAGGGGGCCGGCGGATCGTCGACCCGCTCGGTCTTCATACCGGGCGACGGCTTCGTGGACGCAGCGATTTACGACCGGACCGAGCTGGCGGCCGGTGTTGCGATCCGAGGTCCAGCTGTGATCCACCAGGCCGACTCGACGACGCTCGTGCCGTCGTACGCACAGGCAGTCGTCGACGGTTTCTCCAACGTCATCCTCTCGATCGACCCGGCCGACGCATGAGGTTCTCCGTCGATCGGGTCGAGACGCTGGTCGTGCGCCTGCCGGCACGAGCTGACTTCCGCTGGCTGTCGCTCTCGCGCCCGCTGGGCGAATTCGTGCTCGTGCGCCTCTCGGGCGAAGGCGTCGAAGGCTGGGGTGAGGTCGTCGGGCTTCGTGACTGGGGCGACGCCGACGGCCGGCGTCACGGCGAGACGCCGGGGACGATCTGCTCGATCGTGCACGAGTACCTCGCGCCCCTCCTCTTCGAAGGCCCCGTCGCGCTCGGCGAGCTCGCCGGCAAGCTCGATGCGGTCGTCGTCGGCAACCCGTACGCGAAGGCGCTACTCGACATTGCCGCGCACGATCTCGTCGGCCACGCCTACGGCGTACCCGCCTATGCGCTGCTCGGCGGGCTCGCGCACGACGCGGTGCCTGTCGCCCACATGCTTGGGCTGATGCCGGAGGACGAGGCGCTCGCGGAAGGTCGTGCCGCGATCGAGGACGGTGTTCGCGCACTCCAGGTGAAGGGCGGTCAAGACATCGACCGCGACGTCCGGGTGATCGCCGGTCTGCGGGAGGCGCTCGGGGCGGACGTGTTTCTGCGACTCGACGCCAACGGCGGCTACAGCGGACGCGTGCGCGCCCGCCGGGCACTCGCCGCCCTGGCCGAGGCCGGCGCGGACCTCGTCGAGCAGCCGCTCCTCGGCCTCGCGAACCTCGAGGACGCGCACGCCGACTCGCCCGTGTCCGTGATGGCGGACGAAGCCTGCTGGAGCCCGGCTGATGCCCTCGAGCTCGTCGGCCGCCGCGCCGTGGACGCGCTGTCGGTGTACGTCGGCAAGGCCGGCGGCATGGCGCGAGCGCGTGAGATCTGCGCAATCGCGCGGGCAGCAGGGCTGCCCCACGATCTGAACGGCGCGCTCGAGCTCGGAATCGGCAACGCGGCCAATCTCCACGTGGCGCTCAGCTCACCGGCCGAGCTCCTGCCGAGCGTGATCCCCGTCAACGCCCCGGTGGGCGCCGCACCGACGAGCACGGCCGGGCGCTACTTCGACGACGATGTCGTCGTGCACCCGTTCGGGTACCGCGACGGCTCCCTGCTCCCGAACGAGCTGCCCGGCCTCGGCGTCGAGGTCGACCGTGAGAAGGTCGACCGCTACTGCGTCGAGCGTCAAGAGAGCACGCGGGCGGCGGGCTGAATGGCCAAGGTCGGGATCACCTGCGGCGGTGTCTGGTGGCCGCCCGAGTACTTCCAGGCGGTGGAGGAGCTCGGCTTCGACTCGATCTGGACCGGCGAGCACATCGTCTTCCACCGCCCGATCCTGGACGCTGTCCCCGTCCTGGCGGGCATCGCAGCGGTGACCGAGCGGATCCTGATCGGGCCGGCGGCGATCCTGACGCCGCTCAGGCATCCGACGATGCTGGCGAAGGAGCTGGCGACGCTCGACATCATCTCCGGCGGGCGTCTGATCGTGGTCGCCGGGGTGGGCGGCGATTTCCCGAAGGAGTTCGAGGCTGCAGGAGTTCCGATGGCTGCCCGTGGCCGCAGAACCTCCGAGACGATCGAGATTATGCGCCGCTACTGGACAGAGGACACTTTCTCGTACGCGGGGACGGTGTTCGAGCTCGACGAGGTGTGGCTGACGCCCAAGCCCGTGCAGGAGGGTGGCCCGCCGATCTGGCTCGCGGGCCGGAGTCAGGCCGCGATCGAGCGCGCCGCGCGCCTGGGGGACGGCTACATGCCGTACATGTACACCGCCCAACGCTGCAAGGCGGCCTTCGACGAGGTGCGCGAGCAGGCTGACGTGCTCGGCGTCGAGCTGAGTCCCCGGTTCACGGAGTCCGCCTTCATCTACGTGAGCATGGACGACTCGCCCGAGCGGGCGCGTGAGCTCGGCATTCGCGATCTCTCCTGGCGCTACGGCAAGGACTTCACACCCTGGATCGACAAGTACTGCGTCCACGGCACGCCCGAGACGTGCGCCGAGCAGCTGCGCGAGTTCGTCGACGTGGGCATCGAGCACCTCGCGCTCGGGATGATCCACGCGGAGAGCATTGCGCTCGACCCGGCTCCGTCCCGTGCCGCCTCGCAAGGGACGCTCGACACGATCGAGCGCTACGCGCGCGAGCTGCTGCCGGCATTGCAGGCGCCGGCCGGCGCCTGACGGCGTGCTCCGGCTCCGCGATCCGGCTTCGCTCGCGGCCGCCGAGCCGGGGAGAGCCATCACCGCTGGAGAGTTGGCCGCCGCCGCGGAGGCAGCGGCCAGCCGGTTCCGCGCGGCGGGCGTCCGGCCCGGCGATCGGGTCGTCGTCGCGCTCCCGAGCTCGATCGGCTTCGTCAGCGCCTACCTCGGCGTGCGCCTCTGCGGCGGCGTCCTCGTCAACGTCCCCTGGCAATGGCGACGCGAGCTTGTCTCCGTCGCCCGCGAGACGGAGGCGAGTGCGGTCGTCCTCGACGAACGCGTCGACCCGGGGGTCGCCCGAGAGCTCAGCGACCTCGTGGTCACGCTCCCGGGCGAGGAATCGACACCGCAGGAGCAGCTCGAGCCGGCCCCGGCTCGTAGTGCCGACGACGTCGCCTGGCTTGCCTACAGCTCCGGGACGACAGCCCTGCCCAAGGGGGCCGTCCACACCGAGCAGACCCTGGGGCTGATCGCCGCTGGGTTCGTGCAGCGCTACGGGCTCGGGCCTGACGACGTCGTACTCGTCGCCGCGCCGGCCGGCCACGCAGTCGGCTTCGTGTACGGCGTCGAGCTGGCCCTTCGAGCCGGCTGCGCGATGGTGCTGATGCCGTCCTGGGACGCCGGAGAATGCGCAGAGCTAACCGCCCGTCACGGGTGCACCTTCGTGGCCGCACCGACGCCGTTGCTCCTCGACGTAGTCGAGCTCGCCGAAAGGGACGCGGCGTCGTCGTTCGCGAGCCTGCGAATCTTTCTTTGCGGTGGAGCACCCGTGACGGAGTCGCTGCTCCGCCGTGCACGCGCGACGCTGCCGCACACCGACGTCACGGCGTACTACGGCAGCTCGGAGTGCGGCGGCGTGACCACCTGCCCGCCGGATGCACCGGATGAGAAGAAGCTGACGACCGATGGCGTGCCGCTTCCCGGGATGGAGGTGCGCGTCGACGACGGACAGCTGCTCGTGCGCGGCACGCAGCTAGCCCGTGGGTACTGGGGCGCAGGGGAGCCAGACCGGTTTCGCTCGGACGGATGGTTCGCGACCGGGGACGAGGCGACGCTCGACGCGGACGGCTACATCCGCATCGTCGGCCGACTCGACGACCGGATCGTTCGCGGCGGCGTCAACGTCTCCCCCGCGGAGGTCGAGCAGGTGCTCGCCGCCCATCCGGCCGTGCGGGATGTCGCGATCGTCGGCTCGCCCGATTCGCGGCTCGGCGAGCGGGTCGCCGCCGTGATCGTCGCCGGTGACGCACCGCCGTCGCTAGGAGAGCTGCACGAGCACTGCCTGGCGGCCGGGCTCTCGAAGCTGAAGTGGCCGGAGCTCGTGATCGCTTTGCCCGAGCTGCCGCGCTCGCCGAGCGGCAAGGTGCTGCGGGCGGAGCTGCGGCGGAGACTCGAGCAGGCGTGACCTCAGAACCGCTCGCCGACATCGTCGTCTCCGTTGTCACCGAAGATCCGTCGGCTGCGATCTGCGCCCGCCACCTGGAGCGCCTCGGAGCGAGGATCGTGACCGGCGTGCAGACCGGCGCGGACGTCGTCCTCGCGGGTGAGTCGGAGCTCGACTCCGCCGGCGGCCTCACGTGCGTCTTCGAGTCACACCGCCTTGCGAGCGGCGGTCTCGTCGCCTCCGAGACGACGGCCCAGGCCGCCGCGGCGCTCACCGACTACGTCGCGGCGCCCGGCGAGCCGGCTCGCACCGGCTGCGACATCGGCACGAGCACCACCGGTTTCTGCGCGGCGCAGGCAGTTCTCGCCTGGCTGTACGGCGGCCGCGTCCCCGGAGAGCGGCAGGAGGTCCGGGTCTCGGCACTCCGCTCGCTCTCGACGCTGAAGACGATCCTCTGGGCCGCGCGCTCGCGGCCGGACTCGTGGAGCGGCACGCACGTCAGGTCGCGGGATCGGCTGGTCGACTCCGGCTACCGCACCCGAGACGGGCGGATCACGCTCGACTTTCCGGTGGGCGCCGAGCAGGCATGGCTCGGCTTCGTCAGCGAGCTGGGACTCGACACGGCGACGATCGAGCGCCTCCAGCCTCGCTGGTACGAGTCGGTCGGATGGGGCGACGACGTCGACGTTGCCCGGCCGCTCTACGAGCTCGCACTGGCGGGGCTCGCGGCCGACGACGCGATCGACCTCATCCGTCGCAACGGCGGCTCCGCAGTCGCGTTCCAGTCGCCCGCGGAGTGCCTGGCGCATCCGCAATCCCGCGCACTCGGGCTGGCCGAGTCGCTGGAGCACGGCCTACCGTGGCGCCTCGAGGCTCGAGGCTCGGTTCGGGTCGATGCGGGCCGCGCGGGTGACCCGAACCGCCCGCTGGCCGGGGTCCGGGTGGTCGACTTTGGTGTCGGAGGGGTGGGGCCGTTTGCCGCCACGCTGCTCGGCTGGCTCGGTGCGGACGTCGTCAAGATCGAGGCGCCAAATGAATTCATCCTCTCCGTCCGGCCGACCGTCGCAGGGCTGAGCACGACGTACCTGGCGCTGAACCAGGGGAAGCGGTCGGTCTCCCTCGACCTGAAGCAGGACGGCGACCGCGAGCTCGCCCTCTCGCTCGTCGCGGACGCGGACGTCGTGATCGAGAACTTCCGGCCGGGCGCCCTCGACCGGCTCGGGCTCGGCTACGAGCAAGTGGCGAAGCTCAACCAAGCCGTCGTCTACTGCTCGGCCACCGGGTTCGGCTGGAGCGGACCGCTGCGGGACGAGCCGTGCACCGACCCCCACATGCAGGCGTTCAGCGGCTTCGCGGCGCTCAACGGCGACCCGGCGGACGCTGCGCCGCGTCGCATCCGCTACTACGGGTTCGTCGACCTCGTCACCTCGACGATCATCGCGGAGGCCGTCTGCGCAGCGCTGCTCGTACGCGCGACCGAGGGCGGGCCCGTGCGCGTCGAGACCTCGATGCTCCATGCCGTTACAGAGGCGCAGCGCCCGGCAAGCGCGGACGCGAGGTACGAGCCGGACGGCCTCTTCAAAGCTCTCGACGGCTACGTCGCGCTCACCTGTCGAACCGACGCGGAACGGAGCGCCCTCGTCGGCGCGCTCCCGCCCGAGTGGGGTCTCGACACACTCGCCGAGGCGCTTGCCACGCGACCCGCGGCAGCGTGGGAGCACGCGCTCGGCAGTCGCGGCATCCCGTGCGTCCGCGTGCTCCATGACGACGAGATCCTCGATCGCAGGGAGTTCTGGGATGAGGCGCTGCTCCGCGAGCTGCCGCTCCCCCACGCCGCTCCGCTCGTCGCCGGCGGCCCACCGTGGCGCCTCGGCGGCGGCGTGACCGCGCCGCCGGCTCCCGCTCCCGGGGCGGATACCGAGGCGCTCCGCGCGGAACCGAAGGCGTTCTGGCGGGAGCGATCCGCCAGCTGAAAGCGCGTGCTGGACACTGTATCCTCGACGAAGTGGATACCCGCCAGCCACGGTCGGGAACGCTCGCGCGACCGCCGTCTGTTCCCGAACTCGTCCGCCAGATGCTCGAGACGGAGATCATCGATGGCAGCCTGGCCGCCGGCGAGCGCGTGTCGGAGGACGAGCTAGCCCGCCGGCTCGGTGTCAGCCGCACGCCCGTCCGGGAGGCGATGCGCGTCCTCGAGGGACACGGCCTCATCGTCCGTCAGCGGGGGAAGGGAACGTACGTCGCCCGGCGGACCACGAGCGCCGAGGCCAAGGCCGTCTACGACCTGCGCGCGCCGCTCGAGGGCTTCCTCGCCGGTCGCGCCGCCGAGAACATCTCCGCAACGGAGATGACGGAGCTCGAGCGGCTCAGTGCCGGCTTCCGGGAAGCGCTGCCCGGTGGCGGGGAGCAGGACTTCGGCAGGATCATCGACGCCGACTCGGCTCTCCACTGGTGCATCTACGACGCCGCACGCTCGGAGCTCGTCTCGATCGTGAAGAGCTACTGGGGACGGCTGATGCGGGAGCTCTACACGCGCGCCTACCTGAGCGAGTCACCAGCACACTTCGCCGAGCAGCACGACGAGATCGTCGCCGCTCTCACGGCGCGGGACGGAGTCGCCGCCCGGGAGGCAATGGAGCAGCACATCCGCAGCGGCTGGGACGCCGTGCGCGCGAGCTTCGAGCCCCAGTGATTGTGTACAGAACACTGTCGACTTAACGGGTAGAGTATCGCGCGTGACCGTAGCCCAGCTCTGCCGCGGCGGCGCCCGGCGCGCGCCCGAGCGGGTCGCCGTCGAATCGGAGACGGGCAGTGTCACGTTCGCGAACCTCGACCGCCGGTCGGAGTCGCTGGCCCGGCATCTGCAAGCCACCGTCGAGCCCGGCAAGCGCGTCGGCATCTACTGCGCCAACCGAATCGAGTGGGTGGAGGCGTACATCGCCGCGCACAAGGCGGGCATCCCGGCCGTGCCGATCAATCACCGCTACCGGCGCCGTGAGCTCGAGCACATCCTCCGTGACGCCGACCTCGACCTCGTTGTCCACGACGACACGGCTCTCGGCGACGACGACGTCCGCAGCCTGCTCGCAGGTGTGGCCACGCTGGAGGTCGGCGAGCCGTACGAGCGCGCCGCAAACGGGTCGGCCGAACAGGTCGAGCCGTGGAGCGCCGCCGAGGATCTGATCGTTTACACGTCCGGCACGACGGCCCTGCCGAAGGGTGTCGTCTATACGCAACAAACGCAGATCACGTCCGTGTTCGTCCCGCAATTGGCGGTCGGCTATGACCCTTCCGACCGCTTCCTCCTTTTCACGCCGCTCGCTCACCGCGCCGCGCAACCGCTCCTTCTCTGCGCACTCTTCATGGGAGCGACCACGCACCTCTTGGGCGAGTACAGCCCCGACGGGCTCGTCTCGGCGATTCGAGAGCGCGGCATCACGGCGCTCGTCGGCGTGCCCACTGCCCTGAAGGACCTGCTCCGCCTACTGCGCACCGACGAGCTCGAGCCGATGGAGGGCGTGCGCCACGTCTTCATGTCCGGAGAGAGCGTCGGCACCGATCTGCTGCGAGAGATCATGTCCCTGTTCCCGAATGCACGGTTCGGCACCGCCTACGGGAGCACAGAGGCAGGCCTCGTCACGTTCCTCGACCACGAGCACCAGCTCGCGCACTCGCGCTCCTGCGGCCGCGCGCTCCAGGCCGTCGAAGTGCGCCTCACGGACGACGACGGCAACGACGCGCCCGCTGGCGCGCCGGGGGAGATTCTCGTCCGCGCGGGCACGCCGGGCACGTACACCGTGGCGGCCGGCTACCTCGGCTCGTCGGGAGTCGAGCCCTTCACGGACGAGGACGGCTGGTTTCACACCGGCGACGTCGCGACGGTGGACGACGAAGGCTTCTACGTGATCGTCGATCGCAAGAAGGACATGATCCTCTCCGGCGGCATGAACATCGCCTCGAAGGAAGTCGAGGAGATCGTCGCCTCGCACGCCGGCGTCGAGGAGGTCGCCGTGACCGGCGAGCCTGACGAGCGCTTCGGCGAGCGGGTCGTGGCCTGGGTGGTCCGGCGAGCCGGCTCCGAGGTCGCCGAGGCGGAGATCATCTCGCACGTCGCGTCGCAGGCGGCGTCCTACAAGAAGCCGAGCGTCGTGCGGTTCGTCGATTCGCTTCCGCGCTCGCCGACGGGCAAAGTCCTCAAGCGCGCCCTGCGCGACGACGCCAACCCGACCCCTACGAACCAGGGAGAGACTGCATGGAGATGAACGTTGCGAAGCTGGTTGCGATCGACATCCATACGCACGCGAAGATCCCCATCCGCGGCGAGGAGGATCCGCTCACCAAGGAGCAGCGGCTCGAGGCCTCGAAGATGTTCAAGACCGACGTCGACACCGCCGTCTCGGTCGAGGATGTCGCCGCCTACTACCGCGAGCGCAATATGGCGGCGGTCGTCTTCGGGGTCGACAGCGAGGCCGGCACGGGCGAGGTGCCCGTCTCGAACGAGGAGATCGCGGAGATCGCCGCGGCCAATCCGGACGTCCTCATCCCCTTCGCGAGCATCGACCCCTGGAAAGGAAAGGCCGGCGCTCGTGCAGCGCGGACGCTGATCGCCAACCACGGCGTCAAGGGGTTCAAGTTCCACCCCAGCATGCAGGCGTTCTACCCCAACGACCGGCATGCCTACACCCTCTACGAGGCGATCGCCGAGGCCGGTCTTCCCGCCCTCTTCCATACCGGGCAGAGCGGGATCGGGATGGGTCAGCGAGGCGGTGGCGGGATCCGGCTCAAGTATTCGAACCCCCTCCACGTGGACGACGTCGCCGTCGACTTCCCCGACATGCCGATCGTGCTGGCCCATCCCTCGGCTCCCTGGCAGGACGAGGCGATCGCCGTCGCGATGCACAAGCCCCAGGTCTACATCGACCTCTCAGGCTGGTCGCCGAAGTACTTCCCGCCGCAACTCGTCCACCATGCCAACACCCTGCTCAAGCACAAGGTGCTGTTCGGCTCCGACTTTCCGTTCATCACTCCCGAGCGCTGGCTGGCGGACTTCGAGCTGGCGGGCTTCCGGGACGAAGTGAAGCCGCTGATCCTCAAGGAGAACGCGGCGAGGCTGCTCGGGCTCGGCGGAGGGACGAGCGCATGACGCCGATGTACTTCGAGGACTTCGAGGTCGGGGCGACCTTCTCGACCGCCGCCCGAACGATCACGGAGTCCGACGTGATGACGTTTGCTGGGCTCTCCGGCGACTTCAATCCGCTCCACGTCGACCGCGAGTTCAGCAAGTCGAGCCCGTTCGGCGAGCCGATCGCGCACGGGTTGCTCGTGCTCGCGGTCGCATCGGGGCTCGGGATTCAGACGGGCATCTTCAGCGGAACCAACCTCGCCTTCCTCGGGCTCGAGGACTGGCGGTTCGTCGGAGCGGTGAAGTTCGGGGACACAATCCGGATGGAGTCGACGGTGCTCGAGACGCGGCGCACGAGCAAGCGCGATCGAGGCGTCGTGCGCATTGGGCAGGAGATCAAGAAGCAGGACGGCGAGGTGGTGCAGACGGGCGTCTTCGTCTCGCTGATGGCCGCACGGACACTCGGTGAGAACGAAGGAGGCAGCTGATGGCAGGAGTCGAGGGAAGAAGCGCCGTGGTCACGGGCGCAGGCGGAGGTCTTGGGCGCAGGCACGCATTGCTGTTGGCCGCCCACGGCGCACGGGTCGTCGTCAACGACCTCGGGGTGGCGCTCGACGGATCCGGCGGGACGCACTCCGCGGCCGACGCCGTCGTCGCCGAGATCGTCGCGGCCGGCGGCGAAGCGGTCGCGAGCCATGACGACGTCGCCACCGGTGCGGGCGGCACGGCAATCGTGCAGCAGGCGCTCGATGCGTTCGGCCGAATAGACGTCGTGGTCTGCAACGCCGGCATTCTGCGCGACCGCTCCTTTCACAAGATGACCGAGGACGAATGGGACTCTGTGCTGAAGGTTCATCTCTACGGCACCTTCAACGTCACCCGCGCTGCGATGCCGCACTTCCGCAAGCAGGAATACGGAAGGGTGATCGTGACGACATCGGTGACGGGGTTGTACGGCAACTTCGGGCAGGCGAACTACGGCGCCGCCAAGCTCGGGGTCGTCGGGCTCGTCAACACGCTGGCGATCGAGGGCCAGAAGCTCAACATCCTGGCCAATGCCATCTCGCCGCTCGCGCGCACGCGCATGTCGGAAGAGATACTCGGTCAGGAGTTCGACCCGGACTACGCCTCGGCGTTGGTCGTCTACCTCGCGAGCGACGAGTGCGAGACGACCGGCGAGGTGATTCATGCCGCAGGCGGCCGTTACACGCGCGTTCGCTACGCGGAGTCCGTCGGCGTCGAGTTCGACAAGGTTCCGGCCCAGGTCGAGCTCAGCGCACGCTGGCCCGAGATCATGGCGATGGACGGCGCTCAAAGCACGCCCGCCGTGACGTAATTATACAGTGTACTGTCGCCTGGACTTCTGATCCAGGCAGTGGGATACTCGCAGTTCCGATCCGCCGACGCTTTGGAGGCACCACCATGAGACGTGTCGTACCGTTCCTCGTCCTGCTCACTATTGTCGCGTCCCTGGCCGCTTCCGTCAGCGGCGGGTCGTCCACCGCGTCCGCCCAGACCGTCGCTCCGCAACGGAGCGCGGCCAGCAACACGATCAAGATTGCAGCCATTCACCCCCTGACCGGGGCGCTGGCGGTGGACGGACTCCAGATGGACCGGGCCGCCAGGCTCGCCGTTCAGCGGATCAACGGCGCCGGAGGCATCCGCTCGCTGGGAGGCGCGAGGCTCGTGATCGTGTCCGGCGACAGCCAGGGCAAGCCCGACGTCGGGCAAACAGTCGCCCAACGCCTCATCGACAGCGGCGCCCTCGCGATCGTGGGGACGTTTCAGTCTGCCGTTGCAGCGAACATCGGCAGCCTCTCCGAGCGCACGAAGATCCCATTCGTGATCGACATCGCGGTCGACGACGCCCTCATCAACGCGAACAGCCGCTACACCTTCCGCGTCGGTCCGAACGCATCCGCCTTCGGCCGGATCAGCGCTAGGTACTTGACGGCCATGCCCAAACGGGCGGGAACCTCGATCAAGAAGATCGCCTACATGCACGAGCGGACATCCTTCGGCGTGGGCGTCTTCGCCGGTTTCAAGGCCGAGGCCACCAAGCTGGGCCTGTCGATCGTCGAGGAGGTCACGTACGACGCCTTCAACACGAAGAGCTTCACGACCGAGCTCACCCGCATCAGCACCTCAGGCGCCGACGTGCTGGCGACGACGGGCTACTTCCCCGATGGCCTGCAGATCGCACGCGATGCAAACTCGGTTCGGCCCAACGTCAAGACGTACTACGGCGTCTCACACGGCGCATACTCACAGGAGGCCTTCGTCACCGCAGCCGGACCGGCGTCGGCACTCGTCTTCTCCACCGACTACTACTGGAACGGGAAAAACCCCCGTGTCCCCAAGGTTCTCAGGTCGTACCGCGAGACGTTCAACGAGAGCATGCGAACCTCGGCGATGATGGCGTATCAGTCGATCGAGGTAATTGCGGATGCGCTCGAGCGCGCGGGGAAGGCAAACCGTGGGCTGCTGAAGCGCTCGACCTCGAATGCGCGGCAGTCTCTTCGCAACGCGCTCTCCAAGACGTCCATAGCCTCTCCGCTAATGGCGTTCGAGGGCCCGATCGCCTTCGACGCGACCGGCGAGAACAGCAAGTCGACCCCGGTCGTGCTTCAGGTTCAGAACGGTAGGGCGATCCCGGTCTGGCCCAAGGTGTTCGCGAGGGCCACGCCGGTCATTCCGGGCGTCCCCTGGAAACTTCCGTAGGAGTGACGGAAGAGGCAACGAGAAAGCCCGAATCGCGACCCCGCCGCGCGCCGTCATGGCGCGCGGCGGCACGGCTGACACTCCTCGCCGTTGGGCTCGGGGTATTCGCGGTGGTGCAGGGTGATCAGGTCGCCGAACTGGTGACGGGACGCGAGCGGCCGGTTTTGATCCAGGCGCTCGTCACCGGCGTGTTGATCGGAGGAGTGTTCGCCCTTGTCTCGATGGGCCTGACGCTCATCTTCGGCGTCCTCCACATCATCAACTTTGCCCAGGGAGCGTTCATCACGCTCGGGATGTACGTCACCTACGTGATCGTCGAAGCGACCGGCATCGATCCGTACCTGACGCTGCCGGCCACAGTTGCATGCCTCTTCGTCGTCGGTGCGATCACGCAGCGCTTCGTCTTGAACCCGGTCATGAGGAAGCCGATCGAGGCGGGTCTGCTGGTCACTCTCGGGCTCGCGATCGTGATCGAGAACGCGCTCAGGCTCGGCTTCGGGTCGACTCCACGTTCGGTTCAGCTCGGCTACGGGTTCGAACCGCTCGATCTCGGCTTCACCCAGATCGAGCTCCCGCTGCGAGTGTTCGGAGCGGTCGTGCAGCTTCCGCAGCTGATCGCCTTCGTTGCGGCCATCGCCCTAGGCGCTCTGCTGTTCTTGCTTCTGCACCGAACGCGGGCGGGCACGGCGATCCGCTCTGTCTCGGCCAACCCCGTCGGCGCATCGCTCGTCGGGATCGACGTGTCCCGTATCTACATGCTGACCTTCGGGATCGGCTGCGCCTGTGCCGGTGCGGCCGGCGTGTTGATCCTCCCGTTTCAGTCGCTCGACCCGACCACCGGCACGTCGTTCGGCATCATCGCCTTCGTCGTCGTCGTGCTCGGCGGCCTCGGCAGTGTCCCCGGAGCCCTGGTCGGAGGCCTGCTGGTCGGCCTCACGCAGGAAGTGGGCGCCGCCCTCTTCCCCGACCAGAGCAAGCTTCTGCCGGTCTTCCTGGTCTTTCTGTTCACCCTCTTCGTTCGCCCGCAAGGCCTGCTGAGTCGGGGATCCGGATGATCCGGAGACTGGGCGGCGTTGACCGAAACCTGGCCGGGATTGCCCTGATGGTGGCAGTGCTCGTTCCGATGCCTCTGATTCTCTCCGGCTCCCATCTCGAGGTCGCCGTGCGGGTCTTGTTGTTTGCGCTGCTCGCGTCGGCGTGGAATCTGATGGGCGGCTTCGCCGGTCAGTTCAGCTTCGGCCACGCCGCCTTCTTCGGCATCGGCGCCTACACGACCGCCTACCTGCTCGTGGTACGCGGCGTCTCACCCTGGCTCGGCATGGCTGCCGGCGCCCTACTGGCGGCGGCCTTCGCCGTCGTGACCGGCTTCCTTGCGTTTCGCTACCGGCTCCGGCACGCGTACTTCGCCCTCGCTACCTTCGCTTTCGCCGAGATGCTGCGGCTCGTCGTCGGCAACCTCGACCTGGTCAAGGGAAGCCTCGGCCTGCAGGTCCCGGTGCTCCCGAATCCGTCCTGGACGATGCTTCAGTTCGAGCCAAACTCCCCCAACTACTTCTATGCCGCGTTGGCTCTCCTCGTGGTCGCGTTGACGGTCATCGTCCTGCTCGTGCGCAGCCGGAGCGGATGGTTCACGCTCGCGATCCGGGACGACGAGGAGGCGGCCGAGTCGCTCGGGGTTCATGCAATGCGCTACAAGCTTCAGATCGCCGCCGTCAGCGGCGCACTGACAGCGCTCGGCGGCGCCTTCTACTTTCAGTTCGTGTTCTTCATCGATCCCGAGCTGGCGTTCGGATCGTCGGTATCGGTCGAGATCTTCCTGGGCGCGATCATCGGCGGCACCGGCACGATCTGGGGACCGGTCGTGGGGGGACTGCTGTTCGTCATGCTCGGCCAGTTCACAACGTGGCTGGTGCGAGACCCACCTGTCGGGCTGTCGTTCCTCGAAGGTCGCGCGGGATTCGATCTGTTGCTCTACGGAGTCATCATCGTCGTGATCATCCTGTTCCTCCCGCGGGGCGTCGTCGGGACGCTGACCTCGAGAGGTGCCAGGTGATCCTGCGGGTTTCCGCCCTCGGAAAGTGGTTCTCGGGGCTGCGGGCGCTCCACGACGTCAGCTTCGAGGTCGAGTCTGGGACGATCGTCGGGGTGATCGGTCCGAACGGAGCCGGGAAGACCACCCTGTTCAACTTGATCGCCGGCAGGACGACTCCGAGTTCCGGCAACGTCACCTTCGACGGCCGTGTCCTGACGGGGCTGTCGCCGCACCGAGTAGCCCGAGCGGGCGTTGCGCGAACGTTTCAGCTCATGCGTCCGTTCGGAACCATGACGGTGGTCGAGAACATTGCGATCGCCTCCTACGCGCGTCACTCCCGGCGAGGCGACGCGGTAGCGGCAGCCGCGACGATCGCAGCCCGAGTCGGGCTAGAACCGTGGGCAAACCGGCGTGCGACCGAGCTCTCCACGGCCGGCCTCAAGCGGTTAGAGCTCGCCCGGGCGCTGGCGCTCCAACCGAAGCTCTTGCTCCTCGACGAGGTGCTGGCGGGCCTGAGCGTGGCCGAGCGGGAACCGCTCGTGGAGTTGCTGCGCGAGCTTCGCGAGGAGGGCATGACGATGCTTCTGGTCGAGCACGTCATGAGCGCGGTCATGGCGGTCTCGGACAAGATCGTCGTCCTCCACCACGGCGAGCTTCTGGCAGATGGAGTTCCCGCGGTCGTCACGCGGGATCCTCGTGTGGTCGAGGCATACCTCGGCGCAAGGCCAACCAATGCTGGCGGTTAAAGGCCTCGCCGCCGGCTATGGCGGGCTCAGGATCCTCCACGACGTCGACCTCACGGTCACCGAGGGGGAGGTCGTCGCGATCCTCGGCGCGAACGGCGCCGGTAAGACGACCTTGCTCCGGGCCATCTCGGGCCTCGTTCGCCCGACGTCCGGCTCGATCGTGTTCGAGGGATGGGACCTGGCTGGCTCCCCGCCTCACGAGATCGTCCGCCGCGGCGTCGTCCTGGTTCCCGAGGGGCGGGAGCTGTTCGGCCCGCTGACGGTACGCGAGAACCTCGAGATGGGCGGCTACGCGCGTCCTCGCAGCGAGCTCGAGTCGGCGCTACAGGAGGTGTGCGACCTCTTTCCGATCCTGGCCGAGCGCAGCGGCCAGCGGGCCGACAGCATGAGTGGCGGGCAGCAGCAGATGCTCGCGATCGCACGCGCCCTGATGGGCGGCCCGCGGCTCTTGATGCTTGACGAGCCGTCGCTTGGCCTCGCGCCGCAACTCGTGTCAGCCGTGTTCGACGCGATCGAACGAATCCGCGGATCCGGCATCACGGTGCTTCTCGTCGAGCAGAACGCTGCTCAGGCGATCCAGCTCGCAGACCGTGCGTACGTAATCGAGAGCGGGACGGTAGCGACCGGCGACGCCGATCTGCTCGACGACGAACGCCTACGGCGCGCGTACCTCGGATTGTAGGAGCTCCTCTGCGCGCAGGCGGACGGCGACCTCCTCGACGACCTCGACGAACGCCGTCGCCGCCGTCGAGAGCTTGCGGTCGATGTGCCAGGCGAGGCCGATCTCCCGGGGCGGCATCCCGCGCACTTCGAGAGCGACAGTTTCAGGATCTCCCCGGTCGACGGTGAGCCTGGGCACGAATGCGTAGCCGACCCCGGCGCCGACGATGCCCTGGACGATGCCACTGTCGTCGGATCGGAAGACGACTCTCGGCTCGATTCCCTTGCCGAGGAGGTGCGCCTCACCTCCCTCCGAGGAGCGGTAGGCGATCAGCGGGAGCCGGGCGATCTCGGCGATGCTGACGCTCTTTCCCGCCTGCGCGAGCTCAGAGCCGGCGGGGGCGAGCAGGACGTAGGGGTCGGTCAGCACGTCGATCCGCTCGATCGCAGGTTCGCTGGGGCCGACGATGAAGGCGAGGTCGAACTCGCCTCGCACGAGTCGCTCGATCAGGCGCCCGTGTTCGGCCTCGACAAGCCTTACCTCGATCGCAGGCCGCCGCTCCACGTAGAGACGCATCACGGGCGGGATCACGCGCACTCCGACGCTCTGGAAGGTAGCGACGCGAAGGGTGCCCGCGTCCCCCTGGGCCAGCGCGTTCAGGTCGGCCTCGGCGGCGCGCATTGCGGCGGTGGCGCGCGACGCGTGACGGAGCAGGCGCTCGCCCGCCTCGGTGGCCGTCACGGCCCGGCGCCCGCCGGGCCGTTCGAGCAGCTGGAGGTCGGTCACGCGCTCGAGCACCGCGATCTGCTGGGAGATCGCTGACTGCGTATAGCCGAGCTTGCGCGCCGCGGCGGCGAAAGAGCCGGTTTCGACGATCGCCTCGAGGGCGGCGAGGTGGCGGAACTCGATCCCGAGCAATCGATCAGTAGAGCTTCTTACACCGTTCATGAATACTCATTTTACTTATCGGTCGGCCGTGACGATCCTGGAAAGTAATGCATTCCTTCCTCCTTCGCCGCGACCGCGCCCTCTGGGCCGTTGCCGCGCTCGCATTTGCGGGTGCCGTCGCCGACGCGGCGTTGCTTCCCGTCCTCCCCACGCTGCAGGACCGCTTCGGGCTCTCGGGCACGGAGATGGGCGCTCTGCTCTCGGCGGCGACGTTCGTGACGCTCGCGGCGTCCGTGCCGGTCGGCCTCCTGGCCGGCCGGATCGGGTCGCAGCGGCTCTTGCTCGTAAGCGCGGCGCTGCTGCCGGTCTCGCTCGTCGTGATGGCGCTCGCGGACGGGCTCGGTCTGCTGATGGCCGGGCGGGCCGTCTACGGGCTCAGCTTCGGCATCCTCTGGACGATCGCTCCGGCCGTTGCCGCCGGCTCGGGGCGCGGCGCCGCCGGCACTGGACGCCTGATTGCCGCCGCCGGCGGGGGTTGGCTGGTCGGGCCAGTCCTCTCCGGCATCGTCACCGACGTGTGGGGATATCGGGCTGCCTTTGTCGCAATCGCCGCCCTGACGCTGCCGCTCGTCGCCGTGCTCGCCTGCGACCGCTCCGAGCTCGTCAGAGTCGCCCCGGCACGCCTGCGCGACGCGATCGCCGCGGCCGCGAAGGAGCGCGCGCTCGCCGGCGCGATGGTCGTCACCGGGCTACTCGGAGTTGTGACGGGCGTCTCCGGCCTGCTTGCGCCGCTCGTCCTCGCCGGCAACGGCCTCTCCGCAGGGGGAATCGGCGCGGCGATCGCCCTCTCCGCCGTTATCTTCACCGCCGGCGCCGCTCTCTCCACGCGGATCCCGTCAGCGCGCGTCAACGTCCGGGTCGTGGGCGTGACCGCAGGCGTGCTCGCCGCGACGTTCCTGATCCCGCTCGTCAGCTTCTCGACCTTCGCCGTGATCGGGTTCCTGGTTTTGGGCGCCGGCGCCCGGGCGGTTCTCAACACGATCGTCTACGCGCTCGCGCGCTCTCACGTCCCGAGCGAGGCGCTCGCGACTCCGATCGTCGGCGTGATGAACGTCGCGTGGGCCGCGGCGGCGCTCGCCGCTCCGCTGGCCGCAGGCGTCGCGCTCAGCGCCGGCGGCGCCAAGTGGGCGTTCGTGGCCACCGCGGTCACGGGCTTCGCCGTCGCGCTCTGGATGCTGCTCCCGCAGCGCCGCGTTGCCTACGCCTAGGTCGCAAGCCCGCAGAAGCGCATCGAAGCGATCGCGAGCTCCTGGGCGCACTGGACGAGGTCGTCGACCACCACGTACTCGTCCACGGTGTGCGCCACCTGCAGGTCGGGCGGCCCGAAACAGACGCACGGCGTGCCGCCGAAGCGGGTGAAGGTCGCGCCGTCGTGCCAGGAGTCCATCCCCGAGATGCGGCGCGGCCGGCCGATGTCGGCCCCTGTTGCAAGCAGCGTCTGCACGACGGGCTCGTCCTCGGACACCTCGGTCGAGGGCACGTCGGGCGCCCACTCGATCGTGGGCGGGTTCTCGGCCAGCCACGGGTCCGCGGCCGCCGCCCGGCGAACGCACTCGGCGATCTCCTCCTCGACGGAGCTGCCCCAACCGCCCGCGTCCGCGTGCGCGGGGAGATAGGCGACGTGGTAGGTGATGCGGCACGAGGCGGGATAGCTGACAGACCACTCACCGCCCCTGACGATCGTCGGCACGAGGTCGCCGGGCGAGAGATGGGGATGCTGGTGGTCAGGGCGGTCGCGCCACTCGTCCTGCAGCCGGGCGAGGGCGGCGATGATCAGGGTCGCCTTCTCGATCGCGTTGACGGCGCCGCCCTCGCGCCAGTCGGGCTGCCCGATCCCCGCGTGGCCGGGCCGGCCGGGGATCGTGATAGTCGGGATCAGGCTGCCTCGGCACGCCGTCCAGATGTCGAAGCTGGACGGCTCGGTGACGATGCCTGCGTCGGCGCGGACGCCGCGGGCGACCGCCGCGAGCCCGCCGGCGCCGGTGGACTCCTCGTCTGTGACCGTGCAGACGACGAGGTCTCCGGCGAGCCGCACGCCGAGCTCGGCCAGCACTTCTGCGGCGAGCGTCATCGCGGCGACGCCGCCTTTCATGTCGCAGGAGCCGCGCCCGTAGAGCTTGCCGTCACGAACCTCAGGCTCGTTCGGATCGCTTGTCCACGCGTCGCGCGGGACCGACGAGACGACGTCGATGTGCCCGTTCAGGAGCAGGCTGCGGCCGCCGCCCACGCCGCGGAAGGTGGCTGCGAGCTGCGGCCGGCCGTCGAACCCGAGCCCACCGGGCGGGACGAACCTGCTGCCGGCAATGTCCTCCGGGGCAGGCTCCCAGAGGTCGATCTCCGCGCCGCGCGCAGCCAAGCGGCCGGCAAGGTACTCCTGCAGTGCGGCTTCCTGTCGCGGCGGATCGTTCTGCTCGCGCGCCTCGGTGTCGAAGCGGATCAATGCTGACGCGAGCTCGACGAGCTCGTCGCGGCGGCGGCCGATCTCGTCGGCGATCCGCCGTTCGAGCTCGCTCAGGCTCACGAGATCGCCAGCTCGAAGAAATTCTTCAGGATCCGCTCGCCAGCGGGATGCGCGGCGTCGAACTCCTCGGGATGGAACTGGGTGCCCCACCAGCGCCTGGTCGGCTCGGCGATCGCCTGGATCGCGCACGCGTCGCTGCGCGCGAGGACGCGGAACCCCTCGGGCAGCTCCTCGATCTCGTCGCTGTGGTGCTGGTAGACCTCGATTCGGGCGGGCACGCCTCGGAGGAGGCCGTCGTGGTCGACGACCTCGACGGTCGCGAAGCCCATCTCCGGCCCGCCGGGAGAGTGGCGGATCGTCCCGCCGGCGAATCGCGACAGGTGCTGCATCCCCGCGCAGATCCCGAGCACCGGCCCGTCGTAGTCGCGCACGACCTCCCCCAGCCGCTCGATTGCGCTGGACGAATGGGACGCCCAGGACGCAAAGGAGCCGCTCAGCACGACCGCCTCGGCGCTTGCGAGACTCTTCAAAGCCTCGTACTGCACGGTCTCGACGGGCGCGCCCGCCACGTTCTCGAGCCGCGCTCGGACGATCTCGTAGTGGGCGAGCCTGTCCGGAGGCAGGGCGCCCGAGTGCTCGGTGACGACGAGGGTGACGCTCATCGAATGAGCATAGAGCCGTCCCAGCCGAGCGCCGCCGAGAGCTCGTCGGCGGCAGCCTTCACCTGTTTCCCCGCACGCGGCAGCTTCGTCGAGAAGCGGAATCTCGGCGCGGACACGTTCAATGCCGCGACGATGCGCCCGCCGAAGTCGCGAACCGGCGCGGCGACGGCGACGAGACCCGCCTCGAACTCCTCGTCGACAAGCGCGAAGCCGCGCTTGCGCGCGGAGGCCACGCGCTCGCAGAGCTGGCGCGCGTTGCGGGGCGCCTTCGCGGTCGCGCCGCCGAAGGACACTTCGGAGACGAGCTCGGCAATCTCTTCCGGCGTGTGGTCGAACAGGAGCGCCCGGCCGGTGGACGTCGAGTGCAGCGGGACGCTTCGCCCCACCCACCCCGCCGTCTGCACCGCGTAGCCGGAGCTCTCGGAGAGGACCGTCAACACCGCCGTCCCGCTCAGCACCGAAAGGTGCGCGCGCTCCCCGGTCTCGCGGACGAGCCGCCTGAGCAACGGCTCGGCCGCCACGAGCAGCCCGGCGCGGCTGGAGCGTCCCGCCATCGCGAGCAGGCGCCAGCCGACCCTGTAGCCGAGCGTGTCCGGGTCGCGATCGACGAGCCCGTGCTCGGCGAGGATCTTCAGCGAGCGCGAGACCTGCGACTTGTCGCTGCCGATCAGCGCCGCGAGCTTCGTCACCCCCGGGGGGGTCTCGCCGAGTCCCTCCTCGTCCTCGATCGCGAGCAGGAGCGCGAGCCCGCGGCGAAGGCTGGTGGCGTCCGTCGCGACGATCAACGCGCCTCCTCGTGCTCGATCTCCAGCAGGTAGGCGACCATCACGTCGCTGTCGCCGAGCCGCAGGTGGTACGCGTCAGAGAGCTCTTCCACGCGCTCGATCTGCTCGCGATTCCGCTCGAACGCCTCAGTGAGGGGGAAGAAGCCGAAGTCGACCACCCGGCCGGTGAGCCCCGCGGCGTCGAGCTGCGCGGCGGTCTCGAGCTGGCTGACGATCGAGAGCTGCATCAAGTATGCGACGCCGTCGTCGGAGAGCAACCCGGAAAGCAGGCCGATCAGGTGATCGACAAGATTGCGTCCCCAGTAGTCGAGGGGCCGGTGGCCCGTGAACTGCTCGTAGGGGTCGACCGGCATCTGATAGAGGCTCGCGACGACGACGTCGTACCGGTGCTCCGGCTCGAGCATGTAGAGATCCACCTCTGCCCCGGAGACGCGCTCGGCGACGCCGTTGCGGTAGGCGTTGGCGAGCGTCGTCGCGACCGCCTCGCGCTCGATGTCGACGGAATGAACGTGCTCGGCCCCGTTGAGCGCGAGCTGGACGGTGAGAAGCCCGCTGCCGCAGCCGACATCGAGACAGCGCTTGCCGGCGCCGGTGCGCTCGCGCAGCAGGTGCTTCCAGACGAGCAGGCTGCCGACGGTCGGGACGAAGACGTCCGGCCCGAGCTCGAGCTCGGGGAACGGGAGCGGGTAGAGACGCCGGCCCTCGGCGTCTTCCCACGGCCGCGCCAGCGTACGAGCGGGCTCGGCGAGCGACTCCTCGCCCTCGGGCGGGTGGCCGCGCCGGCTGCCGGCCTTCGTTGCAGCCAGCCGTTGCTTGACAGCGGCGATGTGGGCCGGGGTGGTACCGCAGCAGCCGCCGACGATCTGCGCGCCCTGGCTGCGCCAGCGCAGCGCGAGCTCGGCGTATTCCTCCGGCCCGATCCGATCGTCGTGCCGCCAGCCCGAGTCCGAGTAGTAGCCGAGGTTCGGATAGGCGCCGAGCGGTAGGTCGGTGAAGTCGCGGAGCCACGGCAGCATCCCGTCGACGTGCTCCGGCGGCAGGCAGTTGACGAGCAGAGCGCGCACGCCCATCGCCTCGAAACGTTGCGCTGCCCGACCGAACAAGTCGCCCTCCGGGCCGCCCCAGTGCTGGCCGTAGACGCCGCAGACGCCGTGGCGGCAACGGCGAAAGCTCAGCCACACAGGCAGCCCCGTGCCGAGGGCGACCTCGATCGCGCGCGTCGTGGTCTCCTCGCGCAGCAGGGACATCGTCTCCAGCAGGAGCAGATCCGGCGGGTCCTCTTCCAGGACGCGGGTGAGCAGGCGCAGCGAATCCAGGCGCTCCTCGCCCTCGACGTCGCCGTTGACGCTGAACGCAACCGCGCAGGACTCGGTACGACCCTCCGCCGCGACTGCCTCGCGCGCGACCCGGATCCCCAGCCGGGCGACGTCCATCCAGTGCGTCAGGCCGCCCGCTGCCGCTCCGCCGGCCTTGACCTCCGCCGCGGCGAGGATCGCCCACGTGTTCGTCGAGATCACGTCGCAACCCGCGGTCACGTACGCGCGGTGCACGTCGAGCACGGCGTAGGGAGCGTCGTACAACGCCCCCGTGCCCCAGAGGCCGCGGTCGCCGTTTCGCAGCTCGCCGGCCTGTGCGCGCTCGAGCTCGGTCGCATTGCCCCCGTCGAGGATCACGGGCTCGCCGCTCGCGAGCAACTCCTCGATGCGCCGGTACGCCGGCGAGACTCGAGTTGCTGCGATCGATGGCGCGGTCATTTGCATCGGCTCCGCTCTGTCAGCATAATTACAACAGCTGTTGCTGGCAATGCAACCCATCGATTAGAGGAGCCCCATGGCCGACGTCGCCCCCACCGTTTCCCCCGGCCTGCTGGAGCGGCTCGAGCAGGGTCCCGTCATCTGCGCCGAGGGTTATCTCTTCGAGCTCGAGCGGCGCGGCTATCTGCAGGCGGGCGCGTTCGTCCCCGAAGTCGTGCTCGAGCGGCCCGAGCTCGTCGCCCAGCTCCACCGTGAGTTCGTGCACGCGGGCTCCGACGTCGTGGAGGCGTTCACCTACTACGCGCACCGCGAGAAGCTGCGGATGGTCGAGAAGGAGCACCTGCTCGAACAGATGAACCGCGGTGCGCTCGAGATCGCGAAGGGCGTCGCGCAGGAGACGGGCGCGCTTTTCGCCGGCGACATCTGCAATACGAACGTCTTCGAGGCCGACGACGAGTCTCGGAACGCGGCCCGCGCGATGTTCGAGGAGCAGGTGGGCTGGGCCGTCGAGGCGGGCGTCGACTTCGTCATCGCCGAGACGTTCTCGTGGGGCGAGGAGGCGTTGATCGCGCTCGAGACGATCAAGGAGACGGGCCTTCCGTCGGTGGTCACGCTTGCGATTCACCAGGAGCCGAACACGCGCGAGGGCTGGACGCCCGAGGACGCCTGCAAGCGGCTCGAGGATGCGGGCGCGGACGTCGTCGGCCTCAACTGCATCCGCGGGCCGAAGACGATGCTGCCGCTGATTCGCGCCGTGCGCGAGAGCGTCGACGGCTACGTCGCCGCGCTGCCGGTTCCCTACCGCACGCACGACGAGCAGCCGACCTTCCAGTCGCTGCGCGATCCAGGCTACGCGGACCTCCCGGGCGGACGGCCCTTCCCGACCGCGCTCGATCCCTTCACCTGCAACCGCTACGAGCTGGCCGACTTCGCCCGGGACGCCAAGGAGATCGGCGTCAACTACTTCGGCGTCTGTTGTGGCGCTGCGCCCCACCACATCCGAAGCGTCGCCGAGGCCCTCGGGCGCACGCCGCCCGCGAGCACCTATACCGCCGACATGTCCAAGCACGCCTTTCTGGGCACCGACCAGAAGCTCAAGCAGGCGAACCAGGAGTACGCCGACAAGCTTTAGGAACTGTGGACGTGCGTCGCGTGGTCACAGCTACTTCGCGGAAGCTTCCCGGCCGTGCAGAGATCGCGACGGCGTCGGATATTGGTCGAGTCGGTGCGCCAGCCCTCGAACCGTCTCGGGCGGAAGCTTTCCGGTCAGGCCGACGGCGCTCTCGCCGGCGAGCCCGAATGCCGCGGTCACGATCAATGCAAGTAGCTTCATGGGCCGGATAGTGGATCGAAGCACTCATGCCGGACTAACGGCCGGCTAATGAGCCGCTGCGCCTGGGTGCCGCCGGACGACCCGTTGTACGTCGCCTACCACGACGAGGAGTGGGGCGTGCCCGTGCGGGACGGCCGCAGGCTTTTCGAGCTCCTCAACCTGGAGGGCGCGCAGGCCGGTCTCTCGTGGATCACGATCCTGCGCAAGCGCGAGGGCTACCGGAACGCGTTCGCGGGCTGGGACGTCGCGCGAATCGCGCTCTTCGGGGAGCGCGACGTCGAGCGGCTGCTCGGCGACGCGGGGATCGTGCGTCACCGCGGCAAGATCGAGTCGGTGATCGGCAACGCGCGCGCAACCCTCGCGCTCGAACGGCCGCTCTCGGAGCTGCTCTGGTCGTTCGTAGGCGGTGAGCCGCGGGTGAACGGCTTCCGCACCGTGGCCGAGATCCCCGCCGAAACGCCCGAATCGAAGGCGATGAGCAAGGAGCTGAAGCGACTGGGCTTCCGGTTCACGGGCCCGACCACCTGCTACGCGTTCATGCAGGCGGCCGGGCTCGTGGACGACCACACGATCGACTGCTTCAGGCGCGCCTAGAGGCTTGATGTGGAATTGGCGCGCTGTGGGGCTGTTTCAGACCAAGCCAGGGCGTCGCGGCGTCCGAAGCGCAGGCTGGTTGCCTGCATGAGGACGACGGGACGGTCTGGCGCCGTGTCTGGGACGGCCTCACAGTCCCGCTCAGGTTTCACATCAGGCCTCTAGCTCAACCGAGCGCGGACCGGATCTTCTCGATCGTCGCCGCCTCGGCCTGGTCGCCGCCGCCGGCCGCCTTGCCGACGCTCTCGGCGAGCTCCACGACGAACGCCTTGTAGGCCTCGACCTCGTCAGGCGCCTTGGTCTCGAGCAGCTCCACGGCCGAGCGCAGCGCCTCGAGCGTCTCCGACTCGATCTCCTGCGGCGAGGAGGTCAGGCCGAAGCCGGTTCCGCGCTCGCTCGAGAGCTCGCGAGTCAGCTCGCTCGACCCGGAGCGCCCTTCGGCGAGGTACTTCGCAAGCGAGCCTGCCTCCTTGAAGCTGTCGAAGAAGCTGCGGTCGCTGACCGCGACGAGCATGCCCGCGCCGGTCACGCCCTTGCGAAGCTGTTCCCATTCCTGCTCGGTGAAGTCGGACTTCTGTGCCATCGAACCCCTCCTCGAATTGTGCGACGGATGCCGCA
>JBKJSM010000107.1:0-2636 GCA_046594445.1 Gaiellaceae bacterium | reverse complement strand
GGCGTCGCGGTTGTGCTCGTCCCCCACGTTCAGGAAGATGACACGCTCGGCGTACTCGTCGGGCGAGCCGAGGCCGTAGATGCAGCTGACCGAGGCGACGATGATCACGTCGCGGCGGGTCAAGAGCGACGAGGTGGCGGCGTGGCGGAGGCGGTCGATGTCCTCGTTGCGCGACGAGTCCTTCTCGATGTAGAGGTCGGCCTGCGGGACGTACGCCTCCGGCTGGTAGTAGTCGTAGTACGAGACGAAGTACTCGACCGCGTTGTGCGGGAAGAACTCGCGGAACTCGTTGCAGAGCTGCGCCGCCAGCGTCTTGTTGTGGGCGATGATCAGAGCCGGCCGGTTGACCTGCTCGATCGTCCACGCCATCGTCGCGGTCTTGCCGGTGCCAGTCGCGCCGAGCAGCGTCTGGAAGCGCTCGCCGCGCTCGAGGCCCGCGGTGAGGTCGGCGATCGCGGTCGGCTGGTCGCCGGTCGGCGCGTACTCGGTCGTGGTGCGCAGGTCGGGCACGCCCGGAAGCGTATCGAACGTGTGTACGGAACGGCCGGGTCATATTAGGATCTGGCCATGACCACGCTCCCGGGCCTCCTCGCCTCGACCGACTGGCTCGCCGCCCGCCTCGGCGACCCGTCCGTCCGCGTCTTCGACTGCACCGTCCGCATCGACCCGACGCCGGACTCGATCCGCTTCCCGAACGGCCGCCCGCTCTACGACGCCGGCCACATTCCAGGGGCGGCGTTCGCCGACCTCACCGCGGGGCTGAACGTCCACGACGAGCAGGACAGCTGGTTCATGCTGCCGCAGCCCGAGGAGTTCGCCCGCGCCGCCGGGGCGCTTGGCATCGGCGATGGCACCACTGTCGTCCTCTACGACCAGGGGCAGACGATGTGGGCGGCGCGCCTATGGTGGCAGCTGCGGCTGCACGGCTTTGATGCGATGGTGCTCGACGGCGGCTTCGCCAAGTGGAAGGCCGAGGGGCGGCCCGTGTCGCCGGAGACGTCGACGTACCCGCCGGCGACGCTGACGCCGCGCCTGCGGCCCGAGCTCCTCGCGACCAAGGCCGACATCGTCGAGATCACCCGCGGCGGCGGCGCCTGCCTGGTCAACGCGGTCGGTCGCGAGCAGCACCGCGGCACGGCGGCGCAACACGCAGGCAGGCCCGGCCACATCCCGACGAGCGTCAACGTCCCCTACGACGCGATGCTCGACCCGGCCACGAACGCGTACCTGCCGCCCGCGGCACTGCGTGAGCTATTCGCGGCGCAAGGCGCCCACCCCGGCGCGCGTGTGATCACGTACTGCGGGGGCGCGATCGCGGCATCGAGCGCGGCGCTCGCCCTGGCGCTCGCGGGCGTGGACGACGTGTCGGTGTACGACGGCTCTCTGCGCGAGTGGGCCGCCGACCCGGCGCTGCCGCTCGTCGTCGACTCGCCCTGACCTGCGCCCCTGCCGTCGCATAGGCTCGGCTCCACGATGACGACTTCCCCGCTCGACCCGCTCGCTGTCGCGCGCCGGCTCGCGACAGCGCTCGCCACTGACGCCGCGGCCCGCGACCTCGAACGCCGCTTTCCTCACGCGGAGCTCGACCTCGTCAAGCGCAGCGGGCTCCTCGCGCTACTCATCCCGCGGGCCGACGGAGGCCACGGCGGCACGCCGGGCGACCTGATCCGCACCGTCGGCATCCTCGCCGAGGGCGACCCCAGCGTCGCCCAGATGACGATCGTCCACCACTCCGGCGTCGAGCTCCTCAACAAGCTCGCGCCGCCGGTGGTCCGCGCCCCGTACTACGCGCGCATCATCGCCGGCGAGCTGATGCTGACGAACGCCTACACCGAGGTCGGCACGAAGACGATCTTCGAGTACAGGGTGCGCATGTCGCCCGCCGGCGACGGCGGCTGGCGCATCAACGGCACCAAGGCGTACTGCACCGGCAGCCTCGGCGGCGAGGCGCTCTACGGCCTGGCGGTCACCGACGAAGAGACGCCGCAGCCGCTCGTCTTTCTGATCGAGACCAACGCCCCCGGCGTCGTCGTCGTGGACGACTGGACGGGCATGGGCCAGCGCACCACCGCGAGCGGCACGATTGAGTTCCACGACGCCTACGTCCCGGCCGAGCTGGCGATCTCGCCGGCCGCGCTCGGGCCGTCGCTCGACAACTTCTTCGGGACGATGGGTCAGGCGATGATGAGCGCCCACTACACCGGCATCGCCAAGGCCGCCCTCGCCGACGCGATCGCCTTCGTCCGCGAGAAGGCGCGCCCGTGGCCGCACTCCGGCGTCGAGCGCGCGAGCGACGACCCGTACGTGCTGCTGCGCGTCGGCCAGATGCACGCGCTGGTCGAATCGGCGGACGCGCTCGTCGAGCGCGCGATCGAGCGCATCGAGGCCGCGCAGGCGAACCTGACACTCGAGACACGGGTCGCCGCATCCCTCGCCGTGGCGACGGCGAAGGCCCGCTCGACCGAGGCGTCGCTCGAGGTCTGCGAGCGGCTCTTCGAGGTGTGCAGTGCCGGAGCTACGGTCGAGAAGTACAACTTCGACCGCCACTGGCGCAATGCCCGCACGTTGACGCTGCACGATCCCATCGACTACAAGTCGCGGCTCGTCGGCGACTGGTTGTTGAACGGCACGCCGCC
>JBKJSM010000124.1:0-33862 GCA_046594445.1 Gaiellaceae bacterium | reverse complement strand
CGGACTTCCTCAAGCTCTGGGGGGGGGCGCAGACGATCAGCCAGGTCGGGACGCAGGTGACGCTCCTGGCGTTGCCGCTGACGGCGATCCTGCTGCTGAACGCGAGCGCCCTGGAGATCGCGCTCCTCGGCGCCAGGGAGACGCTCCCGTTCTTCCTGTTCGCGCTGCCCGCCGGGGTGTGGGTCGACCGGCTGCCCCGGCGCGGATTGATGATCATCGCCGACCTCGCACGCGCGGCTGCGCTCGTATCGATCCCGATCGCGCACTGGTCGGACGCGCTGGCGCTGCCGCAGCTCTTCGTGGTCGCGTTCGTAACCGGGATCGGGACTGTCTTCTTCGACGTCTCCTACCTCTCACACCTGCCGTCGCTCGTCGGCCGGGCGCAACTCGCCGGCGGCAACGCCCGGCTCATGGTGACCCAATCCGGCGCGCAGGTCGTCGGCCCGGGGATCCGGCGGCGCGCTCGTCGCCCTAGTCGGTGCGCCCGTCGCCCTGCTCGCGGACGCGGTCAGCTTCGGCGTCTCCGGCGCGATGATCGGCGCGATCGGACGGCGCGAGGCGCCGGTCGAGAAGGTCGCCGGCCGGCGCGTCTGGACAGAGCTGCGCGAGGGGCTCGGCTACGTCTTCCAGCAGCCGTACCTTCGCATCCTGACGGTGACGACCGCGGTCTCGAACGTCTTCGGGACGATGCTGTTCTCGCTCTTCCTGCTCTACGCGATCCGCGACCTCGAGTTCTCGACGGGCGTGATCGGCGTGATCTTCATGCTCGTCAACGTCGGCGCGCTGGCGGGCGGCGTCCTGAGCGGCCGCGTCGTCCGCGCGATCGGCCTGGGACGAACGATCGTGTGGGCGGCGATCGCCGGCAACCTGACCCTGCTCAGCATCCCGCTGGCGCCGCAGGACAACGCGCTGCCGCTCTTCGTCGCCGGTGCGTTGCTCGGTCCGGGGATCGGCATGATGTTCAACGTGAACCAGCTGAGCCTCCGGCAGGCGATCACGCCCGAGCGGCTGCTCGGCCGGATGAACTCGGTCGTGCGCTTCATGTACTGGGGGACGATTCCGGCCGGAGCCGCGGCCGGCGGAGCGCTCGCGACGGTCGCCGGCGTCCGGACGACGCTGATCGTGGGAGCGACCGGCGCGGCCATAGCCCTCTTCCCGCTGGCCTTCTCGCCGCTCCGGCACCTCCGGGAGCTGCCCGAGGCCGCGGATGCCTGAGCTGCCCGAGGTGGAGGCGTGGGTGCGGGAGCTCGCGCCGCTCGTCTCCGCGTCTCCGGTATTGCAGGCGGGGCCGGCCCACATCGCGACGCTGAAGACGTTCGAACCGCCGCTGCGCCAGCTCGAGGGCCGGCGCTTCGAGGGCGCCGAGCGACGGGGCAAGTGGCTCCTCTTCCCGACCGACGACGGCGAGCTCCAGATGCGCGTGCACCTGATGAGCGCAGGGCGGATCCGCCATCTCGCTCCAGGCGCCAAGGGGCCAAAGACTCCCGCTCTCAGGCTGCGCTTCGAGAACGGCGGCGAGCTTGTCCTCACCGAAGCAGGCTCGAAGAAGCGGGCCGGGGTCTGGCTCGAGACGCCCGCGCAGACCGAGGCGGAGCTGGCGCACATCGGCCCCGAGGCGCTCGGCCTCGGCGCCGAGCGGCTCCGAGCGATCCTCGCGGGCGACAACCGCCGGCTGCACTCGCTGCTGCGCGACCAGCGTGCGCTCGCGGGGATCGGACGCGCGCATGCGAACGAGATCCTCCATCGGGCGCAGCTCTCGCCGTTCGCGCTCTCGAGCAAGCTCGGGGACGAAGAGGTGGAGCGGCTCGCAAGCGCGATCGAAGAGGATCTCTCCCGCGCGCTCGAGCTGCGCGTTCAGGGCAAGGGCGACAAGGACGTCTATCTCGTCCACCGCCGCCTCGGCGAGCCGTGTCCGCGCTGCGGGGAGCCACTGCGACAGGTCGATTACGAGGAGCACACCGTCTTCTACTGCGCGCCCTGCCAGACAGGCGGCCGCGTGCTCAAGGATCGCCGCATGTCGCGCCTGCTGCGCTAGCTGCCGGTCGGCAGCGTCACCGTGAGGCGCTCGCCGTCGAGCTCGACCTCGCCACCGAGCGCCCGCACGAGCCGGACGGCGACGGCGGCGCCCAGATCCTTCGCCTGCTCGCCGAGCACGATCGGGGCGGCGTCCGCGCCGACGGGCTCCAGCACGATGCAGGGCCCGTACACCGTGACGGAGATCTCGACCCCGCCGTGCCGCGCGGCGGCCCGCTGGAGCGCGCGGAGCGCGACCGTGACGGCGTCGGGATCGACGCGCACGGGGGCGCCGGCCCCGGTGGCCCCGTCGGGCGCGAGCTCGAACGAGTCCACTTCCCGCAGGACCGGGTCGTAGCGGCCGCCTTCGGCCCGCGCGGCGACCGAGAGCACATCGAGCAACTCGGCCAGCTCGTCGGCCGCGGCGTCGATCACACCGAGGTAGCGGGCGCGCTTCTCCTCATCCAGGTTCTCGATCCGGAGCATCGTCTTCGCAAAGCCCTGAACGGTGGCCAGCGGCGTGCGAAGGTCGTGGCAGGCGAGCGAGACCAGGGTCGCGAAGGCGTCTGCCACTGCGGTGCTAGCGTAAACCACATGACGGAGATCTCGAGCGCCACGCAGGATCTTCAGGCCTCCGCCCCGGAGGTTCGCCTATCGCTCACGCGCGCCGGCGTCACCGGCGTCCAGAAGGCAGTCCGCGTCCGGCACGAGGGGCGGGAGACGGTGATGGCCGCTGAGATCGAGTGCACGGTCGACCTGCCGCAGCAGCAAAAGGGCGTGCACATGTCGCGCTTTGCCGAGCTCTTTGAAGAGGCGATCGAGTCCGTCGTCGCGAGCGAGGCGCTGCACGTCGAGTCGCTTGCCGAGCACATCGCCCGCCACATCGTCGGCCGGCAGAGCGCGCTCCGCGCCGAGGCGCGCATCACCGCCCGCTGGCCCGTCCGGCGGACGACGCCCGTCAGCAAGCTCTCGACGCAGGAGATGGTCTCGCTCGTCGGGATCGCAGCCGCCACGACCGAGCGCGTCCGCCGCGTCGTCGGCGTCGAGGCGACGGGGATCAACGCCTGCCCCTGCGCGCAGGGCCTCGTGCGCGGCCGGGCGGCGGAGCGACTCGCCGAAGCCGGCTACGAGGATGTCGACCGGATCCTCGACCTCGTGCCGATCGCGACGCACAACCAGCGCGGCAAGGGCACGCTGTATGTGGGGACCGAGCGCCAGCTCGACGCCAACGACCTGGTCGCGATCGTCCAGGGCTCGATGAGCGCGCCGATCTACGAGCTGCTGAAGCGGCCCGACGAGCTCTTCGTCGTCGAGCACGCGCACCTGCAGCCGCGTTTCGTCGAGGACTCCGTGCGGCTGTCACTGAAGGGCGCGCTCGACGCAATGCCCGAGCTCGCGGAGGACGACTTCCTCTTCGCGCGCCAAGTGAACTTCGAGACGATCCACGCGCACGATGTCCTCGCCGAGCGCGAGGGCACCGTCGGCGAGCTACGCGCGGAGCTCGGAGGCGCCCCCGCCGCTGGGCGGCACACGAGCCTCGCCGACTGGCTCGCTTCGTAACGGCGGCGGCAACCGCGAGCAGTGGTGCCGCAAGCCGGGGTCGGACCCGACCACGAGCAGGACGAGCAAGGCGCCGTAGACGGGCAGGTGGCCCAGCAGCTCGTTCGTCCCGAAAAAGTAAAGCGTGACGTTGAACGGCACTCCCGCGATCAGCACGATCGCCTGCGGTAACGCGCCGGAGACGACGAGCAGGCCAAAGAGCACCTCGATAGCGCCCGCGATGCGGATGAACTCGGTGTCGCCGAGCGGAACGCCGAGCGCCTGGGCGACGTTGAGGTCGATCACACCACCGCCCGTGAATTCACGGGCGAGGTCGGGGTTGGCGAGCTTCTCGGTCACGGCAACCGCGATCAGGGCCAACCCGACGGCGACCTTCAACGCCCAGACCGCCCGGCCAAGCTCGAGCCCTGTCGGCTCGCGGACACGACCGAGTTCGTGATCCGCCGACCATCGCCCGGCACCCGCGATCAGGAGAAACACTGCGAGCCCGAGCATGTCGACGCGCTGAAGGATCGCCTCGAAACCGAACTCGAGCATCCCGAGGGGCCCGGCGGCGACCAGGATCGCCGCGGCAATACGGACGTGCCAGCCAACGACGAGCAGGATCGCCGTGCTCCCCATCACGATTCCCAGCAACCAGCCGGTGACGTTCTTGTCGAGCTGCATCGCAGGCGCGAGGTAGTAGCCACCCGATAGGAGGCCCGCGAGCGCAATGCCGAGGTGCATGCGGACGGCGAACGGCAGCCACGGGACGAGCCGGGCAAGCAGGGGAACGTCGATTCCCGGCTTGATGCGCGCCGCGAACCTCACGAGCAGCGTCAGTAACACCGCTCCGGCGAGGAGCGCGAGTGTGCGCCCCTCCCACAAGAACGACCAATCCTTCTCGGGGATCTCGTCAACGAACCAGAGCTGGTGCGCGAGCATCACGTGTGCCGGAGCCGGAAGCGGCTCTCCGTTCCCGCGCGCAGGCGGGCGACGTTCGGCCGGTGCAGCAGCAGCACCGCCACGCCGGCGGCGACCGCGAACACGATCACCGGCCAGGGCTGACCAAGCGCGAGCGCGGTGAACGGGAGGACGACCGCGACCACCATCGAGGCGACAGACGCGTAGCGGGTGACGAGGAAGGTGGTCAGCCAGATGCCTACGGCGATCGCCCCGAGCAGCGGCGAGATCCCGAAAAGCGTGCCCGAGGCCGTCGCAACCGCCTTGCCGCCCTTGCTGAAGCCGAGGAAGAGCGGGCGCCAGTGCCCGAGCATGGCGAAGCCGCCGGCGAGCGCGCCGGTTAGCTCGCCGACGACCAGCGTGCCGACGAGGGCGGGCACCAAGCCCTTGGCGATGTCGAGGAGCACGATCGGGATCCCGTAGGAGCGGCCGTACGCACGCCAGACGTTCGACGCGCCGATGTTGCCGCTCCCCGCCTTGCGCACGTCCTCGCCGCGGAACAGCTTCACGACCCAGTAGCCGAACGGCATCGACCCCAGCAGGTAGCCGCCGACGACGATGAGTGCCGAGGTCACAGCGCTACTTGAGCGGGATCTGGTACTTCGAGACCCAGTCGTTCACGACGGCCCAGTCGAGATTGTCGAAGAACTTGTCGATGTAGGCCGCGCGGTCGGTCTGGAAGTCCAGGAAGTAGGCGTGCTCGTAGACGTCGAGCGCGACGAGCGGCGTCGCGTTCCAGATCGGGTAGGAGTTCTGGGCGTCTCCGATGTAGTTGAAGAGCCGGCCCTCGTCCCAGTCGTACGCGGTCCAGGCCCAGCCACGGCCGGCCATCCCCGTCGCCTTCAGATCGGTGCGCCAGGCCTCGGCAGAGCCGAAGTCGCGCTCGATCAGGTCGGCGATCGCGCCCTTCGGCTCGCCGCCGTCGCCGCCGAGGTGCTCGAAGTAGACCTCGTGGTTCTTGATTCCGCCGACGGCGAAAGAGAGGTCGACCTTGAGCCCGCGGAGCTCGGAGTAGACCTGGTTCGCGCTGTCCGTGTCGGCCGTTCCCAGCTTGCCCAGGATCTCGTTTCGCTTGTTCACGTAGCCCTGGTAGAGCTTGTAGTGGGCCTCGACCGAGGCGCGCGAGATCCCGTCGAGCTCCAGCAGCGCCGGCTTCAACTCGCGGGGTCTGATCTCCTCGTAACTCGACATCCGTACCTCCACTTCTTCTTCGCGTCTCGGCGGGGAACGGCGCGGAGCATATCCTTCCTCTCCCGAGCAGAGACGAAGGAGTCGCGATGCCCCTCACCCTCCCCGACCTTCCGTACGACCATGCGGCGCTTGAGCCGACGATCGACGCGCGCACGATGGAGATCCACCACGGCAAGCACCACCAGGCCTACGTGGACAATGCCAACAAGGCGCTCGCGGGAACCGAGTGGGAGCATTCGAGCGCCGAGTCGATCCTCGGGAGCCTCGCGGCGATCCCGGAGGAGATCCAGGCGGCGGTCCGCAACAACGTCGGCGGCCACGTCAACCACTCGCTCTTCTGGGAGATCATGAGCCCCGACGGCGGCGGCGAGCCCGAGGGCGAGCTGAAGGCCGCGATCGACGAGGGCTGGGGCTCGACCGACGAGTTGAAGAAGGCCGTCAACGACGCCGGGGTCAAGCGTTTCGGCAGCGGCTGGACGTGGTTGGTCTACGACGGCACCGGGCTCGCGGTCAAGTCGACCCCGAACCAGGACAGCCCGCTCCTCGACAGCGACGTGCCCCTGCTCGGGATCGACGTCTGGGAGCACGCCTACTACCTCAACTACCAGAACCGACGCCCGGACTACCTGGCGGCCTGGTGGGACGTCGTCGACTGGGCCGAGGTCGGCCGCCGCTTCGAGGCGGCTGACAAGTAAGCGCGACACGCGCCCTCCTGACCGGCGGAACCGGCAAGCTCGGCGCCGGGGTAGCCGCTGCCCTGCGCGGCGCGGGCTGGGACGTGCTGGCCGCGGGCAGCAGGGACGGCAACGTGGCCCGGGCCGATCAGGCTCGGGCGCTCGTCGCCCGCGCCGTCGAGGAGCTCGGCGGGCTCGACGTCGTCGTCAACGGCGCCTCGGCAGGATTCGCGCCGAAGGCCTTCGAGGACGTGTCCGAGGAGGACGTCGACGCCGCGCTCGGGGCGACGGTGAAGGGCAGCTTCTTCGTCACGCAGGCGGCCGCCCCGCACCTGCGCGAGACACGCGGCCTCGTCGTGATGCTGGGGGACGTCGCCGCCTACCAGGCCTGGCCGTCGTTCGCCGCCCACTGCGCAGCGAAGGCGGCGCAGGCGATGCTGACGCGCACGCTCGCCCGGGCGCTCGCGCCCGAGGTTCGCGTCTGCGGCGTCGCCCCGGGCCCGGTCGCGGTCGAGGCCGATCAGGAGCGGCGCCGCGCCGCCGAGACCGCGCTCGGGCGGGTCGGCTCGCCGGACGACGTGGCCGCGTCGATCCTCTATCTCGCCGGCGCTCCGTTCGTCACCGGGACGACGATCGTGGTCGACGGCGGCCGCCTCCTCCAAACCGGCGCACCCGACCATGCGTAGAACACCTGCATGGGGGCCATTTCCGCGATCGCACGCCCGCTCGTGCGCAACGCGCCCGTACCCGTGAGCATCCGGAGGGTGCCTGACGAGGCGCCGACGGACGGAGAGTTGATCGAACGCGTCGCCGAGGGCGACCGGGAGGCTTTCGACGAGCTGCACGGGCGCTATGCGAGACCGGTGCTCGCCCTCGCGCTGCGCCGCCTCGGCGACCGCGGCCGCGCCGAGGACGCGCTCCAGGACGCGTTCGCGTCGATCTGGCGCTCCGCGCGAAGCTACGACCGCGAGCGCGGACAGGGAGGGGCGTGGCTCTACACGGTCGCCCGGAACGCAATCGTCGACGGCGCGCGCAAACGGCCAGAGCCGCCGATGGAAGCGCCCGAGGAGGCTTCGAGAGAGCTCGGGCCCCCCGAGCGCGCCGAGGTGTCCTGGCTCGCTTGGAGGGTGCACAGCGCACTCGAGCTGCTGCCGGAGCACGAGCGGGCGGTGGTCGAGCTCGCGTACTGGAGCGGCCTCTCGCAGAGCGAGGTCGCCGCGCGCCTGGGAATCCCGCTCGGGACTGTCAAGACCCGCACGCGCACGGCGCTCGCGCACCTGGCCGACCTGCTCGAAGAGGAGCTGCGATGAGCGACCGCTTCGACGAGCTCGTCGGCGACATCGACGAACCCACGGAGCGGGAGCGGCTGCGGAGGATGCACGAGCTCCTGCTCTCGGTCGATCCGCCTCCGGAACGGGTCGCTGCCGCGCGGCTCCCAGCCCGCCGCAGCTACCGGATCGCGCTGCTCGCCGCGGCGCTCGCCGTCCTCGCCTTCGGGTCCGGCTACCTCCTCGGAGACCGCCGCGGCGACGTGGACGCGACCCGCACGATCTCGATGACCGGCGCCGGCGACACGAGCGGCGCGTGGGCCACGATCGCGCTGCTGCCGGAGGACAAGGCCGGCAACTGGCCGATGCGCGTGCGCGTGAGCGGCCTACAGCCGAGTGGGAAGCGCTTCGACTATTACGAGCTCTGGCTGACCAAGGACGGCAAGCCGATCGGCTCGTGCGGCCGCTTCCGGACGCACGCCGGGATCACGGAGGTCTCGCTCACCGTCCCGTACGGCCTGCGTGGGTACGACGGTTGGGTCGTCACCCGTCGCGGCTCCGACGAGCCGCTGCTCTCGACCTAGGAGGGTTTGGCCGGACGTCGCTCGTCGCTGGGGTGTGCTGGGCGTTCCGAGGCAAGGACGCAGGGAGCGCCGATAGTCGGTGCTATCGGCGCGACTGAGGACGCCGCCTCGGGGTGCCCAGCGCGGCCCAGCGACTCAGCCGAGGTTCGGCCAGACCCTCCTGCTAAGGAGCTGTTCTGTCGTTCGCGACGAACGCGGCGTGCGTGATCGGCATCCGCTCGGCGAGGAACTCCTCGCACGCCTCGGCGTAACGCCTGATCTCGCGCTGCGCGGTCTCCGCCGCCCTGAGCGAGACGAAGTTCATCAGCGCCCGGGCGTTGACCGTCCAGTAGAACTCGGTGTAGGCGCCCACCGGAATCACCGAGCGGGCGAGCTCGCGCGCGACTCCCTCCTCGACGAGCCGCGTGTAGGTCGCGTAGGCCATGTCGTAGACCGCCCGCAGCTCCTCGCGCGTGCGCTCGGCGAGCTCGGGGTCGACCGGCTCGAAGGAGTACGCGCCCGGCTTGCCGACCTGGCTGCGCACGTCGTCTGCCTCGGGCACGTAGAAGTCGTCGGTCGCCTTCGCGTACCGCATGCTGAACTCGTTGAACGAGCCGATTCGGTGCCGAAACCACTCGCGCGCGACGAAGATCGGGCAGCGGATGTGGAAGCGGAAGGAGTTGTGCTCGAACGGCGTCCCGTGGCGATCCCGCATCAGGAAGCGGATCAGGCCGGCGTCGGCGTCGTCGACGTCGTCGCGGCGTCGGGCAAAGCTGACCCGGGCGGCGTTGACGACCGAGAGATCGTCCGCCATCGCCGCGTCCAGCCGGACGAAGCCGTGGTCGAGGACGGGTATGGAGCTGTCGGGTATCACTTCGCTCGTGACGGCCATGAGGGATCTTGAGGCTAGCGCGGTCCCCGGACGGTAATGGGAACGGCCTTCATCGGCTCGTCGGGCTGGTCGTATCCGTCCTGGCGACCCGGCTTCTACCCCGCCGGGACGGCGAACGAGGACTTCCTCTCCTTCTACGCCGGGCGTCTGCCGTCGGTCGAGCTCAACTCGACCGGCTACCGGCTTCCGTCCGAGGAGCAGTTCGCCCGCTGGGCGTCGCAGGTGCCTCACGGCTTCCGCTTCGCGGTGAAGATGCCGCCGCAGGCGCAGCGGTCGCTCGCCACCTTCGAGGAGCGCGTGCGCCTGCTCGGCGACCGGCTCGGGCCGGTGCGCGTCGTCGTCGAGAGCCCGCGCGACCCCGGCCTGCTCGCGCTGCTGCTCGGCTCGACCGACCTCCGCCTGGCGCTCGACCTGCGCCACGAGAGCTGGGACGGCGTCGACGTCGCGCCGGCGGTGCGGATCAACGAGTGGGACGCGGACGCGCCTTTCCGCTACTTCCGCTTCCGCGATCCGCCCTACTCCGAGGCGGATCTCAAAGTGGCTGCAGCCCGCATCCAGCGGCTCCTCGACAGCGGCGTCGATGTCTTCGCGTACTTCCGTCACGAGGATGCGCCGACGGCTCCGGAGCACGCTTTTCGCCTGCTGGCGCTCCTTCGCCGCTAAATGTGGCTACGCTGTGCGTGTTAATCGTTCAGAGCGCGTACCTGCGGTGCCCAGCACCTCTCTTACCGTTCGTGATCATTTGGTAGGGAGGTGTATTTACATGGCAGCAGGAACAGTGAAGTGGTTCGACGATGCGAAGGGCTACGGCTTCATCGCACCGGAGGACGGCACGAAGGATCTCTTCGTCCACCACTCCGGCATCGGCGGCGACGGCTTCAAGTCGCTCGCTGAGGGTGCGAAGGTCGAGTTCGAGGCGCGCGAGGGTCAGAAGGGCCCGGAGGCGTTCAACGTCGTCCTGGTCTAGGGAGGAAATCATCGCCGAGAAGGAAGAGAAGATCGAGCTGGAGGGCGAGGTCGTCGAGGCGTTTCGCAGCGGGATGTTTCGCATCGCGCTCGACAACGGCCACGAGACACTCGGCTATACAGCCGGGAAGATGCGGCGTTATCGCATCAAAGTCTTCCCCGGTGATCGGATCAAGGTCGAGCTTTCACCGTACGACCTGACCCGCGGGCGGATCGTCTACCGGCACCGGTAGGCGATCCGCTCGGCTCCACCTCGTTTGGCTCCACCTCGTTTGGCGGGGGAGCCGCGCGGAGACTGATGGATGCGTGCGAACGATGTACGCGCTCTACTGGCTGGCGATCGTGGCCGGCGTCACCGCCTTCATGCTGACGGGCCTGCTCAGATGAGACGGTTCGTCCGCGAGAACAGCCTCTCGCTGTTCTTCTTCGGGATCTTCGCGATCACGCTCGTCGGCCAATCGTTCGCGGGACGCAACAAGTACAACGCGGTGCAGGTCGAGCACGACGGCTCGCCGGTCACCTGGTGGTCCTATGTCACCTCGACCGACTTCGGCGGCTCCGTGATGGAGAACTGGCAGTCCGAGTTCCTGCAGTTCTCGCTCTTCATCGGCGCGACGATCTGGCTCGTCCAGAAAGGCTCGAACGAGTCGAAGAAGCTCGAAGACGCCGGCCTGGAGTCGAAGGAGCAGCAAGAGGTTGGCTGCAAAGCGCCCCCCAACGCCCCGCGCTGGGCCAAGCTCGACGACTGGCGCACCCGGATCTACGAGAACTCGCTCCTCATCGCCATGACCGCGATCTTCTTCGCGACGTGGCTCGCGCAATCGCTGAACAACTGGCGCGAGTTCAACAACGACGCGCGGCAGCACGGCGGCGAGACCGTCGTCTGGACGACGTACCTCGGAAACGCCGACTTCTGGGAGCGGACGTTGCAGAACTGGCAGTCCGAGTTCCTCGCCGTCGGCACGATGGTCGTGTTCACGATCTACCTGCGCCAACGAGGCTCTCCCGAGTCGAAGCCGGTCGGCGCCCCGCACGACGAGACCGCGACGTCCGGCTAGGAATCGTCCGCGCCGGCACGCCGCGCGGCGACTGCAGCCCGGTCGGCGAATGCTTGCGCATGCTCGACGCGTGAGTCCGTAGGAGCGTTGATCGCGACCATCCGGGCCGAGATCGACGCGGCCGCGGCCGCGAGATCGGCGCCCGCGGCGGCGTCGCCGCTGACGTTCGGATTCCCCTCCGCCGCCACGAGCGCCGCCAGCTCGGCCACCTCGGCCGCGGCTTCGGCCACCTCGAACGGGATCGCGATCGTCCGCTCCACGTTCTCCTCGGAGCGCTCCGACATGAACGCTTCGTATGCCTCGGCGTCCGCGTCCGCGAGCGGCTCGACGCGAGCGCGAAGCTCCTCGGCTCTGCCCACTACCTCGGCACGACGTTCCCACTCGTCCGGCGCGAAGCGCGCCGCCATCGCAGTCAGACCGGCCGCGAGCGACGCGGCGATCGCGGCGACCGGACCTCCTCCCGGCGCCGGAGTCCGTGCGGGGACCGCGTCGAGGAACTCCTTCAGGCTCCGGTCGAGGAAGCCGCCGCTAGAAGAGGCCAACCGTCCGGCCGTCCTCGTCGATGTCGACGTTGAAGGCGGCGGGGGTCGCGCCGAGGCCGGGCATCGTCTGCATCGTCCCGCACAGCGCCACGAGCCACCCGGCGCCCGTGTACGCCCGCACGTCGCGGACGGTCACCTCGAAGCCGGTCGGCGCGTTCGCGAGCTCCGGGTCGTGCGAGAGCGAGAGGTGCGTCTTCGCCATGCAGATCGGCAGCCCGCCGAGGCCGTTCTCCGTGTACTGCTTGATCTTGTCCTTTGCGGTCTGCAGGAAGACGACGCCGGCCGCGCCGTAGACGCGCTTCGCGATCGCCTCGATCTTCTGCTCGATCGGCGCCTCGACCGGGTACGTGAACTCGAATGCGTTCGGGTGGTCGGCGGCGTCGACGACGGCCTCGGCCAGAGTGGCTGCGCCCTCGCCACCGCGCTCGAACGCCTCGTTCAGCTCCGCGGCGTGCGCGCCGTGCTCGAGCGCGAGGCGGCGGACGAGCGCGACCTCCTCGTCCGTGTCGCCGGGGAAGCGGTTCACCGCCACCACGGCGCGCAGGCCGAACTCGGCCACGATCTCGAGATGCCTGCGCAGGTTCTCCGCGCCGAGCTCGATCGCGTCGAGGCCGCCATCGGGGTCGCCGCCGTGGTGCTTGAGCGCCTTCGCCGTCGCGACGAGGACGACCGCGCTCGGGCTCAGCTCGCCCGCCCGGCAGACGATGTTGAGGAACTTCTCCATCCCCATGTCCGAGCCGAAGCCGGATTCGGTGATCACGTAGTCGCCGAGCTTGAGCGCGACGCGGTCGGCGACGAGTGAGTTGTTGCCGTGGGCGATGTTCGCGAAGGGGCCGCAGTGGACGAGCGCAGGTTGGCCCTCGAGCGTCTGAACGAGATTCGGCTTCAGGGCGTCCTTCAGCAGCACCGTCATCGCGCCCGCGGCGCGCAGCTGCTCCGCGAGGACCGGCTCGCCCTCGAACGTGTTTGCGACCGTGATCGCGCCGAGCCGCGTGCGCAGGTCGTGCAGGTCGCGCGCGACAGCGACGATCGCCATCACCTCGGAGGCGGCGGTGATGCCGAAGCCCGTCTGGCGCACGTAGCCGTTCGCGCGGCCGCCGAGGCCGACGGCGATGTCGCGGAGCGCCCGGTCGTTGATGTCGACGCAGCGGCGCCAGCCGACCGAGAGCGGATCGACCCCGAGCACGTTGCCGTGCAGGATGTGCGCCTCGAGCATCGCGGCGAGCAGGTTGTTGGCTGCACCGATTGCATGGATGTCGCCGGTGAAATGGAGGTTGAGATCCTCCATTGGGACGACCTGCGCGTAGCCGCCGCCGGCGGCGCCGCCCTTGATCCCGAAGACAGGCCCGAGCGAGGCCTCGCGTAGACAGAGCACCGGCTTGCGGCCGATGTGCCCGAGGCCCTGCGTGAGCGAGACCGAGGTGGTCGTCTTCCCCTCGCCTGCCTTCGTCGGCGTGATCGCCGTGACGCAGACGAGCTTCCCGTCCGGCGAGTCGCGCAGGCGCTCGAGCACGCCGAGGTCGATCTTTGCCTTCGTGCGCCCGTACGGCTCGACCTCGTCCGGGAGGAGCCCGGCGGCCGCGGCGATCTCCTCGATCGGGCGGAGCTCCGCGGCCTGCGCGATCTCGAGGCTCGACAGCATTCGCGCAGCCTAATGGCGCGCGGCGGTACCGAGATGCGGGAGGAAAGCGCCAGTCGTCACGATCTCGCCGATCTGGGCGATCACGTGGCGCAGCTCGTCGTCCGAGTTGAAGTAGTGCGGCCCGATCCGGATCCCGGCCCCGGGCCGGAAGTCGCAGAGGATCTGCCGCTCGGAGAGCTCCTTGTGAACGGCCGGGAACTCGTCCACGTGCACGGTGACGGTGCCGCCACGGCGTGCCGGGTCGCGGGGGCTCGCGATCCCGAAGCCCGCCTCGTCGGCAAGCCCGATCAGCAAGTCGGTCTGGCGCAGCGAGTTGGCGCGGATCCGGTCGACGCCGACCTCCTCGATCAGGTCGTAGCCGGCGGTCGCCGCATAGAGGGCGGGGACGTTGGGCGTGCCGGTGAGGAAGCGGGCTGCGCCGCGCGCGTAGCGCATCTCCTCCTCGAACCCGAACGGCGACTCGTGCGCCTGCCAGCCCGTGTAGGCGGGCTCGAGGCGCTCGGCGAGGTCGGGACGGACGTAGAGCCAGCCGTTCCCAGGCCCGCCGCTCAGCCACTTGACCGAGCCGCCGACCGCAAAGTCGACGTTCAGCGCCGTGACGTCGAGCGGGACGATCCCCGCCGACTGGTAGGCGTCGAGGATCACGTAGGCGCCGACCTCGTGCGCGCGGCGGACGATCTTCTCGACGTCCTGGATCTCCCCCGACTTGAAGAGGACGTGGCTGATCGGGATGAGGAGCGTCCGCTCGTCGATCCGCTCGACGATCTCGCCGTCGTCCTCGCAGACGACGACCTCGAGGTCGTGCTGCGCCTGGTAGAGGTAGCGCACCGAGGGGAAGTTGCCCCGTTCGTAGACGACGCGGTTGCGCTCGGAGGTCGGCCGGAAGCACGAGAGGACAATCGCCTCTGCAATCGCGACGTTCTGGTGCATCACCGTCGAGCCGGCGGGCGCACCGACGATCCGGCCGATCTGGTCGCCGACCGTCATCGGCATCTCCCACCAGCCCTCGCCCCACGCGCGGATCCCCCGCTCGCGCCACGTGCGCGCGTACTCGGCCACTCGCTGCTCCGCCTGCGCCGGCATCGCGCCCAGCGAGTGGTTGATCAGATACGTCGTGTGCCCGAGGATCGGAAACTCAGAGCGGTAGTCGAGGAGATCGCGCATTGGTCGGAGTCTGCCGAAAGTTCTATGCTCCTCAGCGAGGGTGGGAGACGAGACCAATCTGAACGAGCATCCGGTCAAGGACGTCGAACGGCGCGATGGCGCCGTGATCGTCCATCTGACCGGGGAGCTCGACCTCTACAACGCCCCCGCAGTGCGCACCGCGCTGCTCGAGCTGTGCTCCGAGCAGCCCAGTCGGCTGGTCGTTCATCTCGGCGACGTGGACTTCGTCGACTCGACCGCGCTCGGCGTCCTGATCGAAGCGCGCACGAAGCTCGAGAACCGGCAGTCGTTCTTTCTCGCGTCGCCCGGGCTCGAGACGCATCGCGCCCTGACGATCTCCGGTCTCGACCAGCATCTGGCGGTGCACGACACGGTCGAGTCGGCGCTCTCCGCTCCGATCGCCTAGCTAGCACCCGCAGGGGGCCTCTCTGCGGCTCGGCAGCTCCGCGGCTGAGTTCAGACATCTTGATCCTTGCTGAAGCACTCTGTATGATCGCTTCAGTGTCCTTAAGTGAGGGAAATTTTGAGACGTCTCGCGGTGATGACAGCCCGCAGGACGACATCGAAGCGATCGATGTCGGTGAGCGGCTGCGGACGATCCGGCTGCGGAAGCGGATGACGCTTCGCTCCATCGCGGAACGTGCCGGCGTCAGCGAGAGCTTCGTCAGCCAGGTCGAGAGGGGCCGTACCGGCGCCAGCCTGATGTCCCTGCAGCGGATCGCCGGCGCACTCGGCGTGAGCATCGCCGACCTGTTCGAGCCGGACGGTGGCCAGCGGCCCGAGTTGCTGCGCGCCTCGGACCGCCCGGTATTGTCGTTCGGGAAGCTCGAAAAGCAGCTCCTCACGCCGCGCCCGCTCGAAAACCTCGAAGTGATCGTCGGCGTCTTCGAGCCGGGGGGCTCCGCGAGCGATGAGCCGTACACCCACGGCGACTCCGAGGAGCTGTGTGTCGTCCTCCGAGGTCATCTGGAGGCGCAGATCGGAAACGACGTCTACGAGGTCGGCCCCGGAGACAGCATCGACTACCGGAGCTCCATGCTCCACAACTTCCGCAACGTCGGCTCGGAGACGGCGGAAGTCATGTGGATCATCAGCCCGCCAAGCTACTAAACCGAGCCACCAGCGAAGGGAGAGAACCATGTGGAGGATTACGATGCGGGTAGGGAACATCGTCGCGGCACTCGTCCTGCTCGTCGGAGTCGGCGCACTCGCGGCGTGCGGAGGCGACGACGAGACAGCAGACGACACCACCGCCGGAACCACGACCACCGAAGCCGGAGGCACCGCGAACGAGGACGTGCAGATCGCACTCTTCACGCTCGCCACCGCGAATTCCTACAACGTGGCGGAAATCGAAGGCGCCAAGGCGGCCGCGGCGGAGCTCGGCGGGACGATTGCGCAGGTCTTCGACGGCAAGTTCAACGCAGAGGCGCAGGTTGCGCAGCTCCAGGATGCCACGACCAGTGGGAAGTACGACGCGTTCGTGCTGCTTGCGAACGACGGCAACGTCGTAGCCCCGGCCGTGGAGGACGCAATTGCGAAGGGCATCAAGGTCGTGGCCGTGTACACGCCGATCGGCCCGGACATCGATTCGATCGAACTTCAGACGGAGGGTCTTGTCGCAACGGTCGCGAACCCGATCTCCGGGAACGGAAAGGGGCTCGCCGACGCGACGATCGACGCCTGTGGCGACGCCGATCCGTGCAACGTCGCCTACGTCTCGGGCGGCTTCACGATCCCGTTCGAGGCGAAGAAGTTCGAGGCGTTCAAGGCCGCGATCGCCGAGCACGACCAGATTGTTCTGAAGGGCCAGGCGGAGGCAGGCTTCCTGCGCGAAAACGGCTACAAGGTCGGCCAGGACCTGCTCCAAGCGCACCCGGACATCACCGTCTTCGTCACAAGCGGCGACCAGATGACATTCGGTGCCGAGCAGGCCATGGAGGATGCCGGAAAGAGCGGCATCCAGTTCATCGGGAACGGCGCGAGCGCAGAATCGGTCGAGGCAGTGTGCGACGGGCGCTGGCACTCAAGCTACGTGTACCTGCCTTTCAGCGAGGCGAAGCAGGGCACCGAGTTCGCGATCCAGGCCGTGCGCGGAGAGCTCACGGAGTACAAGGCGATCGATCCGAACGCAGAGATGAGCACGATCGGCCCCTTCTTCGACAAGCCCGACTGCGGCACGTTTGAGGCCGAATGGAAGGTCGGCTAGGAACCGCTGACGCAGGAAACCCCTCTGACGAGACCGTGGGATCCGGTCGAAACCCCCGCCCGCACCCCGGGCGGGGGTCAGGGTAGCGAGCGCTAGGAGTGGATGGGAACCCAAGCCATCATTGAACTGCGGCAGGTGAGCAAGCGCTTCGGCGGCTCACAGGCATTGTCCGAGGTGAGCCTGACCATCGAGCGCGGCACCGTGCATGCGTTCATCGGGGAGAACGGCGCGGGAAAATCAACCCTCGGCCGCGTGATCGCGGGGGCGATCCGCCCCGACAGCGGCACGTTGCTCGTCGACGGCTGCGAAGTGAAGTATGTGGCTCCGCACCAGGCGCTCGCTGACGGGATCGCCGCCATCCAGCAGGAGCTGATGCTCGTTCCTCGGCGCACCGTGATCGACAACGTGTTTCTCGGCAACGACGGCGGCCGTGCCGGCCTCGTCCGCGATGCCGATCTGCGCACGCGGTTCACCGAGCTCACCGATCGCATCGGCTTCGACCTCGATCCGAACGCCGTCGCCGGGTCGCTGAGCGTTGGTGACCGCAAGAAGGTAGAGATCATGCGAGCGGTTGCCCGCAATGCGCGCGTGATCGTCATGGACGAGCCGGCCGCCGGCCTCAGTGCGAGCGAGACGGAGAACGTCCTCGCGGTCGTCCGAGACCTCCGCGACGAGGGGAAGACGATCGTCTACGTGTCGCACTTCCTCGACGAAGTGCTCCGGCTCGCGGACTGGGTGACCGTCCTGCGCAACGGTTGCCACGTCAGGACATCGGAGACGGCGGACGAGACGCCGACATCGCTCGTGGAGGCAATGCTGGGACGGCCGCTCACGGCCGCGTTCCCCCCGAAGCAGCCACCACCGGCCGACGCGCCGATCGTCTGCTCGATCGATGGTCTCACCCGAGCGGGCTCCTTCGAGGACATCAGCTTCGACATCAAGGAGGGCGAGATCGTCGGTCTCGCCGGGCTGGTTGGCAGCGGCCGGACCGAGGTCGCGCGTGCCGTCTTCGGCGCCGACCGCATCGACGCCGGGACTGTGCGGCTGCGTGGACGCACGCTGCGCATCCGGTCGCCGAAGGACGCTGTGCGCGCCGGCATCGCTCTGGTGCCGGAGAGCCGGAAGGATCAGGGGCTCATGATGCGCTCGTCGGTTCGCGACAACGTTTCGCTGCCCAACCTGGGCGAGATTAGCCGCTTAGGCTACGTTTTCCGCCGGCGGGAGAGCCGTAAGACGGAGGACTTGCTCCACGGTCTGTCCGTCAAGCCCGCACGGCCGGAGATGCGGGTGAATCACCTGTCCGGCGGCAACCAGCAGAAGGTGCTGTTCGCAAAGTGGCTGTTCGACCGGCCGCAACTCTTGATCGCCGACGAGCCGACGCGCGGCGTGGACGTCGGGGCCAAACGGGCCATCTACGACCTGCTCGCGTCGCTCGCGGCCGACGGGCTCGGCGTCCTGCTGATCTCATCCGAGATCGAGGAGGTGATCGGGGTCGCCCATCGCGTGCTTGTCATGCGGCGGGGTCGGATCATCGAGTCGCTGGAGGGCGACGATGTTACTGAGGACGGCATCATGCACGCCGCCTTCGCGACGACCTCGCTCTCCCCCGCGGGGGGGCAAGGCTGATGGCACCGGAAGGGGTCACGGCTGCACGCTCCGCGTTTGGCAGCGCGCCGCGGCTGCGGCGCCTCGGCGTCGTCGCCGTCCGGGACTACGGGATCGTGGGGATCTTCCTCGCGCTGTTCGCCACGCTCGCGGTCTCGTCCGACGCATTCCTGACGAAGACTAACCTCCTCAACATTCTCGACCAGTCGGCCGCGCTCGGGATCATCGCCTGCGGGATGACGATCGTGATCATCGGTGGCGGCTTCGACCTTTCCGTCGGCGCCATCTATGCGCTCGCTTCGATCGCGGCGGCGAGCCTCACCAACGACTACGGCGCGGCGGTCGGGCTGGTCGCCGGTATCGCGGTTGCGATCGGGCTCGGCGTCGTCAACGGCGGCGTCGTCACGCTCTTCCGCATCAACTCGTTCATCGCGACGCTCGCGTCCGGTTTCATGTTCCGCGGCATCGCGGTTCTGATCACCGGCGGCTTCCTCATCACCGTGACGAACGAGTCGTTCCGGGTCGTCGGACGCGAATCCTTCCTGACTGTGAAGTACACAATCTGGACGTTTGCGGCCGTCATCGTCTTCTCGTGGTTCCTGCTCGCTCGGACGACGCTCGGCCGGCGGATCTACGCGGTCGGCGGCAACGAGGAGGCAGCCCGGTTGTCCGGCATCCGAGTTGGCTGGATCCGCGTCATAACCTTCGGGATCAGCGGCTTCGCAGCCGGCTTAGCGGGAATCGTCGCCACGTCCAAGATCGGGACCGCGCAGGCGGCCGCCGCCAACGGCATCGAGCTCTCCGCGATCGCAGCGGTCGTCATCGGCGGCACGAGCATCTGGGGCGGCGAAGGCGCGATCTGGCGCACGGTACTCGGCGTACTGCTGCTGGCGCTCATCGGCAACGGGTTCAACATCCTCGGTGTCGACCCCCTTTACCAGTCGATCGTCCAGGGCGGGATCATTCTCGTCGCCGTGGCGGTCGATGCGGTGACCCGCCGCAACACCTGACAGTCATGAGAGGCCGCATGAACCCCACCCAGGACAATTCACCCAACATCGGCACCAACTACGACCCGATTACGTTCAGCGTCGTGCTGAGCCGGCTGAACAGCATCGCGAACGAGATGACGCTGACGCTCGAGTACACCGCTTGGACGTCGATTCTCGCGCTCTGTCGCGACTTCTCGTGCGCGATCTACGACGCGGAACCGCGCCAGATAGCGATGTACGACGCGCTTCCGATCCATACGACCTCGCTGCAGCTCGTGCTGCAGGAGATCGCGCGAAGCTTCGAGGGCGACGTCCACGACGGCGATATCTTCCTATGCAACGACCCGTACCGCTTCAACACGCACGTCGGCGACCTCGTGACGGCGCTCCCGGTGTTCGTCGAGGGTAGGCATCTGTTCTGGTCGGTGACGAAGGGGCATCAGATGGACACCGGCGCCTTCGTGCCATCGAGTGTGACCGCCGCCGCTCAGAACGTGTGGCAGGAGGGCATCCAGATCCCACCCGTCAAGATCGCGGAGCGCGGCAGGATGCGGCGCGACGTCGTCGACCTCTACCTCGCGAACGTCCGATACCGCGACCTCCTCGAGGGCGATCTCCTCGCGCAACTAGGATCGATCGAGAAGGGACGCCAGCGGCTCATCGAGCTATGCGCGGAATACGGCACCGAGGAGACGCTGCGCTACGTGGACGCCATCGTCGACTATGCCGACCGACGCATGGCCCAGGAAATCGAGGCCATGCCCGACGGCGTGTACGAGGCTGAAGGCTGGATCGACAGTGACGGGTTCGACACAGTGGACATCCCGATCAAGGTCAAAGTCCAGATCGCGGGCGACCGCGTCACCGTCGATTACACCGGCAGTGGGCCGCAGGCAAAGGGCGGCGCGAACGGCTCTTACGCGACGTCGAAGGCGGCGGGTGCGATCCCGTTCCTCTACTACATCGATCCCGACATCCCGCACAACCACGGCTGCATCAAGCACGTCGACGTGATCGTGCCCGAGGGGACAATCTGTTACCCGAGGTACCCGGCCTCGTCTTCGTGCGCGACGATCGTGCCGTCGGACATGATGCAGGACGTCATCAACAAGGCGATGGTGGCCGCGATGCCCGACCAGGTGCCGGCGGGCGGCACCCGCTGCGCGAACATCCCGCAGTTCGCAGGCGCGGACGAGACCACCGGCGAGGCATGGGGCGTAATGCTCTTCAATAACGGGCAGGGCGGAGGCGCTTCGAAGGGCGCCAACGGTTGGCCGGTGCTTGAGAGCCAGGCCGCGCTCGGCGGTCTGAAGATCCAGTCGATCGAGCAGATCGAACTGCTTTATCCGCTGCACATCGCGCTACACCAGATCGAACCAGATGCGATGGGTCTTGGCGAGTGGATCGGCGGAGCAGGCAATCGTCTGGTCGTCCGGCCGACGGCCGGCCCGATGACGTGCATCACGTTCGGGGACGGCTGCAGGAACCCGCCCCATGGGGCGCTCGGCGGCACGCCGGGCATCGGCGGCGGTCAGTACGTTGAGGGACCGAGCGGTCATCGCCGGTTCGTCTCGGCTTCTGGTCAGATCGAGGTGCGCCCGGGCGAGATGTGGGTCGGCGTTTCGACGGGCGGCGGGGGCTACAAGAATCCGCTCGATCGAGACGTTGAGCAGGTTCGGCACGACGTCCGCGACGGCCTGATCACGCGCGCGACCGCCGCAAAAGTGTTTGGCGTTGTCGTGAGTGACGACTTCCTCCCGGTGCTCGACGAGGAAGCGACGGAGCGCCGCCGCGCAGAGCTGCGGGCAGTCGAGCGGCCCGTCGTCGAGCCGACCGTTCCGGGTGCCGCGCGCTGGCTGGAGGAAAACCTGCGCGACGGCGACGAGTACCTACTGAACCCTTTCTAGCAGCGGGAGAGTGAGCACGCGCATGCCTTTCAGGATTGGGATCGACATCGGTGGCACCTTCACGGATTTCACCGTCATGGACGCAGAGGGGAGAGTCACGCTCTGGAAGGAAGAGTCGACGCCGAACCGGCCCGCCGACGCGATTTCGGCGGGGCTGGAAGCGCTTGCCCACGACCGAGGGCTCACCCTCGACGGCTTCCTGGGTCAGACATCCCTGCTCGTGCACGGGACGACGATCGCGACGAATACGGTCATCCAGCGCAACGGCCCGACGATCGGGCTGTTGTGTACGAGCGGGTTCCGGGACATCCTTCATTTCCGAGACGGCTTCAAGCCGGAGCGTTTCAACGTCCACCTCCCACATCCGCAGGAATTCGTCGACCGCTATCTCCGCCTCGGTGTGACCGAGCGGATCGACAAGGACGGCAATGTGCTGATCCCCCTGGACGAGCAAGAGGTGCGTGAGCTTGCCGCGCGCTTCCGCGAATCGGAGGTCGCGGCGGTCGCCGTCGCATTCCTCTGGTCGATCGTAAACCCGACCCACGAGCGCCGGGCGGCCGAGATCCTCGCCGAGGAACTGCCCGATGCTCACATCGTCTGCTCGTCGGATGTTCTGCCCGAGATCCGCGAGTGGGAGCGCACGTCCGCCACTGTCCTGAGCTCCTACGTGCTGCCCGGGATTTACGACTACCTACGGCAGCTCGAGTCGACCCTGCGAGACGGAGGTCTCGAGCGGCCTCCGCTGATCATGCAGATCAACGGAGGCTGCGCTTCCGTCACCGAGATCCTCCGTCGGCCGGTTTACGTGCTTGCGTCAGGACCCGCCGCGGCCCCGGCGGCCGCGCTGCACCATGCTGCAGCGGGCGGCGACGGGAACCTCGTTACGGCTGACATCGGCGGAACGAGCTTCGATGTTTGTCTGATCCGCGGCGGCCGCCCGGCGATGTCGCGAACGATCCAGGTCGAGCACCAGCCGATCGGAGTCGCGGGTGTCGACGTCCACTCGGTCGGAGCAGGCGGCGGCTCGATCGCGTGGCTCGATAGTGGCGGTGCCTTGCGTGTCGGACCCCGCAGCGCCGGCGCCGTGCCTGGACCGGCGTCCTACGCCCAGGGAGGCGAGGAGCCGACTGTCACAGACGCCAATGTCGTGCTGGGATACCTCACTCCGGACGCGTTCCTCGGGGGCCGGCGGGTTCTGCGCCTCGACCTCGCCGAGCAGGCGGTCACGCGGATCGCCGACGGCCTCGGCATTTCCACACTGCAAGCCGGCGCGGGGATCATCCGCGTCGTCAACGCAAACATGGTGGCGGCGATTCACGCCGTGTCGATCGAGCGCGGGGTGGATCCGCGCCGCTACCTGCTCGTCGTCGGCGGCGGAGCTGGCGGGCTGCATGCGGCCCAGCTCGCGCGCGAGCTCGGGATGAGACGGGTGCTGGTGCCGCGGGAGGCCGGGACGTTCTGCGCCTTCGGCATGACAGTCACGGACGTTCGGCACGATTTCGCCCAAGCCCTGCACGCGCTTTCGTCGGCCGCGGCGGGCAGCGACATCGACGCCGTCTTCGCGACGCTCGAGGACGAGGCGCGTGCCCGTCTGCTCGAGGAGGGATTTACGGAGGATCAGATCCATCTCGAGCGGTTCGTCGACGCCCGCTACCCGGGGCAGGTCCATGAGCTCACGGTTCCGGCTGTGCGGTCCGCGACCAATGGTGAAACCGACCTTCGCGCGGTCGAGCGCGTGTTCCATGACGAGCACGAGGCGCAGTTCACGTACGCCCGGCGAGAGCTACCTGTCGAGTTCCTCCACTGGCGCGTGAGCGCACTCGGTCGCATGCCATTGCCGCCGTCAAACGGTTCGGGCGGCCACCGGAGAACGCTCGCTCAGCCGGCAGGCGAGTGCGAAGCGTACTTCGAGTCAGTCGGCGGCCTGGTGGCGACGGCGACGTACTCGGCGCTCGACCTCACCGCCGGTGCGTTTCTCGAAGGACCGGCGATCGTGCAGGCACCGACGACGACAGTCGTGGTCGATCCGGGGGACGCGCTCTCCGTCCGCGCGGACGGAGATTTCCTGATCGAAATCGGAGCGGCAGCGTGAGCTCGTCCGCTGGCACAACACACGTGCTGAAGATCGGCGGCGAGCGCGTGGAAACCGGCGAGTGGATGGAGGTGCGCTCCCCCTACGACGGCCACACGGTCGGCCGGGTGGCGTGGGGTGGCGCAGCCGAGGCTCGCAGGGCCGTAGATGCAGCCGCGCTGGCGATGGCGCAGCCTCTGCCCGCGTATCGGCGAGCCGAACTGCTCTACCGCATTGCCGAGCTGCTGCGGTCACGGCGCGACGACTTCGCCCGCACGATCGCGGCGGAGGCCGGAAAGCCGCTCAAGGCGGCACGCGTCGAGGCTGACCGCGCAGTCGCGACTTACACCTTTTCCGCCGTCGAGGTGCAGAAGCTCACCGGCGAAGCAATTCCGATGGACGCCTCAGAGGCCGGCGCCGGCAAGATCGGCTTCACGATGAAGGTCCCGGTCGGCGTGGTGGGCGCGATCACGCCCTTCAACTTCCCGCTCAACCTTGTCGCGCACAAACTCGGGCCGGCTCTCGCCGCCGGTTGTGCGGTCGTACTGAAGCCGGCGACTCAGACCCCGTGCTCCGCGATTGCCCTGGCCGAGCTTTACGAGGAGGCCGAGGTGCCGCCGGGCTGGCTCAACGTCGTCGTCGGACCTGCTGCCGAGATCGGCAACGTCTTGGTCTCCGACGGCCGAGTGCGCCTCCTGACGTTCACCGGCTCGGCCGAGGTCGGCTGGGGTATCCGCGAGCGAGCCGCGCGCAAACGCGTGGTGCTCGAGCTCGGCAACTCGTCGCCCGTCATCGTCGAACCCGACGCGGACGTCGAGCTTGCCGCGACCAAGGTCGCTGGAGGTGGCTTTCTGTTCGCGGGCCAGACGTGCATCTCCGTCCAGCGGGTGTACGTGCACCGTGACGTGTACGACGAGTTCCTCGCACTGCTCGTGGCGAAGGTGGAGGCACTTGTGGTGGGCGACCCGGCAGACGCCGACACCGATGTGGGGCCGGTAATCGACGACTCGTCCCGCGACCGGATCCTCGACTGGATCGACCAGGCGCGTGCAGGCGGTGCGCGAGTACTCACCGGCGGCGAGGCTGAAGGACGGATCGTCCGGCCCACCGTCCTCGCCGACATCGCGCCATCCATGGCGATCTCGTGCATGGAGGTGTTCGGGCCGGTCGTCGGCGTTGCACCGTACGACTCGCTGGACGAGGCCTTTGCTCTCGCCAACGGCACCGAGTACGGGCTCCAGGCGGCGATCTTTACCCGCGACGTCACCCGTGCCCTGCGGGCCGCCGCGGCGCTCGAGTTCGGCGGAATCGTCGTGAACGACGCGCCGAGCTTCCGCGCCGACAACATGCCGTACGGTGGCGTCAAGTCCTCCGGCAACACGAAGGAAGGCCCGGCGTACGCGGTCCGCGAGATGACCGAGGACCGACTCGTTCTCATCCAAACGTAGGAGGAAGTGCGTATGTCCAGCCGCGTCGGAGTCGATACAGGAGGCACGTTCACCGATCTGGTCGCGATCGATCCAGACGGGCGCTTCCGCCTGGCGAAGACGCTCTCGACTCCTCAAGCGCCTTCGCAGTCAACGGTCAACGCGCTCTCGAAGGCGGGCCTGCTGTCGAACGGCGGGGTGTCGAGCCTGGTCCACGGGACGACGATCGCGACCAACGCGATCATCGAGCGCCGCGGCGCGACCGTTGGCCTGCTGACCACGTCAGGGTTCCGCGACATCCTGCAGATTCAGCGCGTCGTCCGGCCGCGGTCGTTCGATCTCGACTGGGTGAAACCGAGGCACCTAGTGCCCAGGCATCTCGTGCTCGAGGCGCGCGAGCGCATCGACGCGAAAGGCGCCGTACGTCTGCCGCTGGACGAGGACGACGTGCGCGGAGCGGCTCGTCTGTTCCGCGAGGAGGGCGTGGACGCGGTGGCGATCAGCTTCCTCTTCTCGTTCCTCAACCCCGAGCACGAGCGGCGGGCACGCGAGGTGCTGCACGAGGAGGCGCCCGACCTCGCCGTCTCGATCTCGTCCGAGGTGTTCGGACAGTGGCGTGAGTACGAGCGGACGAGCACGGCCGTCATCGACGCGTTCCTCAAGCCGCGCGTCGACCAGTACGCCCGCGAGCTCGAGCAGATGAGCGCAGAGAGACGGATCGGCGAGCTGCTCATCATGCGGTCGAACGGAGGCGCGATGACGACGGCCGGAGCCCGCGCGAAACCCGTCTCGATGGTCCGGTCGGGGCCTGCGGGCGGCGTAATCGCGAGCGTCTTCATCGGCGAGCTCACTGGCCACCGCAGCCTCATCCTCGCCGACATGGGGGGCACGAGCTTCGACACGGGGCTCGTTCGCAACGGCGAGCCGGCGCTGACGACGCAGGCCGAGGTCGAGTGGGGAATCCCGATCGCCGTCCCGATGGTCGACGTTCGCTCGATCGGCGCGGGCGGCGGCTCGATCGCGTGGCTCGACTCAGCCGGCATCCTGCGCGTCGGGCCGCACAGCGCCGGCGCCGACCCAGGGCCGGCCGCCTACGCGCGTGGCGGCGAAGAGCCTACGGTGACGGACGCGAACGTCGTGCTCGGGAGGCTGAGCGTCGACTTCCCGCTCGCTGGGGACGTGCAGCTCGACGCGGAGGCGGCGCACCGGGCGGTTGGGCGCATCGCCGAGCGTATGGGGCGATCGGTCGCGGACGTCGCGCTCGGCATCATCCAGATCGCAGACAACAACATGGCGCAGGCGCTTAGGCTCGTCTCCATCGACCGTGGTCACGACCCACGTGAGTTCGCGCTGATCGCCTTCGGCGGCGCAGGGCCGCTGCACGCCGGGTCGCTCGCCCGCGCGCTCTCGATCTCGCAGGTCGTCGTACCCGTCTTTCCGGGCGCCTTCTCCGCGTTCGGCGCACTCATCGCCGACACGCGGTTCGACTATATGAAGACCTTCATCAACCGGGGCCGCCGCGACGACGTCCCGCGAATTGTCGAGATCTACGACGCGCTCGAGCTGCAGGCGCGCGACGACTTCCGCCGCGAAGGCGCCGAGCAGCAGCCGGCGTTCGCGCGCTCGATCGAGATGCGCTACGCGGGCCAGAACTGGGAGCTTGAAGTTCCCCTGATCGGGGACGTCGGCGAGGAGGCGATCCTCGCCGCCAAGAACGCCTTCCACACCGCGCACGAGCAGCAGTTCGGCTGGCACCTGCCGGACGGCGTTCTCGAGCTCGTGAACTTCAAGCTGACCGCGACCGTCAGGCGGCCGCAGCTCACGCTGCCCGAGATCGCGACCGGCTCGGCGCCGGAGCCCCGCGGCACGCGGCCCGTCCTGTTCGAGGCCGGCGACGGCTTCGTTGACACGCCCGTGTACTGGCGCGACGACCTGCGAGCCGACAACCGAGTCGATGGCCCGGCAATCGTCGCGGAGATCGACTCGACGGTTCTGCTCGGCCCCGGCGACTCGCTGGTCGTCGACCGTCACGGAAACCTGCTCATCGAGATCCCGTAGGAGGCCAGACGATGTCAAGCACGACGGAGACGAGCGCGGCAATCAAGACGGACCCGATTCTCCTGGAGGTGATCCGCAGTCACCTGATAACGACCTGCCGCGAGATGGGCATTGCCATGATGCGCACGTCGTACTCCCCGATCTTCAACGAGGGGCTCGACTTCTCGTGCGTCGTCTTCGATGGCTCCGGCGAGATGGTCGCGCAGGCGGACTTCTGCCCGGCGCAAATCGGCGCCATCGTGCACGTCGTCGAATGGTGCATCAAGGAGGTGGGTCCGGAGAACATGGCACCGGGGGACGTGATCCTCCACAACGACCCATACCGGGGCGGCTGCCACCTGCCGGAGTTCATGGTGCTGAAGCCGTGTTTCAAGGACGGAAAAATCGTCGCCTACACAGCCAACATCGCTCACATGGTCGATGTGGGCGGCATGGTGCCCGCCGCCTTCGGCGACACGCGCAACATCTTCCAGGAGGGCCTCCGCTTCCCGCCCGTCAAGATCTACCGCGGCGACAAGGAGGTCGAGGACATCTTCCGCATCCTGATCTCGAACGTCCGCACTCCGCACTACGCCTACGGCGACCTGAAGGCGATGATCGGCTCGCTGTACCTCGCCGAGCGGCGGATCGTCGAGCTCGTCGACAAGTACGGCATCGAAACCTTCGAACAGTGCTGCGAGGACATCAAGGATGTCTCCGAGATGATGGCGCGCCGCGCGATCGCGGCGCTCCCCGACGGCGAATGGGGCTTTGAGGGCTACATCGAGGACGACGGCGTCATGCCCGGCAAGAAATGGAAGATCAAGGCGGCGGTAATCGTGAACGGCGACGAGGTCGTCGTGGATTTCACCGGCTCCGACCCGCAGTCCGAGGGGCCGGCCAACCAGACATGGGGCGTCACCGCGTCGGCGACCTACGCGGCGATGTTCAACATCTACGGCGTGATGCCGTTCAACCACGGTTGCTACCGACCGATCGCGATCATTGCGCCGCCCGGCACGTTCGTGAACGTCGAGTACCCCGGCTCGTGCGTGGGCGGCAACTCCGACAGCTCACCGACGACCGTCGACGTCATCCTCGGCGCGATCTCCGAGATTGCCGGGAAAGGCACCGCCTCCGACGGTGATACGCACGGGATCCTGAGCTTCGGCGGCACGGACCCGCGCAGCGGCGAAGCGTTCGCGCACCTGTACTTCGATGGCTTCGGCTGGGGCGGTCGTTACAACCATGACGGGAACGACGCGCAGGTCGGCAAGACGTCGAATTGCGCCAACACGCCGGTCGAAGTGCTCGAGACGCGCTACCCGCTCGAGTGCGTCGAGTACTCGCTGCACACCGACCGCGAAGGCCGCCCCGGAGCGGGGAAGTTCCGCGGCGGCTTCGGCACGAAGCGCGTAATGCGTGTGACCGCCGAGGAGTTGATCGTCAGCGCCCACACGAACCGCAACACCGTGCGGCCGTGGGGCAAGGCCGGTGGCGGGGACGGCGGGAACTGCCGCGTGCTGTTCCGGCGCAAGGGCGATGCCGAGTGGCGCAACGCTACAGAGCTCTTCGGCACCACGTCACCAGGCAAGTTCTCGAACGTCGTCCTCCACGAGGGCGACGAGGTGATGGTCGCGCTGCCCGGAGGCGGCGGCTACGGATCCCCACGGGAGCGCGATCCCGAACTGGTCGTCGACGACGTCCGCAGCCTCTACTACACCATTGACGAGGCGCGGGACGTGTTCGGCGTCGCGCTCGATCCAACGACCTTCGAGACAGACCACGACGAAACCGCGCGGCTGCGCGCCGAGTGAGGAGAACAGATGTACCGCGAGGTCAATGAGATGCCGAAATGCGCGAGCTGCGGGATCCTGATCCCGTGCTCGGAGGTCCTCTTCGAACACCACGGAGAGCAGCTGTACGCGTGCTCGCAGCGCTGCATCCGCATCTACGACGAGTACAAATTCCCCCGCCACCGCGACGAGATCCTCGCGGTCGAGGAACGGGGAGAGCAGTCGCTGAGACTCGGCTACGTGCCGCTCGCTGCGGCCTGACCCGACTTGCGCGCAATCGTCGCACCGGCGTTGGGCGAGCCGTGGGAGCTCCGAGATGTCCCCGAGCCCGTCCCGGCGCCCGACGAGGTGCTGATCGCGGTCGAGGCCTCTGGCATCTGCTACTCCGACGTTCACGTCCTCAACAATCCCGGGTACGCCGGCACCTTCCCCCGCATCCTCGGCCACGAGGTCGTCGGCCGGGTCGTCGCAGGCGGACGCGATGTCTCCGGGCTCGAGCCAGGAGACCGCGTCGGCGTCGCGTGGACACAGCGCTGGTGCGGCCACTGCCGGCTCTGCCACCTCGGCGCCTACGCATTCTGCGAGGCGGGCCCTCCTGCGACCGGCGTGACGCTCGATGGCGGCCATGCCGAATTGATGGTCGCGCACGCCGGGTCGGTCGAGCGGGTGCCCGACGCGATCCCGTCAGAGGAGGCTGCGCCGCTTCTCTGTGCCGGTTACACGGTCTACTCGGCCCTGCTCGACGCACGCATACGGCCGGGCGAGCGCGTGGCCGTCATCGGTGTCGGCGGCCTCGGGCACCTCGCCCTGCAGTACGCGCGCGGGATGGCGGCGCACGTGCTCGCCGTAACGCGCGACCAGGGCAAGTCGAGCGCGCTCCAGCAGCTCGGCGCCCACGAAGTGGTCGTCGCCAGCGGCGACTCCGGTGCCGCGCTTCAGGAGCGTGGCGGCGTCGACGTCATCGTCACGACAGGCAACGCCGTCGATCCCGACGTGCTCAAGGGACTGCGAACGGGGGGGCGGCTAGCCGTCGTAGGCGTGTCCGACAGCCTGATCGCAACGACCGCGATCGAGCTCGTGTTCGGAAAGTTCACGATCCTGGGCTCCAGCCCGGGATCCAGGGCCGTTCTCGGCGAGCTGCTCGCCTTTCACGCGGCCATCGGCGCCCGCACGCTCGTCGAGACGTATCCGCTCGAGCGGGCCGACGAAGCGCTCGCCCGCGTCGCGGCAGGCGAAGTTCGCTTCCGCGCGGTCCTCATGCCTAGGGAAAGCTAGGGGCATGCAGCCGCCTCGCGGCTCGGAGGTGCTCTAGCCCGCTTTGGACAGGCTGGCCAAGCCCGGCGTCCCGGGTTGGTCGCCGCGCCGGTTGCTTTCGACACCGTGTCGGTCGTAGGTTGTTCGTAGCCCGTGGCGATTGCAACTGCAAGAGCGGACGTCGAGCTCGTCGGAGTGACCAAGCGCTTCGGCTCGGTCGTGGCCGTCGATGAGCTCGATCTCGAGGTGCGCCACGGCGAGTTCCTGTCACTGCTCGGCCCCTCGGGATGCGGCAAGACAACGACCCTGAGGCTGATCGCGGGCTTCGAGCGCCCCGACGAGGGCGAGATCCGGATCGAGGGCGACGACGTCGCGCGGCTGCCTGCTTACCGGCGGCCGGTGAACACCGTCTTCCAGTCGTACGCCCTCTTCCCGCACCTGACCGTCTTGGACAACGTGGCCTACGGGCTGAAGCAGCGGGGGCTGGCGAAACAGGAGCGACGCGAGCGGGCGGAGTCGATGCTCGAGCTCGTCCGCCTGCCGCAAATCGGCAGCCGCAAGCCCCGCGAGCTCTCGGGCGGCCAGCAGCAGCGGGTCGCGCTCGCCCGCGCACTCGTGATGTCGCCGAAGGTGCTGCTGCTCGACGAGCCGCTCGGCGCGCTCGACCTCCGCGTGCGCAAGCAGCTCCAGATCGAGCTGAAGACGATTCAGCGCGAGGTCGGAATCACGTTCGTCTACGTGACGCACGACCAGGAGGAGGCGCTCGCGATGTCCGACCGCGTCGCCGTGATGCACGCGGGGCGGATCGAGCAGCTGGGCGCCCCGCAGGAGATCTACGACGCGCCGGCGACGCCGTTCGTGGCGCAGTTCATCGGCGAGACGAACTTCATCGAGACGGGCGGGAGAACCGTGGCGATCCGCCCCGAGCGCGTGCGTCTGGCCCGGTCGGGCAGCGGACTCGCCGCGGAGCTCTTGACGACGATGGTGGTTGGGCCGGCGCTGCAAGCAGTGGTCAAGCTCGACGACGGACAGGAGGTGCTCGTTCGCGAGCAGCGTTCAGGCATGGGGTCGGAGATGGAGGCGTTCGCACCGGGCGAGCGCGTGATCGTGTGTTGGGCCGAAGACGAGGCCCTTCCGCTCGAACAGGAGGGAACGGCATGAACGAGCACCAACCGTTGTGGGAGCGACCGATCGACCGAAAGGGCTTCGTCGCGGGTACGGCCGCGCTGCTGGCGGCGGCCGGACTGGGCCGGGTCGGCGACGCGTTCGGCGCCGCCGACCGCACCGACGCGGGCGAGCTCTTCTATTACAACTGGGCCGACTACGTGAACCCGTCGACCTACACGGCGTTCACGAAGGCGACGGGGATCAAGGTCAAGAAGGACTTCTTCGTCTCGAACGAGGCCCTGCTGGCCAAGCTGAAGGGCGGCGCCCGCGGCTACGACCTCGCCGCCCCGACGGGCTACATGGTGCAGATCCTCGCGCAGGAGAAGCTGCTCCAGCCGATCGACTGGTCGAAGCTACCGAACGTCCGCCGGAACATCAGCGCCAAGTTCCGGCACCTCCCCTTCGACCCGAACGACCGCTGGTCGGTCGCGAAGGACTGGGGGACGACCGGCTACGTCTACCGCACCGACAAGGTGAAGGAGCGGCCGACGAGCTGGCGCCAGTTCTTCACGCTCGCGAAGACGAAGTACTCGGGCAAGGTGACCGTGCTGGACGGGATCCCCGAGGTGATCGGCGCGGCCCTGGTGATGCTCGGGTACTCCTACAACTCCGACAGCGCGAGCGAGCTCGAGAAGGCGAAGAAGGAGCTGCTGGCCCTGAAGCCCCACCTGCTCGCGATCACCTCGACCGAGTACAAGCAGCTGATGATCTCGGGCAAGGCCGTGATGGCGCTCGGCTGGAACGGGGACGGTGCCGCGGTCGCGGCGAAGAAACCGGCCGCGTACGTGGTGCCGGCGGAGGGCGGCGAGTTCTGGGTCGACTCACACGTCATCCCGGTCGGCGCCAAGAACCCCGCCGCGGCGCACGCCTGGATCAACTACGTGTACGGGCCGAAGCAGAACTCGATCGAGACCTCGTACACCTACTACGGCACGCCGTTGAAGCCGGCGCTCGTGAAGCCGTTCCTGACCAAGGCGATCTTCACGAACCCGGCCGTGTTCCCGCCGACCCGGACGCTGGCGAAGCTGGAGCCGAACAAGGTCTCGCCGCGCGGCACCGCGATGCGGAACCGCATCTGGACCGAGTTCAAGAACGCCTAGGAGCACTGATGCTCCTTCCGGGATCAGGGCGCCGCCGCCGTCGCGGCGGCGCCCCCCGCTACCCCGCCTGGCTCGCCTTGCCCGCAGTGGGCTGGTACGGCGCCTTCTTCCTCGCCCCACTCGGGTTCATCTTCGCCTACAGCTTCGCCGAGCTCTCCGGATTCGCAGGCGTCGACTTCGCCTGGAACCTGGAGAACTACCGCTACCTCTGGGATCCGCTCTACGGCCAGGTCTTTCTGCGCACGCTCGGCCTGGCGGCATTCGGCACCGCTGCGACGCTGCTGATCGGCTTCCCGTTCGCCTACTGGCTGGCCCGCTATTCCCGCAGAAAGACGCTGCTGTTGCTGCTCGTGATTCTCCCGTTCTGGACGAGCTTCCTGATCCGCACGTACGCGTGGCTCTTGATCCTCGACCCGGAGTTCCCGCTCTTCCGGGCGCTCGACGTCAACCTGCTCTACTCGCAGCGGGCGATCTACATCGGCGTCGTCTACAACTACCTGCCGTTGATGGTGCTGCCGCTCTATGCGGCGCTCGAGCGGATGGATTGGTCGCTCGTCGAGGCGGCCGGCGACCTCGGCGACAACGCCTTCCGCGCCTTCCGGCGGGTGACGCTGCCGCTCTCGCTGCCGGGCATCGTCGCCGGCTCGCTGCTCGTCTTCATCCCGCTGACCGGCGAGTATCTGATCCCGGCGATCCTCGGCGGCAACAAGACCGCCTACACCGGCTCGCTGATCGCGCAGCAGTTCAGCGAGGCGCACGACTGGCCGTTCGGATCCGCGATCGCGATGGTCGTGATCGCCGGGATGACGATCGTGCTCGTTGCCTTCTCCCGGATCGCCGCCCGCGGGGAGGTCGCGAGTGGGTAGGAAAGTGCTCGCCGCGCACGCGTTGCTGGTCTACGCCTTCCTCTACCTGCCGATCGGGATCGTCGTCGCGTACGCCTTCAACGGCGGCCGGCAGACGCTGAACTGGGAGGGCTTCTCGACCCGCTGGTTCGGCGCGGCGCTGCGCGACGAGGCGATCACCGGGGCGCTCCGGAACTCGGTCGTCGTCGCGTTCGGAAACGCAGTGATCGCCTGCGTGCTCGGAACGATGCTCGCGCTCGCCCTGCCGCGGATGCGCAAAGGGCTGCGAATTCCGGTCGACGCGCTCGTGACGATGACGCTCGTGACGCCCGAGATCGTCTTCGGGATCGCCGCGCTCGTCTTCTTCAGCCACGCCGGGATCGCCCTCGGCCTGACGACGATCCTGATCGCGCACGTCGTCTTCAACGCGTCGGTGGTCGCGCTCGTCGTCCGGGCCCGCGTAGTCGGGATGGGCATGGACTTCGAGGAGGCCTCCTACGACCTCGGGGCTGGCCCGCTGTCCACGTTCCGGCAGGTGACCCTGCCGCGGCTCGCGCCCGCGATCCTGGCCGGCGGGCTGCTCGCGTTCACGTTCTCCTTCGACGACTTCTACACGTCGTTCTTCGTCTCCGGCGCGGGAACCTCGACGCTGCCGCTCTTCATCTTCTCCTCGCTCCGATTCGGCGTCTCGCCGATCATCAACGCGACCGCGGTGATGATCCTCAGCCTCACGATCGGGGCGATCGTCCTCGCCTACCTCATCATGCGCCGCTCTCTTGGCAGACCGGCACCCGGCTCCTGAAAGGAACCCAATGGCCACCACGCAGACACGCACCCTCCAGAACTTCATCGGCGGCGATTGGGCCGAGTCCACGGGCGAGACCGCCCGGGAGATCGTCTCGCCCGTCACCGGCGAGACGCTCGCGTCGGCCCCGAACGCGAGCGTCGCCGACGTCGAGCGGGCGACGCGCGCGGCC
>JBKJSM010000136.1:0-5156 GCA_046594445.1 Gaiellaceae bacterium | reverse complement strand
ACGAGTGGGTCGACCAGCACGATCGCGTCAGGCGCTTCGTAGTAGACGCAGCCGACCTCGCGCGGCCAGTCCGCGTCCTCGGTCCAGTCGGGATGCGGTGCCGTCCAGCGCCAGAGCCCGTGTGCGATCTCCTTCATCGTGTCTGGTTGTACCGAACCGCTGGGCCTGCCGGCGCGTATCACCCTCGAGGAAGTTCTCCACCCGAACAAGGAGCAGCATGTCTCGCAGTCGTCTCGCCCTCGCCGCTGCCGCGGTTTCACTCGTTGCCGTCACCCCCGCGCAGGCCGCGCTGCCGAAGCTCGTCGGCACCGTCGGGCCAGGGTTCACGATCACGCTGACCAAGGCAGGCAAGAAGGTCACGACCGTGAAGCCGGGCAAGTACACGCTCGTCGTCACCGACAAGAGCGACATCCACAACTTCCACCTGGTCAGTCCCGGCGTGAAGATCGACTCGGGCGTCGGCCGCACCGGCACGAAGACCTACACGGTGACGCTGCGAGCGGGCACGTATCGCTTCCAGTGCGATCCGCACGTCTTCACGATGAAGGGCGTCTTCCGGGTCGCCGCCTAGCCCTGCGCCGTCTCGGAGACGGTGATCGTCGCGTCTTGCACCTCTCCGAGCAGCGACACCCGCTCCTCGGAGGGGCGTGGGGCCGGGCCTTCGACGCGCAAGGAGGGCTCGCCGCACTGTGGCGGGTACGACTCGCGGATCGCGTCGCAGAGGCGAAGCTCGCCCTCGCGCTCGATCAGGTAGCCCCTGACCATCAGCGGCCCGTCGAGATCGGAGTCGATCGCCTCCTGGATCGAGAGGCCGCCGCCCAGTATCGGCGCCGCGGCCGAGGGCGCAGGCTGCGGCGCCGGCCGATCGGTCTCTCCTCCCCCGCAGCTTGCCAGGAGCAATGCGACCGGGAGGATCAGCAGCAGTCTCATGCAGCGCATACGCCGCCGGATGCTATTCGGTCACGGGCAGCGGCTCGATCCCGTCGGCTCGGATCGTCCAGCCCGCGAGCGTGCCCATGCCGAGCGAGAGGATCAGGTAGGGCTTGCCGGCCCAGAGGCCGATGTTCTCCACGTCCGTGCGGGAGGGGCGCGGGGCCGAGGACAGGTGCGAGTGGAAGACGGCGAGCTCGTAGCCCTCATCTTCGAGGAACCACGTCTCGGGCGGCACCTCGAGCTCGAAGCGGAAGGGAGAGGCGGCGGCGTTGCGGCCGGGCACGTAGCGCTCGGCGACCCCGTCGCGGCTGACGACGACCCCGCAGGCCTCGTTCGGCGCCTCGGCCTCGGCGTGGGCGGCGAGCTCGGAGCGGATCGCCGCCGGGATCACCACCAGACGGTCTTCTCCATCGACGACTCGACGTCCTCGGCCTCCCAGAAGTCGGCGGAGAGGTACTTCCAGCCTGCATCCGCGAGCACGCAGACGACGACGCCCTCTTCCAGCTCGCCGGCGAGGCGACGGGCGACGTGGACGACGGCGCCCGTCGAAACGCCGCCGAAGATCCCTTCGGTGTCGAGCAGCTCGCGCACCGCGGCGACGGACTCGGCGTTGGAGACGAGCAGCTTCCGGTCGAGCCGGCTGACGTCGAGGATCGGCGGCACGTAGCCGTCCGCCAGCGAGCGCAGGCCCATCACCGAGTCGCCCGGATGAGGCTCGGCGGCCGCGACGACGAGGTCGGGGAAGGACTCGCGCAGCCGGGCTCCGGTTCCCATCAGCGTGCCGCCGGTGCCGAGGCCGGCGACGAGCACGTCGACCCGGTCGAGCGCCTCGGCGATCTCGGCGCCGGTGCCCTCGTAGTGGGCGCGCGGGTTCGCCTCGTTCGCGTACTGGAACGGCATGAAGAGGGACGGGTCGCGCTCGGCGAGCTCGAGCGCGAGTCGGACGGCGCCGTTGGAGCCCTCCGCGCCGGGCGATTCGACGATCTCGGCGCCATAGAGCCGGAGCAGCCGGCGCCGCTCGTCGGTCGCGTTGTCGGGCATCACGCAGGTCAGCGGGTAGCCCTTCAGCTTGCCGACGAGCGCGAGCGAGATGCCGGTGTTGCCACTCGTCGGCTCCAGCAGGCGCCTCCCCGGCTCGAGCTCGCCGGAGGCCTCGGCCGCCTCGATCATCGCCTTGGCGATCCGGTCCTTGATCGAGCCGGTTGGGTTCTGGCCCTCGAGCTTTGCGTACAGGCGGACCGGGCCGGGCGCGAACCGGGAGAGCTCGACCAGGGGCGTCGAGCCGACGAGGTCGAGGAGGCTCGGGGCCAGGGTGTTAGCAGCCACCGGCCATGGCCGGTAGGAGAATCAGGGAGCTTCCGTTAACGGGTGTCTCCAACCCGTCGAGGGTGCGCACGTCCTCGCCGCCGAGGTAGACGTTCACGAACGGCGCGAGCCCCCCGTCCTCGAACAGCTGCGTCTGAAGCGCGGGAAAGCGAGCGCCGATGTCCTCCAGCACCTCGCGAACGGTCTCGCCCGCGCCGAGCACCTCGCGCTCGCCGCCCGTCTCGGCACGCAGGGTCGGTGGGATCCGCACTTTGGTCATGCGCGCGCTCCTTCGCAGAACTCGACGTAGTCGACGTACTCGGTGATCGAGGGCGAGTCGCCGCAGACGGGGCAGGCCGGGTCGCGCTGGACGGCGACCTCGTCCACCGTCGTCCCGAGTGCGTCCAGCAGGAGCAAGCGGCCCTGGAGCGACTCGCCGATCCCGAGCAGCAGCTTCAGCGCCTCGCTCGCCTGGAACGAGCCGACGATGCCGGGGAGGACGCCGAGCACGCCGCCCTCGGCGCAGCTCGGGGCGAGCTCGGGGGGTGGCGGCGTGGGGAAGAGGCAGCGGTAGCAGGGGCCTGCCGGTGGGTTGAAGACGGTCACCTGACCCTCGAAGCGGTAGATCGAGCCGTGGACGACAGGGATCTCGTGCCAGACGGAGGCGTCGTTGACGAGATAGCGCGTCGGGAAGTTGTCGGCGCCGTCGACGATCACGTCCCAGCCGTCGGCGAGGATCCGCTCGACGTTCTCGGAGGTCAGCCGCTCCTCGTAGGTCTTGACGGTCACGTCCGGGTTGAGCGCCTCGATCGTCCGCTTCGCCGAGAGCACCTTCGCCTCGCCGAGCGAATCCGTCGAGTGGACGATCTGGCGCTGCAGGTTCGAGTCGTCGACGACGTCGGCGTCCACGATCCCGATCGTCCCGACACCCGCGGCGGCGAGGTAGAGCGACGCGGGCGAGCCCAGCCCGCCGGCGCCGATCAGCAGTGCGCGCGAGGCGAGCAGCCGCTCCTGGCCGGCTTCGCCAACCTCCGGGATCAGCAGGTGGCGCGAGTAGCGGCGGCGCTGGTCGGGCGTCAGCGAGCGGGGCGTCTCGATCTCGTAGCCGTTCCGCTTCCAGTCCGTGAAGCCGCCGGTCAGCGAGGTGACGTTCTCGTAGCCGAGGTCGCCGAGGGCCTTGGCGGCGAAAGCGGAGCGGGAACCCCCGGAGCAATAGACGACGAGCGGCGCGGCGTGGTCGGGAACGAGCCCCTCGATTCGCGACTCGAGCTGGCCGCGCGGGACGTGAAGCGCGCCGGGCACGGTGCCTTCCTCCCACTCCTCGCGCTCGCGGACATCGAGGAACAGCGCCGAGCCCTGGCGTTCGCGCGCCTCGGCGGCGCCGAGCTCCTTGATCTCGGTCTTTACGTGCGCCAACAGCTCGCGGTAGGAGGCCATACGCATTCGAACGATACGGGGACCGTTCCTCTTCCCGCTACCGTCCCTTCGTGTCTCCCCGTGCCCGCACGATGCTCGCGGTGGCCGCGCTCGCGGCGCTTGCAGCCGTCGTCGTGGCAGGCGCGGCGGTGCTGACGGCGGAGGAGATCGAGGCGCCGGCGGCCACGGCAGCGGCCCAGCCGCGCGAGGGCTCCCCGCCGCTCGAGCTCTCGCTCGGGATCCGGAACGACGGCGAGGCGCGCGAGCTGCGGCTGGGGGCCGGGCTCTACCAAGCCGGCCGGTTCAAGGAGGCGGGCCGCATCTTTGGACGCTCCGACTCGCTGGAGGCCAAGCTCGGCGCCGCGTTCGTCGGGTGGCCGGCGAGCGCCGACCGGATCGAGCAGCTCGGCGCCCTCTATCCACGGAGCGCGCTCGTGCAGCTGCATGTCGGGTTCGCGCGCCTCTGGGCCGGGACCGGGGGCTCGCTGACGGCGTGGCGCGAAGCTCGCGACGTCGAGCCTGACACCCCCTACGCGGTGCGCGCCGACGACCTGCTCAATCGCGACTTCGCGCCCGGCCTGCCCGTCTTCGCACCGAGCTTCCGCTACCGCGTCCCCGGCGAGACGCGCGAGCAGCAGTTCGCCGCGCTGCGCGGGGACGAGAGCGCACGCGGGCGGTTGCTGTACGGGGTCGCGCTGCAGCGCCTCGGCCGCCCGGTGTCGGCGCGCCGCGCCTTTGCCCAGGCGCTCCGGCTGGCGCCGGACGACGTGGACACGCTCGTCGCGGACGCGGTCGGCCGCTACGACAAGAGCGACCCCGTCGCTGCGTTCTCGCGCCTCGGCCCGCTCAGCCGCCGCTTCCCGAAGGCGGCGACGGTGCGCCTCCACCTCGGCGTCCTCCTTCTCTGGCAGGGCGACGTGACCGAGGCGAGACGGCAACTGCGGCTTGCCCGCGCGGCCGAGCCGGGAGGCAAGGTCGCGGCCGAGGCCGGGCGGTACCTCGCCGCCCTCACGAAAGCGGGGACCGGCTGAAAGTGGGGACCGGCGGACTGGGAAGATGGGCCGTACGGCCTATGCGGTTGTCCGGGACAGCTGGCAAGCTTCCGCGGTGGTTAAGAGATTGTTGCGGTGGAGGGACATCGCGACTACGGTGAGCGCGAATCGGAGGGGGAATCCGAGTTGAGCGCAGGGGGAACGATCAGCACTACCGGGGTAGAGCGCGTGAACGTCATGGCCACCGCTGAGGCGAGGGCGCTGCTCGAGAGCGGCCGGCAGGCCGGCAAGCTGCTCGCGGACGACATCGCGAGCGCGCTCGACGAGCTCGATCTCGACACGACGCAGATCGACGAGTTCTACGCGGCGCTCGAGGAGCAGCAGATCGAGGTGGTCGAGCGCGACGAGCCCGAGCCTGAGGTCGAGGAGGCGCGCGAGGTCTCAACCGACACGCTGCAGCTCTTCCTCAAGGACATCGGCAAGGTGCCGCTTTTGACCGCCGCGCAGGAA
>JBKJSM010000104.1:0-8621 GCA_046594445.1 Gaiellaceae bacterium | reverse complement strand
GTCGACAGGCTCATCTCGATCGACTGCCGGTCGCCGATGTCGGCGAGCACACGGTCGAAGACGGGGAGCGCGACGGTCTCCGCCGGCGGCCGCAGGCCGGACTGGTGCAGCAGCGCGAAGAGCCCGAGCGTCTTCAGCGCCACCGTCTTGCCGCCGGTGTTGGGGCCGCTGACGACGAGGGCGCGAATGTCGCCGAGCTCGAGGTCGATCGGCACGGCCGCCTTCGGGTCGAGCAGCGGGTGGCGGGCGGCGGTCAGGCGCACCTCGTCCGAGACCTCGACGACGGCGCCGCGCCAGCCGCGCGAGACCGTGCCGAGCGCGAGTGCAAGGTCGATCGCGCCGGTCGCCTCGACCGCAGCGGCGAGCGCGTCTGCGTGTTCGCCGGCGAGCGTCGAGAGCTCCCGCAGGATCCGCTCCGCCTCCTCGCGCTCGGCACCTGCCGCTTCGGAGAGCCTGTTGCTGAGCTCGACCGCCTCGAACGGTTCGACGAAGAGCGTCTGCCCCGAGTCCGAGGTGTCATGGACGATCCCCGGCACGCTGCTGCGCGAGCTCGCCTTGACGGCGAGCACGGGCCGCCCGCCGCGCTGGGTGACGAACTCCTCCTGCAGGTGCTCGCGGATACCGGTCTTGCGGACGAGCTGCTCGAGCTTCTCTGCGACGCGCCGCCGCCCGGTGCGAAGCTCGCCGCGGAGCTTGCGGAGCGCCGGCGACGCGTTGTCCTTCAGGTCGGAGCCGTCGTCCTCGACCGCGCGGTCGATCGCGTCCGCGACCGGCTTCAGCGCTGGGTTGATCGCGCTCGCGAGCTCCGCGAGCAGCGGCGTCTCGAGCGCGCCTTGAACGCGCAGCGACCCCGTCACCGTGTCGCCGATCTGCCGAAGCGCGCCCGCCGGCAGCACCCCGCCGCGCGCAGCGAGCGCCGCGACGTCGCGCACATCCCGAATCCCGTCGAGCGGAGGCTCCTCGGACGCCTCGAGCAGCGCGATCGCCTCGGCGGTCAGCGCCTGCCTGCGCGCGACATCGTCCGGAGCGGGCGACGGTGCGAGCTCCGCCGAGAGCGCGATGCCGTACTCGCTCGCAGCGGCCGCCCGGACCCGCTCCCGGACCGCCTGGAACTCCAGCACATCGAGCGCGAACGAATCCACGAGGCGAGTGTAGGGTCGATCGCCGTGCGCATCCTGTTCGCGTTTGCCGGTAGACCCGGCCACCCTTGATCCGCCAGTACCCGTTGCAGAGGCAGTGTGGAAGCGGGCCGCGAAATCGCGTTTGCCGGCCGCCCGCGCGTTCGAGCACCTCGCGGCGTGTTACCTCACCGTCTCTTCGAGACAGAGCCACGCCGAATCGAGCTACGCCGACGCTGCACGTAGTCTCGAGGGATGGCTCTCCTCGCCGTAGACGTGTCGGCCCACGGTGTCGTCATGAGCGCCGATAGCCAGCCGGTCGAGATTCGCGGCGGCGAGAACCGCGTGGTCGCGACGAGGGGACGGCAGAAGCGGAATCCGATAGTTATCCGATGCGGAGGAGGGTTCGTCGGGGTGGTGGGGTTCGTAGGCACAGAAGAGCTCGAAGGCGTCGCGACACGCGAGTGGCTCCAAGCGTTCAGCGACGTACGTCCCGGCGACGAGGTTCAGGCGTTCTGCGACGGACTCGCCGCCGCGCTGACCGACGTGTGGCGGCGCGACCAGCGGGCGTCGGTGCTGGAGATTCTCGTGGCCGGAGAAGTCGCCGGCGACGTTCAGTTCTGGTACGTCCGGAACAGCGACGGCCTCATCGACGCGACGTGGAAACACCACCCGCCGTCGGAACAGTTCGCGTCCGTGAACGACCTCGACACGAACTACGTGCCGAACCACGCCGCGTCCGGCGAACCGAAAGACGACCTACTGGAGCGCATGATGTTCTCGTTCCGCCAGGGCGTCCTACTCCCCGCCGCGCCGGTGTTCGACGCCTACGCGCAGTTGCTCGACACGATCTACGCGGGAAACGTCGAGGGGTTCGCGCCGCTGGCGTCGCTCGACGACGTCGGGCACTACGCGCGCGTGCGGATGGAGTTCCTGAAGCGGCTATGCACGGCGAAGTACGGGATCCATGGCGAGAACGTGCCGACGCCGATCGCCGGCGACGTGCACGTCGTCGGAGTCGGGCGCGACGGTGCAGTACGCGAGTACCGAAAGAACCGGAATCAGATGAAGACGCTCCACGCTTCGCGCTCGTAGACGTCCAACGCGCGAACCTAGCGGTGCCGCTCTAGCGCGCCGCTCCGGCGACTGGCGCGATCGTCTCCACCGTCGCGCCTCGGCTCACGTGTCGTCGAAGGGGCTGAAAGACGTGCCTCTCATTGCCTCGAACAGCCGTCCGACCAAGCGCAGCGCGATCCGTGTGGCGTCATCGCGCAGCTCAGCCGCGGTGACGCGATCCGTCCGTCTCGGCATCGGACCGGAGAACTGGTTGTCGCCCCAGATATGAGCGCCGTAAGGCGACGTGCCCTCGATTGCAGTGACGGCCATCCCGACATCGACGTAGCCGCTGTAACCCGCTGCTTCGTAGAGGCCGCCCATCGCGGCGAAGAAAGAGGCGAGATTCCCGGCAAGGATAGTCTCGAATAGGACCTTCTGGCCTGAGTCCATCGTGTCTGCGATTCGGCCGCAGAAGAAATGGCCGGTGCCATCGAAGTCGAGGTCCAACTTCGCCTCGTACTTAGGGTTGCCGTCCTTCTCGTGTGAGGTGCTGAGCGTCCAGCCCTCTGCTCCGCGACGCCAGATATTCGTCGCGCGCCGCAAGTCGGGGTCGTAATCACGTCCGTACCTGTCTGCGCGCACATGTCCCCATGAGCGAGCACCACGGATCAGCAGCTCTTGCAGTTCGTGGCCGCCGGGCGTGACCCGCTCGACCATCGAGTCGTCCGGCACCACCGGTCGCGCGAAGGCTACGACCCAGCCGAGTCGCGGATCGGCCTCGGGTGCCCTCGCCAGCTCGGCCTCCAGCAACTCCTCGCGGTTCACCTCCCAGCGTCCCCGTCGCGCGTAGAGATCTGCGACCTCGCGCTCACCGAGGATGCGGTTGCCTTTTGCTCCGCGGCCGTAGTAGCGCATATCCCCTCCGGAGATCACCTGATGAGGAGCACGAGCGGACTGCGGCACGACAACAATGAGATACCCGGTTGTCGGATCTCCTTCGAGCGGAAGCGCCTGAACGCGGATGAACGGCGGCTCGTAGATCGAGGTCTCGGCGATCTGCGCAACCCGCTCCGAAGCTCCAGCCAGAACAAACGGTGAGACCACGGTCAACCTCTCGTGCTCGTCCTCGCCCAAGCCGTAAATGAGCGACCCGCCGTCGACAGTCATCGCACAGATGTCTACCGCGAGGTCACGATTCCGTTTTGCTGACGGCAGCGCAGCCTTGACATCGAAGGTGCGCGTCTCCTCGAGGTCGCCGCGCTTAGCTGCCTCCTCGATCTCGCGGGCCGACGCCGGCGTCCACATATGCCCAACCTACCCGGACGAGTTGACGATCCCTCGCTGAGACGGAGCCATATTAGATCGTCTTGAACTGCTCGAACGGCTGGCGGCAGCTGTCGCAGTAGCGCAGCGAGCGGCACGGCGTGGGTCCGAAGATGTTTTCGAGCCGCGTCTGCGTCGAGTCGCAGTAGGGGCAGCGGTGGACTGCTCGCTGGAGCTGCAGGAGGGCGGGCGGGCTCTCGCCGCGCGGGCTCGGTGGGGCGAAGCCAGCTTCGCGGAGCTTCTCGCGGCCGGCGGGGGTGATCTTGTCTGTCGACCAGGAGTCGTCGAGGAGGACGTCGACCTGCGGGTCGCCGCCGAGCTCCGTCACGGCCGCCTCCATCTGGGTGCGCATCGCGTCGAGTGCGGGGCAGCCCATGAACGTGGGTGTGAACTCGATCCGCACCCGGTCGCCATCTATCTGCACGTCCTTGACGACGCCGAGGTCGACCAGCGAGATCACCGGGATCTCGGGGTCGGGGATCCCGGCGAGCGCGTCCCAGACCGCCGCCTCGGTCACCACTGCGCACCGACCGGAGCCGACCTGCGCACCATCGTCATCTCGTTCCAGAGCTCGGCGAACTCCTCCCCGGGGGCGCTGCGCTCGACCGCCTCGACCTCCGGCCGGCCGACGCGCTCCGCGAGCGCGGGACGCAACTCGGGCGAGAGCACGCCGAGCGCGTAGGGCCAGAGCTCCTCGACCGCCGCGGTGTAACGCGGCTCCACGCCCAGGCGCTCGAGCCACATCTCCGCGTGCAGCCGGTGGTAGACCTCCTCGCGCTCGATCTTGGCCGCGATCCCCGCCAGCTCGCCGTCCTCGTGCGACTTCAGCTGTTCGATCCGGATCGCGTCGGCGGTTTCGTAGAGGACGTGCCGCGCGATCGTCTTCGCCCAATCCGGCACCAGGCGCAGCTGGATCAGCGGGGCACAGCGGTACTCCTCCGGCTTGCGGTCGAACGCGAGTGCGTCGGCGTCCGTGCCGAGGTCGCGCGCGGCGAGGTCGTACAAGGCACGCGCATGCCCGATCTCGTTCTGCGCGATCGACGAGAACGCGACGTCCTCCTCGAGGAAGGGCGCGATTCCCGTCCACTCCGAGTTGCGCCAGCCGAGAATCAGCTCGTCGTCGGCAAGCTCGAGGAGTAGTTCAGACCGTGCCGGCACGCTCGCGCGCCTCCTTCAGCCGCGCCTTGATCGAGTAGCCGTCGACGCGGCGGTACTTGAGGTCGAACTCGTCCGGGAACTCCTCGATCGCCGTGATCGCCTCGCGCGGCACGACCCAGAGCGCCACCGACTCGCCACGTCGCGCGTAGAACTCGCGCGCGTACGCGTCGGCGAACTCGCGGTTCGGCGCGTGGAAGGAGCCGCCGTGCGTGAACGGCTGACCCTTCCGCTCCTGCCGAAAGACCTCCCAGAGCACCTATGCCGCCTCCGCCAGAACCACCTTCGACACCCAGTCCGTCTCCGCGCGAGAGAGGCGCCGGAAGTCGAGCCGCTCCTGCGAGGCGGGGCCGTGGCCGGTGACGACCGAGAGCAGCTTCTCCCAGTCGGGCTCGGTGTACGACCAGACGCCGTCGTCGCTGCGGCGGAGTTTCGGATCTGGGATCTCCAGGCCGAGCTCGAGGATCTGCGGCACGTAGCCCTCGAGGAACTGCTGCCGTGCCTCCTCGTTGCCCTGGCTCTTGATCCGCCAGATCACCATCGGATCCTCCGCGGCGGGGATCGGCGTGCCGTGGAAGTGCATCAGCGGCTCCCACCAGCGGTTGATCGCCTCCTGCACGAGCTCGCGCTGCTCCGGCGTGCCGGTGACCATCGCAAGCACCGTGTCGCGGCCGTGGAGGATGTGAAACGACTCCTCCCAACAAACCTTCTTCATCACGCGCGCATAGGGCGCGTATGAGCACTTGAGGAGCGCCTTCTGGCTGATGATCGCGGCCGCGTCGACGAGCCAGGCGATCACGCCGACGTCGCCCCAGCTCTTCGTCGGGTAGTGGAAGACGTTGTGGAACTTCGACTTGCCGTCGATCAGGTCGTCCAGGCACTGCGTCCGCGGCTTGCCGAGATCCTCGACGACGCGGTAGATGAGCTGGCAGTGGCCGACCTCGTCCTGGATCTTCGCCGTCAGGGCGAGCTTGCGCTGCAGCGTCGGCGCGCGCAGGATCCAGTCGCGCTCCGGCAGCACGCCCATCAGCTCCGAGTTGCCATGCATCTCGATGAACTTGATCAGCCGCTTCCGGTACTCGTCGGGCATCCAGTCGTCGGTCTCGACGAGCCCGCCGTCTTGGACATAGTCGAGAAACTCCTGCTCACGCGGTTCCATGTTCTGGCCTCCCTGCCGAACGGTCGTTAGCATTGAGTGTATCGGCACTCGAAGAAACGAGCTGACCAGGCAGGCCGCCCGGCTCTTCGCGCAGAAGGGCTACCACGGCACGTCGATGGGCGACCTCGCCGAGGCGATGGGCGTTCAGAAGGGATCGCTCTACTCGCTGACCGATTCGAAGCAGGAGCTGCTCTATGAGACGATGCGCGAGGGAGCGGCGGCGTTCCACGCGGGGCTGGACGCGCTTCCCCAAGGGGCGCCTGCGACAGAGCGGATCCGGCTTGCGCTGCGAGCCCACCTGCGCGTCGTGGCCGAGCAGCTCGACATGGCGACGGTCTTCATCCGGGAGTGGCGCTACCTCGAGGGCGAGCGGCGCGAACAGATCCTCGCCGAGCGCCGCCGCTACGAGGACCGGTTGCGCGCCCTCTTCCGCGAGGGGCGCGAGCACGGCGAGCTCCGCACCGACCTCGACGACGCCGCCGCCGTCCTCCTCGTCCTCTCGGCCGCGAACTGGGCGTACACGTGGCTCACACCCGGCCGCGACACCGATGCGGTCGCGGACTCCTTCGCCGCGATCCTCGTCGACGGCATCCGGGGCTACGCGACGCCGGCGTGAGGACGACCCTGATCGTCAACCCGTACGCGAGCCGGGTGACGCCCGAGCTCGCGCACGAGGTGGCGCGCGTGCTCGGCGCCGCCGAGACGGTCTTTACCGAGCGCGCCGGGCACGCCGTCGAGCTCGCGCGCGACGCGGAGACCGAGGCCGTCGTCGTCTTCTCCGGCGACGGCGGCTTCAACGAAGCGCTGAACGGCGTCCGCTCCGGCACCGTGCTCGGCTTCGTGCCGGGAGGCGGCACGAGCGTGCTGCCGCGCGCGCTCGGCCTCCCGCGCGACCCGCTCGCTGCCGCTCGCTCGCTCGCTGCCGGGCGTACCCGCCGGATCTCGCTCGGCCGGGCGAACGGCCGCCGCTTCGGCTTCGCCGCCGGCGTCGGCCTTGACGCGGAGCTCGTGCGCCGGATGGACGCGCGCGGCCGAGCCCAGGACGGTCGGCGCCCGGGAGACCTCACGTTCGCGTGGACGATCCTGCGCACGCTGGCCGAACACCGCATTCGCTTCGACCCCGCGCTCGAGGTCGCAGGCACGGGTCGCGCCGCGTTCGCGCTCGTCGCGAACGCAGACCCGTACAGCTACGTGGGGCGGCTGCCGCTGCGGCTTCCGCGCGGCGCTCGGCTCGAGGGCGGGCTCGACGTGCTCGCGCCGCGCTCGCTGCGCATGACGGGCCTGCCCGGCGCGGTGCGCTACGTCCTGACGGGACGGACGCGGCTGCCGCTGATCGTCCTCCGCGACCGTGACCTGATCGAGATCCGCTGCGACGCCCCGATGCCGCTGCAGCTCGACGGCGAGGACGTCGGCGACGTCACCGAGGTCGTGTTCGAGGCCGAGCGCGACGCGGTCGAGGTGCTCGTTTGATGCGTTACGCACGCCTTCTCTCTTGCCTGTTCGCGGCGCTCCTCGTTGCCGGGTGCGGCGAAGGCTCGACCGAGAGGACGCGGCCGGTCGAGCGAGAGCTCGTCCAGCGGTTCGAGTTCCCGCGCCTCGGCGCCCGCCTGCGCGAAGGCGAGCGGCAAATCCGGGGCAAGGTCGCGGTCGTCGAGGTGATCTATCCGTCCAACGGGCCCGACAACGTGACCGGCTTCGTCGCCCGCGAGCTTGTTCCCGAAGAGCACCCGGCTGGAGTCGTCTTCATGCACGGCGCGTTCAGCTCCGCCTCCCACTTCCTCCCGGACGCGACGGCACTCGCTGCGCGAGGCGCCGTCGCGCTCACGATCGACTCGCCCTTCGTCCGCTCGCCGGACAAGGCCATCCGCGAAGGCACGGCTGACCTCGAACCGACCTACGAGACGATGGTGCAGAACGTCCAGGACCTGCTCCGCGGGTTCGACATCCTCGTCGATCAGTACGGCGTCGACCCGGAGCGGCTCGCCGTCGTCGGCTACAGCAAAGGCGCGCAACCGGCCGCTCTGGCCGCGGCGCTCGACCCTCGCGTCCACGCACTCGTGCTGATGGCGGGTCGCGCCTACCCCTCGGGGCTCCCGAACGACCCGCGGGAGCGGGAGCTCTTCGGGGCGATCGACACCGTCGACTACGTCGCCAACCTGGCGCCGACGCGCTTGCTGATCCAGGGCGCGGAGTACGACTCGATCGTCTCGCGGAGCGAGCTCGAGCTCCTGTACGAGGAGGCAAGCGAGCCGAAGGAGATCCGCTGGTACGACGCCGACCACGACCTCGGCGAGACAGCCGCGAAGGAGCGGATCGCCTGGATCGTGGATCAGCTCGCGCTCGGGTAGAGTCCCGCCGCGATGGCGTCCACCGTTCCCGCGGAGCGCGATCTCCGCCGCGTGATCGGCGACGGCGAGGGAGTGCCCGACGGCGAGGTCACAGGGCTCGCTGAGTCGGATCTGCTCGATCTCTACCGCTCGCTCGTGCTGCTGCGCACCTACGACGAGCGCTCGGTGATCTACCACCGGCAGGGCCGGATCGGCACCTACGCGATCTACTGGGGGCACGAGGCGATGCAGGCCGGCGCCTTCCATGCGCTGGAGGACGAGGACTGGATCTTTCCGAGCTACCGCGAGTCGGCGATCGGCCTGTTGCGCGGGATGCCGCCTCAGACGATCCTCTCGTGGTGGCGTGGCCATCCGGCCGGCTGGTGGAACCCGGCCGACTACAACGTCGCGTCGATCTGCGTCCCGATCGCGACACAGGTTCCGCACGCCGCCGGCCTCGCCTGGGGGAAGAGACTGCGCGGA
>JBKJSM010000010.1:0-3719 GCA_046594445.1 Gaiellaceae bacterium | reverse complement strand
CGCGCTCAAGAACCTGCGCGAGGAGTACCACCTGGATCCGCGCGCTGCCCAGAACCTCCTGACCTATCTGCGCGAGCAGGCGGCCGCGACCGGGGTCGTCCCCTCCGACCGCACGGTAGTCGTCGAGCGCTTCCGCGACGAGATCGGCGACTGGCGTGTCTGCATCCTGACGCCATTCGGCGGCCGCGTGCACGCGCCGTGGGGGATGGCTCTGGCAGCACGCCTGCGCGACACGCTCGGGCTGGACGCACAGTCGATCTGGTCGGACGACGGGATCGCGCTGCACTTGCCCGAGGCCGACACGCCGCCGAGCCTCGCCGACCTGCTGATCGGGCCGGAAGAGATCGAGGAGCTCGTCGTCGCCGAGGTCGGTCAGACGGCTCTCTTCGGCGCGCGGTTCCGGGAGAACGCGTCCCGCGCCCTGCTGATCCCTCGGCGCCGCCCGGGCCAGCGCACTCCACTCTGGCAGCAGCGGCTGAAAGCGCAGAACCTGCTTCAGGTCGCGCGCAAGTACGGCTCCTTCCCGATCGTGCTCGAGACCTACCGCGAGTGCCTCCAGGACGTCTTCGACCTGCCGGCGCTGAAGGGCATCCTCAAGGGTTTGCAGACGCGCGAGCTCGACCTTGTCGAGGTGGAGACAGCCTCGGCCTCGCCGTTTGCCTCCTCGCTCCTCTTCGACTACATCGCCACCTACATGTACGAGGACGACACGCCGCCTGCCGAGCGCCGTGCGCAGGCGTTGTCCCTCGACCGTGATCTGCTGCGCGAGCTGCTCGGGCAGGAGGAGCTGCGCGAGCTGATCGACCCGGACGCGCTCGCCGAGGTGGAACGGCAGTTGCGCGGCGACCCGCGCGACCCGGACGAGCTGCACGACGTCCTCCGGCGGCGCGGCGATCTGCGCGCGGGTGAGTACGACGAGGCGCAGGCGGCGATCCTGCTCGCCGAGCGGCGGGCGCTCCCGGCCCGCATTGCGGGCGAGGAGCGGCTGATCGCGGCCGAGGACTCGGGCCGCTACCGCGACGCCCTCGGCGTGATGCCGCCCGGCGGGCTGCCGGAGGCGTTCCTCGAGGGCGGCTCCGACTCGCTCCGCCAGCTCGCGCTCCGCTACGCGAAGGGCCGCGGCCCGTTCACGACCGCTGAGGCCGCCGAGCGGTTCGGCCTCGAGCTCGACGAGCTGCTGCACGAGCTGGAGCGAGCCGATCTGCTCGTGCGCGGTGAGCTGCGGCCGGGTGGGAGCGAGCGCGAGTGGTGCGACCCCGAAGTGCTCCGGCGACTGCGGCGCGCCTCGCTCGCCGCGCTCCGCCGCGAGATCGAGCCCACCGAGCAGGCGGCGCTCGGGCGTTTCCTGCCCGCATGGCATGGGATCGGCCGGCGCGCGAGCCTGCGCGAGGCGCTGATCCCGCTCCAGGGGCTCGCGCTGCCGGTCTCTCTCTGGGAGGGTGAAGTGCTGCCGCGCCGCGTCCCCGGCTATCAGCCCGGGTGGCTCGACGCGCTCTGCGCGTCCGGCGAGCTTGTCTGGATGGGCGCCGGGCTCGACCGCGTCGCCGTCTACTTCCGCGAGGACGCGCCGGTGCTCGGGGCGCCCGCCGGCGCGCCGCCGCCCGAGTCTCCGGAGGCCACGACGATCCGCGCGGCCCTCGCACAAAACGCGATGTTCTGGGCCGACCTGCTCACCGAAACGGGCCTCGAGCCCGAGGCCGCGCTGCCCGCGCTCTGGGAGCTCGTGTGGGCCGGAGAGGTCACGAACGACGCCTGGACGCCGCTGCGCGCCGGCCGCCGCTACGAGGTTCAGCGCGCCGACCGCAGGCCGCGCCGCTTCTCGCGCACGCGCGGCGCGTCGATCACGTCAACACAGGGACGCTGGTCGCCGACGGAGCGTCTCTTCGCCGGCTCCCCAGACCGGCGCGCGCTGGCGGAGCTCCTGCTCGAGCGGCAGGGGATCGTCACCCGCGACGGCGTCCGCGGCGAGGGGATCCCGGGCGGCTACGGCGCCGTCTACTCCGAGCTGAAGGATCTCGAGACGATCGGCGCCTGCCGGCGCGGCTATTTCGTCGAGGGCCTCGGCGGCGCCCAGTTCGCCCTGCCGGGCGCGGTTGAGCGCCTGCGCGAGCTGCGCTCTGCTTTTGTGGGAGGGGAGGAGGAGCCGGAGCCGCTCGTGCTCGCAGCCGCGGATCCCGCCCAGCCCTACGGGGCAGCGTTGCCGTGGCCGAAGCGAGCCGGGGCGCGCGCCGCGCGGGTGGCCGGGGCGCAGGTCGTTCTGCTCGGCGGCGAGGCTGCGCTCTTCGTCGAACGTGGCGGCCGCACGCTCGTGCCGTTACGCGAGCCGGACGACGAGTGGATGCGTCCCGCGATCGCCGCCCTCGTCGAGCACGTCCGTGCGACCGGCGGCAGGCGGCTCGCCGTCGAGCGCTTCGACGGCCGCCCGGTGACCGAGACCGAGGCGATGCCCCTGCTCGTCGAGGCCGGCTTTTTCGCCGGCCCGCGCCGCGCCGTCTTGCGTCCCTAGCTCAGGCGGAGCGCAGGGCCGTCACGGCCTCGCCGAGGCTCTGGCCCGGGAATGCGTATGCAGGCGCAAGCTGCTCGGCGCCGATGATTCCCGGCCCGCCGACCGCGACGCGTGGGCCGTCGGCTCGCGTGAGCTGCGAGAGCTCGTTCGCGATCGCATCGACGGTTTCGGGGCTCGACGCGCTCAGGCAGAGCAGCTCGGCTCCCATCCCCGTCGCAAGCGCATAGGTCGACTCGAGCGGGGCGTCGGCCCCGAGATACACCGCCAGCCAGCCGTCCGCTTGAAGCAGGACGGCCAGGGCGAGCAGGCCCACTTGGTGTCGCTCCCCGGGGGCACACGCGAGGACGGCGGTTCCCCTGACCGCGTGCCGGCGATCGCCGAGCAGGCTGTGGAGCCGCGAGTTGACGACCTCGCTCAGCAGGTGCTCCTGCGCGACGCACTCGGCCCCGTCCTGCCAGCCGTCTCCCACCGTGCGCAGCGCCGGCCCGACCACATCCTCGATCGCGACCTCGACGCCGTGCAGCGTGAACGCCTGCTCGACGAGCGTGGCCAGGCGCTGCGTGTCGTTCTCACCGACGGCGGCGACGATCTCGTCGCGCAGCTCGGTGGCCGAGGTGCTCGCACCCGTCGGGTCGTGCTCGAGCAGTGCCGCGGCCTCGCCGATCCGAAAGCCGTCCTTGAGCCGGTCGCGCAGCCACTCGACGCGCGCGACGTCGTTCTCGTCGTAGCGACGCTGCCCGCCGGCGGTCCGTCCCGGGCGCAGCACCCCGTACCGTCGCTCCCACTTGCGCAGCGTGTCGGCGCCGATGCCCGTCCGCTGCACGACCGCGGCGATGTTCAGGCCCGTCGTGGTCTGCTGCGTCGCCGGGCGAGCATCCAGGTACGCCATTACCGTTGCGCCGAGGTCGTCGAGGATTCGCACGTCCTCCTCCGCCCAGGCCCTCGGCTCTGAGTCGATCACGCACAAGGTTCCGATCGCGTCGCCGGCAGACGTCACGAGCGGGACGCCGAGGTAGCCGACGATGCTCAGCGGGCCGAGTACCGGGCTGTCTCGAACAAGCGGGTGCGTCCGCGCGTCTTCGATCATCAATGGCTCCCCGGAGAGGACCGCGTGCTGGCAGGCCGAGTGGGCATACGGGATACCCGGCGTCTCACCCCAGGGCTTCTGGGGCCCGGCGCAGCTCGCGAAAAGCAGCTCGTCCCCGTCCGCAAC
>JBKJSM010000074.1:0-4293 GCA_046594445.1 Gaiellaceae bacterium | reverse complement strand
GGCCGTTCACGCTGAGGATCGCCTCGCGGCAGCCGCTGGTGCTGCCGGACGGCCGCTACGTCTCGGTCCGCGCCGCGCCGCCGGTCTTCGACCGGGCCGCCGGCGAGCCGAGCTTCGCGGACGCCTAAACGCAGTCCTTGAGCGCCTGGGCCTCCGGCAGGCCCTCGAGCTTCTTGAGCGTGTTGTTCTCGATCTGGCGGATCCGCTCGCGCGTGACGCCGAACGCGCGCCCGACCTCCTCCAGCGTGCACGGCGGCTCGCCCGACAGCCCGAAGCGCAGCTCGATCACCTTGCGCTCCCGCTCCGGGAGCGAGGCCAGAGCGTTCTCGATGTCCTCGCGCCGGAGCGAAAGCGAGGCCTTGTCGAACGGCGACTCCGCTTGCTCGTCGGGGACGAAGTCGCCGAGCGACGACTCCTCCTCCTCGCCGATCGGCTTCTCGAGCGAGATGGGGAGCTGCGACATGCGCAGGATCTCCCGCACCTCGTCGGTCGTCATGTCGAGCTCGTCGGCGATCTCCTCCGGCCTCGGCTCGCGGCCGAGCCGCTGGACGAGCTGCCGCTCGATGTGGACGACCTTGTTCAGCTTCTCGACCATGTGCACCGGGATCCGGATCGTGCGCGCCTTGTCGGCGATCGCGCGGGTGACGGCCTGGCGGATCCACCACGTGGCGTAGGTGGAGAACTTGAAGCCCTTGCGGTAGTCGAACTTCTCGACGGCGCGGATCAGCCCGAGCGACCCTTCCTGGATCAGGTCGAGGAACGACAGTCCCCGGCCGAGATATCCCTTCGCGATCGAGACGACGAGCCGGAGGTTCGCCTCGACCATCTGCGTCTTCGCGGACATGTCACCGCGCTCGATCCGTTTCGCCAGATAGACCTCCTGGTCGGCGGTCAGGAGCGGCACCTTGCCGATCTCGCGCAGGTAGAGCCGCAGCGAGTCGAGCGAGGGCTCGACGGTCAGGTCGAGCTGCGGCGCCGGCTTCGAGTCCTCTTCCGCCAGGTTCGGCTGCTCGTGCGGCGGAGACTTGTACTGCTCGCCTTCGACGAGCTCGATCGAGTGGTCGATCAGGTAGGTGTAGAAGTCCTCAATCTGCTCCTTCGTCAGCTCGACCTCTTCGAGGCCGGCGACGATCTCGTCGTAGGTGAGGAAGCCTTTCTCCTGGCCGTGCTGGACGAGCTTCTGGAGCTCCTCGACCTCGGGGAGAGCAATATCGACGGTGAGCACTGGACCTCGGCTTTCCTCGCGTGGGTGGACGGGGGCGCTTACGACCTGCCGAACGACCTACCTAGACACACGAAGAGCCGGGTCACTGAGAGCCGGCTCTGACCATCGAGCCCGGATACTACAACGGAGTCCGACGATTATGGAAGCCGGATTTCAACCAGACCTCGACGTTTCCGAGACGATCTCGCCGACGAGCTCGCCGAGCGAGTTCTCGACCGGATCGGCGGCGAGCTCCCCCGGCTCGAAACCGAGCCGGCGCAACAGCTCGGCCAGCGCGGGTCGCATCGCGCGCATGCTGCCGTCCTCGACCTTGAGCGCGATCCCCAGCCCGCCCGGGCCTGCGGCGCAGAGGAGACCCTCCGCGCCGCCCTTCGCGGTCCAGCCGTCGAGCACGCGCATCAACTGGCTATCCGCCGCCATCGGGCCGCGGATCAGCTCGGGGTGCGCCTGCATCGCCGCCGCCACCTGCGGGCCGCCGTCCAGCTGCTCGAGGCGCCCGAACATCAGCGCCATCCGCTCGAGCGGGAGCGCGAAGGTGAGGACGCCGCAACCGTCGACGGCGATCGGAATCTCGTCTGCGGGCGCGTCGGCCGCCGCGGCGATCTCCGCGAGGCAGCCGTGCTGCACCGGGTGCGTCTCGAGCCGGTAGCCGCCGCTCGCCCACCCCTTCGTTCGGCAGAGCGCGAGCATCCCCGCATGCTTGCCGGAGCAGTTGTGCTCGAGCGGGGTCGGCGCGCCTTCCGAGACAGCAGTACCGCACTCGAGCTCGTCCTCGCTTGCCGGAGCCTTCTCCAGCAGGCTGCGGACCGCGGCGATCTGCTCGGGCAGGGCCAGGTGCGAGGCCGAGGCGATCGCGATCTCCTCCGTCGTCAGGTCGTCGCGGGCGCGCACGAGCGGCAGCGCCTGGAAGGGCTTGGCGGCCGAGCGGAGGAAGGCCACGAGGCTGGGATCGCCGGCCTCCTCGACGACGGCGCCGTCGCGCACGGCGACCGCGTGCACCACATGCCGCGCTTCCTCGATCTGTCCGCGACGGACGGTGACGATGATCGGATCCACGACGGAACTCTACGCAAGCTTGCGAACGGACGACGCTTGTCGTATCGTACGACGACTATCGAACGTTTGCAGTTACCCCAGCCCGACTACGACGCCGACGACATCCTCGTCGTCAGCGAGACCCAGCAGCTGCGCGCGCTCGCAGACGACGTGCGGATCGAGATTGTCACGCTGTTGCGCGAGAGAGCCCAGTCGACAACCGAGCTCGCAGCTCAGGTGGGTCTCGCGAAGGGCACCGTCTCGCACCACCTGAAGGTGCTCGAGAGCACAGGGCTGATTCGCGTCGTCCGGACGCGCAAGGTGCGCGCGCTGACCGAGAGCATCTACGGACGGGTTGCGCGGCTCTACCTGCTCAAAGGCGCCGACGAGGCCGAGCACATCCACGTTCGGCTCTCCGCCACCGATGCGCGCCGCTTCCAGCAGCGGCTGGCGCGGCTACGACGGGACATCGAGTCCGCTGCGTCGCCGCGCGGGGACGAGCACGAGCTGGTGGCGGAGCTCTTCCCTGCGGGGATCCGCACATGAGCCTGCGGCGGCCCGGGGGACTCTGGCGGCACGGCGACTTCATGAAGCTGTGGGGCGCCGAGACGGCCAGCCAGCTCGGCTCGCACGTCTCTCAACTCGCGCTGCCGTTCGTCGCGATCCTCGTGCTCGAGGCGAGTGCGTTCGAGGTGGCGCTGCTCGGCGTCGTCGAGCTGGCGCCGTTCATCCTGATCAGCCTCCCCGCGGGGGTCTGGGTAGACCGGTTGCGGCGCAAGCCGATCCTCGTCGTCTCCGACATCGCCCGCGCGCTGCTCCTCGCCTCGATCCCGATCGCGCACTGGTTGGACGCGCTGACGATCTGGCAGCTGTATGTCGTCGGCTTCGCGGTCGGCGTCTTCACCGTTTTCTTCGACGTCTCCTACCAGTCGTACTTGCCGTCGCTCGTGAAGCGCGACCAGTTGATGGAGGGGAACGCGAAGCTCGAGGTCAGCCGCTCCGGGACCCAACTCGCCGGGCCTGGGATCGCCGGCGCGTTGATCGCGGCCTTGACCGCGCCGATCGCGGTTCTGGTCGATGCGATCAGCTTCCTCGCCTCGGCGGTCTTCTTGTTCGCGATCAGAAAGGAGGAGTCCCCCGCTCCCACGCGCGCCGAGCGCAAGGCAGGCCCAGGCATGAAGACGGAGGTGAAAGAAGGGCTGCGCTGGGTGCTCGGCAACCGCTACCTGCGCTGGATCGCCGCCTCGACCGCGACGTTCAATCTCTTCGCGAGCGTCATCTTCTCGATCTTCCTCGTCTACGCGGTTCGCGAGCTCGACCTCGGTCCGGGCGTGATCGGGCTGATCTTCGCGGTCGCGAACATCGGCTACCTCACCGGTGCGCTGCTCGCCAACAGGCTGACGCGCCGCTTCGGCGTCGGGCCCACGATCGTGATCGGCGCCTCCGGCTCCTTTTCGCTGCTGCTGCTCGCGGCCGCGCCGAAGTCGAACCCGATTCCGTTCCTGATCGCGGCGCAGGCGATCTCGAGCATGGGCATCCCGATCTACAACATCACGCAGGTCAGCTTCCGGCAGGCAATCACGCCCCAGCGGCTGCAGGGCCGAATGAACTCGGTCATGCGCTTCATCGTCTGGGGCGTGATGCCGCTCGGCTCGCTGATCGGCGGCGCGCTCGCCACCTGGGTGAGCCTCCGCTTTGCGATCTGGGTGGGCGCGATCGGGATGTCGCTCGCGGTTCTTCCCGTCCTCCTCTCCCCGGTGCGTACGCTGCGCGAGATGCCCGAACCGGTGGAGGACCCCCTGCCGTCCGAGGCCGATGCCGCCGGCGGCATCGTCTCGCCGACGCAGGCTGCGCTGCCCACCGAAGCTCCGTGAGGCCGCGCCTCCGCAGGCCGGAAGAGGGCCTGTGGAGCGACCCGGACTTCCTCAAGCTCTGGGGGGGGGCGCAGACGATCAGCCAGGTCGGGACGCAGGTGACGCTCCTGGCGTTGCCGCTGACGGCGATCCTGCTGCTGAACGCGAGCGCCCTGGAGA
>JBKJSM010000037.1:0-4043 GCA_046594445.1 Gaiellaceae bacterium | reverse complement strand
TGACCATCAGCTTGTCGCCGAGTACGGGCTGGAAGGTCAGGCCCGGCACCATCTCGAACGGCTCCAGGTCGTCCCACTTGACCCAGTTCCCCTTCCCGTCGGCCTGCGCGCTCGTGTCGCCGGCGAAGTACTGCTCGGAATCGCTCACGTCGTTCTCCTCTGCTCGGTCTCGGTCACGATCCTCGCCATCCGCTCGACGCCGTCCTCGATCAGCTCGTCCTCGACGCGGCTGAAGGAGATGCGCAGGTTCGCGGCGCCGCGGCCGTCGGGATAGAACGGCCCGCCCGGGACGACGGCGACCCCGGCCGCCGCCGCACTACGCACGAACTCCACCGCGTCGAAGCCCTCGGGCAGCGTCACCCAGGAGAAGAAGCCTCCTTGCGGCGACGTCCACGAAACCGTTTCAGGCATGAACGTCTCGAACGCGCCGAGCAGCCGCTCGCAGCGGCGCCGGTAGAGCGCCCGCGAGCGGACGAGCTGCTCGTCCATCGCGCCCCGGCGCGCGTAGGTCTCCCAGAGCTTCTGGCCGAGGGAGGAGGAGCACTGGTCCGTGTTCTGCTTGGCGACGACGAGCTGCTCGACGACCTCCGCCGGTCCCGCCGCCCAGCCGAGGCGCACGCCGGGGAAGAACGTCTTCGAAGTCGTCCCGATCTGCACGACCGCGTCCGGCGCGAGGCTCCAGAGGCTCGGCAGCGCCTCGCCGTCGAAGCCGAGCTCCCGGTAGGCGACGTCCTCGACGATCAGGAAGCCGTAGCGGCGCGCCAGCTCGACGAGTGCCTGCCTGCGCTCGGCGGAGAGGCTGACCCCGGCGGGGTTCTGGTGATCCGGGATCGTGTAAAGGAGCTTCGGCGTCAGGCCGCCGGCGAGCGCGCGCTCGAGCTCCTCGACGTCGAGTCCGTCCTCGTCGAGCGTGACACCGACGACCTCGGCCTCGAAGCTCCGGAAGGCCATGATCCCGCCGAGGTAGGTCGGGCCCTCGACGACGACGGTGTCGCCCGCCTCGAGGAACGTCTTGCCGAGCAGCTCGAGCGCCTCGATCCCGCCGCTCGTGATCACGAGCTCGTCGTCGGCCGGCCGACGGCCCTGGTGCGCCTCGAGCCGGGCGGCGAGCGCGTCGAGCGGGCCGGGGAGGCCGCGGGTGGGGGAGTACTGGAAGGCGCCCAGCTCATCCGAGGCGACGATCTCCTCCAGATAGGAGGCTGTCTGCGCGCCGGGGAAGGTCTGCGGGTCGGGGAAGCCGCCGGCGAAGGGGATCAGCTCGCTGTTCGCAGCCAGCGCGAGGATCTCGATGATCCCGCCGCCGACGCCGCCGCGCGTGCGCGCCGCGAACAGCTCGCTCCAACGCCCGGTCCCGACGGCGAGCTCCCCCATCACATCCGCTCGATCATTGCTTGCCCGAACGCCGAGCAGGAGACTTCGGTGGCGCCGTCCATCAGGCGGGCGAAGTCGTAGGTGACGACCTTGTCGGAGACCGTCTGGGCGAGCGACTCGATGATCGTGTCCGCGGCCTCGACCCAGCCCAGGTGGCGCAGCATCATCTCCGCCGAGAGGATCAGCGAGCCCGGGTTGACCTTGTCCTGGCCGGCGTACTTCGGCGCCGTGCCGTGCGTCGCCTCGAACATCGCCACGGTGTCGGAGAGGTTCGCACCCGGCGCGATCCCGATCCCGCCCACCTGCGCCGCGAGCGCGTCGGAGATGTAGTCGCCGTTCAGGTTCAGGGTCGCAATGACGCTGTACTCGGCCGGGCGCAGCAGGATCTGCTGCAGGAACGCGTCCGCGATCGCGTCCTTGATCGTGATCGTGCGGCCGTCGCGCTCGAAGGTGTGCCAGGGGCCGCCATCGAGCGGCTGGGCGCCGAACTCGCGCGCGGCGAGCGCGTAGCCCCAGTCGCGGAAGCCGCCCTCGGTGAACTTCATGATGTTGCCCTTGTGCACGAGCGTGACCGAGTCGCGGCCGGTGTCGATCGCGTACTGGATCGCCTTGCGCACGAGCCGCTCGGTGCCCTCGCGCGAGACGGGCTTGATCCCGATGCTCGACGTCTCGGGGAAGCGGATCTTCGTCACGCCCATCTCGTTCTGGAGGAAGGCGATCACCTTGCGCGCCTCGGGGGTCTCGGCATCCCACTCGATCCCGGCGTAGATGTCCTCGCTGTTCTCGCGGAAGATCACCATGTCCGTCTGGGACGGATCCTTGAGCGGGCTCGGGACGCCCCGGAACCAGCGCACGGGGCGCAGGCAAACGTAGAGGTCGAGCTCCTGCCGGAGCGCCACGTTCAGCGAGCGCATGCCGCCGCCGATCGGCGTTGTCAGCGGCCCCTTGATCGAGACCGAGTACTCGCGCGCCGCCTCGAGCGTCTCCTCGGGCAGCCAGGTGTCGCCGCCGTAGACGCGTGTCGCCTTCTCGCCGGCGTAGATCTCCATCCAGGAGATCCGCTTGGCGCCGCCGTAGGCCTTCTCCACCGCCGCGTCGACGACCGCCTGCATCACGGGTGTGATGTCGACGCCGATCCCGTCGCCCTCGATGAACGGGATGATCGGGTCGTCGGGCGTCGGCTCGCCCGAAACGACCTTTCGGCCCTCGGCCGGTACCTCGATGTGCGTGGCTGCGCTCACTCGCCTACTTTTCTCTCGTGGAAGGAAGACCGACCGCTGAGGCTATCGCAGCCGTCCTGATCGAGGGCTTCGACAGGCACTACTCGCTCTTCCGGGAGACGAGCGCCCGTGCCAAGGGGCGCTTCGAGCGCGCCGCGTGGGCCGAGGCCCAGCTCGCCGTGCAGGAGCGGATCCGCTTCTACGATGAGCGCGTCCGCGAGAACGTCGAGCGGCTGCGGGCCGAGTTCGACCTCGACGGGCTGGACGCCGCCACCTGGCGGGAGGTGAAGGCCCGCTTCATCGGGCTGCTTGTCGACCACTGCCAACCCGAGCTCGCCGAGACGTTCTTCAACTCGGTGATCACGCGGATCCTCCGGCGCACGTACTCGGACAACGACCTGATCTTCGTCCGCGCCACGATCTCGACGGAGCAGATCGCGTCCGACCCGCCGATCTACCGCAGCTACTACCCGGACGAGAGCGGGCTGCGCGACTGCTTCCTCCGGATCTTCCGCGACTACGGCTGGACGGTCTCGTTCGCCGATCTCGAGCGCGATGTGGACAGCCTGCTCGGGGCCGTCGGCGAGCCCTTCGCCCACCTGGAGCCGAATTACCAGATCCAGGCGCTCGGCTCCGCCTTCTACCGCAACAAGGCCGCGTACGTGCTCGGGAAGATCCTGAACGGGCACGAGGAGTTGCCGTTCGCCGTCCCCATCCTGCACGGCGACGGTGGCCTGGCGCTCGACGCGATCGTGCTCGAGGAGGAGCCTCTGAGCGCGCTCTTCTCGCTCTCGCGCGCCTACTTCATGGTCGACATGGACGTCCCGTCCGGCTACGTCGATTTCCTCCGGACGATGACGCCGACGCAGGCGCGGGCCGACCTCTACACGATGCTCGGCCTCGGCAAGCAGGGCAAGACGCTCTTCTACCGTGACCTGCTCCAGCACCTGCACCACTCCGAGGACGCGTTCGTCGAAGCCCCCGGCGTGCGCGGCCAGGTGATGCTCGTCTTCACGCTCCCGTCGTATCCCTACGTCTTCAAGCTGATCAAGGACGTCTTCGGCCCGGGCAAGGACACCGACCGGGCGACCGTGCGCTCGAAGTTCGACATGGTCAAGCACGTCGACCGCGTCGGGCGGCTCGCCGACACGCTCGAGTTCACCGCGCTGGCGCTTCCCTTCGAGCGCTTCTCGCCCGAGCTGCTGGAGGAGCTGCGCCGGCTCGCGCCGTCGATGATGAGGGCGGAGGGAGAGAGCCTCGTGATCGAGCACTGCTACGTCGAGCGGCGGATGACGCCGCTCAACATCTACCTCGACCGCGCGACGCCCGAGGAGGTCGAGCCGGCCGTGGTGGAGTACGGAAACGCGATCCGCGACCGCGCGACCGCGAACATCTTTCCGGGCGACATGCTCTGGCGGAACTTCGGCGTCACGCGCGACAAGCGGGTCGTCT
>JBKJSM010000152.1:0-24647 GCA_046594445.1 Gaiellaceae bacterium | reverse complement strand
GAGCGCCCACACCTCCATCTCGCCGAAGCGCTGGCCGCCGAACTGCGCCTTGCCGCCCAGCGGCTGCTGGGTGACGAGCGAGTACGGGCCGGTCGAGCGCGCGTGGATCTTGTCGTCCACGAGGTGGAGCAGCTTGAGGATGTACATGTAGCCGACGGTGACCTTCTGCTCGAAGGGCTCGCCCGTCTTCCCGTCAAAGAGCCGGATCTTCCCCGACGCCCTGCTGCCCTCGGGCCGCGAGGTGTCGACGTTGATCTTGATCGGCGAGTCCGGGTTCTGCTTCGTCCACTCGATCAGGCCGTTGTCGACGTCCGTGACCGAGGCGCCGTCGAAGACCGGCGTCGCCACCGGCTTCGGGTTGGGCGCGTTGATCGGGGCGCGCGGGTTGACCCCGCCGTCGCCCTCCTGCGCGAAGACGCCGTGCGCCGCGGCCCAGCCGAGGTGCGTCTCCAGGATCTGGCCGATGTTCATCCGGCTCGGCACGCCGAGCGGGTTCAGAATCACGTCGACCGGGCGGCCGTCCTCGAGGAACGGCATGTCCTCCTCGGGGACGATCTTCGAGATGACGCCCTTGTTCCCGTGGCGGCCGGCGAGCTTGTCGCCCTCCGAGATCTTGCGCTTCTTCGCCACGTAGACGCGGACGAGCTCGTTGACGCCCGGCGAGAGGTCGTCGCCGTTCTCGCGGGAGAACGTCTTGACGCCGATCACCTTGCCGCCCTCGCCGTGCGGGACCTTGAGCGAGGTGTCGCGGACCTCGCGCGCCTTCTCCTTGAAGATCGCGCGGATCAGCTTCTCCTCGGCCGTCAGCTCGGTCTCGCCCTTCGGCGTCACCTTGCCGACGAGCAGGTCGCCCGAGGTGACCTCGGCGCCGATGCGGATCACGCCACGGTCGTCGAGGTTGGCGAGCGACTCCTCCGAGCGGTTCGGGATGTCGCGCGTCACCTCCTCGTCGCCGAGCTTGGTCGAGCGGGCGTCGATCTCGTACTCGTGGATGTGGATCGAGCTGAGCACGTCGTCCTTGACGAGCCGCTCGGAGAGGACGATCGCGTCCTCGAAGTTGTAGCCCTCGAAGGTCATGAAGGCGACCATCAGGTTGGCGCCGAGCGCGAGCTCGCCGCCGTCCGTGGAGCTGCCGTCCGCCAGCACCTGCGAGGCCTTGACCTTCTCGCCCAGGCCGACGACCGGCTTCTGGTGGATCAGGGTGCCCTGGTTGGAGCGCATGAACTTCGTCAGCGAGTACTCCTCGCGGGAGCCCTTGCCCTCGACGACGATCTTCTCGGCGTCGACGTCGATCACGGTGCCGTCGGTCTTCGAGAGCACGACGTCACCGGTATCGACCGCGGCGCGGTACTCGAGGCCGGTGCCGACGAGCGGCGCCTGCGGGATCATCAGCGGCACCGCCTGCCGCTGCATGTTCGCGCCCATCAGGGCGCGGTTGGCGTCGTTGTGCTCGAGGAACGGGATCAGCGCCGTCGCGACCGAGACGATCTGCGCCGGAGCGACGTCCATGAACTCGACGTCCTTCGGGACGGCCGTCACGGCTTCGCCGAGGCTCGACCGGCAGAGGACGCTGTCGTTCAGGAACTTGCCCGTCTTGAAGTCGACCGGCTCGGAGGCCTGGGCGATCGTGTACTGGGCTTCTTCGGCGGCGTCGAGATAGGTGATCTCGTCCGTCACCTTGCTGTTCTTGACGACGCGGTACGGCGTCTGGATGAACCCGAACTGGGAGACGGTCGCCATCGACGCGAGCGAGCCGATGAGGCCGATGTTCGGGCCTTCCGGCGTCTCGATCGGGCACATGCGCCCGTAGTGAGTCGGATGGACGTCGCGCACCTCGATCGGCGCGCGCTCGCGGGTGAGGCCGCCGGCGCCGAGCGCCGAGAGCCGCCGCCGGTGCGTGAGCCCGGCGAGCGAGTTCGTCTGGTCCATGAACTGCGAGAGCTGCGAGGAGCCGAAGAACTCCTTGAGCGCCGCGACCACGGGCCGGATGTTGATGATCGTCTGCGGCGTGATCGTGTCGACGTCCTCGGTCGTCATCCGCTCGCGGACGACGCGCTCCATCCGGTAGAGGCCGACGCGGAACGCCTCCTGGATCAGCTCGCCCGTCGTGCGCAGGCGCCGGTTGCCGAAGTGCTCGTACTCGTCGAGCTCGGAGCGGATCGGGTCGCGGTTGAGCTGGATCGCCTCGGCCGCGAAGTCCTTCGTCTCGAGGTCGACGCCGAGCTTCATCGGCAGCTCGACGAGCTTGCGCACGAGCGCGACGATGTCGGTCGTGGTCAGGGTGCGCGTGTCGTCGGGCACGGAGACGCCGAGCCGCTGGTTCAGCTTGTAGCGGCCGACCTTGGTCAGGTCGTAGCGCTTCGGGTCGAAGAAGAGCGCGCGAACGAGGTTGCGCGAGTTGTCGAGCGTCGGCGGCTCGCCGGGACGCTGCTTCTTGAACACCTCGACGACGGCCTCTTCCTCGCGGGTCGTCGTGTCCTTGTCGAGCGTGTTCTGGATGAAGGGGGAGTTGTCGAAGAGGGCGAGCAGGTCCTCGTTCGTGTCCAGCTTCAGCCCGTCGTTGTAATCCTCACGCGCGAGCGCGCGCAGGAGCGTCGTCACCGGCAGCTTCCGCTTCCGGTCGATGCGGGCGTAGACGATTCCCTTCTTGTCGATCTCGAGCTCGAGCCACGAGCCGCGGCTCGGCATCAGGTTGGCGGCGAAGACCTGCTTCGTCGCGTCCTTCGGCTCCATCAGGTAGGCGCCCGGGCTGCGGACGAGCTGCGTCACGATCACGCGCTCGGTGCCGTTGATGATGAACGTGCCCCACTGGGTCATCATCGGGAAGTCGCCCATGAAGACCCGCTGCTCGCGGATCTCGCCGGTCTCCTTGTTGACGAAGCGGACCGTCATCGAGAGCGGGGCCTGGTAGGTCAGGTCCTTCTCGCGGCACTCCTGGATCGTGAAGCCGGGGTCGCCAAACTCGAACTCGCCGAACTCGACGGCGAGCGTGCCGGTGTAGTCCTCGATCGGCGAGATGTCGGCGATCGTCTCGCGCAGGCCCTCGTTCTTGAACCACTCGAACGAGGCCTTCTGAATGTCGATCAGGTTCGGGAGGTCGAGGACGTGCTTCAGACGTGAAAAGCTCTTACGCGCTCGGGGCGCGACAGCAGTGCTGCTCAAGTGGTAACAGCCTCCCTTATGGCTACGAGCGAAAAGATGTCAGTGGGCAGGGTGAGACGGGCGGAACGGGCGCAACCCCGAAAGGTAGCTGAGACAGGCCCCTCGCCGCAAGCAAGAGCCGCGGCGGGGGCCGAATGTGGTCGAAGTATACAGACGGGGGCACGAATGACCGAGGGCGCCTCTCGGCGCCCTCGGCTGTACCCCTACAGCTGAACGACTACGGAGCCGTGGTGGTTACGGCCGTCGTCGTCGCGGCGGTCGTCGTGGCGGTGGTCGTCGCCTCGTCGTCATCGCCGCCCTTCGGGCCTTTGCTCATCACCTTGCGGGCGAGAACCGTGCCGGCCGCGGCGTCGGCCTTGCAAGCGTAGCCCTGCACGCTCAGTCGGTCGCCGGCAGCGAGCTCGGCAAGCGCACGCTTCTTGCCCTTGAACTTCGTCTCGTCGTCGACGAGCACGGTCGCCTGCTTGCCCTTCCAGGGCTTGGCGGGCTTGTTGCCGCCGGAGACCGTCATTGCGAAGCCACCGGCTCCCGCGGCGACGAACTCGCCCTTCAGCAGAATCTTGCGCGACGGCTTGCAGTCCGCTGCGGCCCGCTTCGCGTGACCCTTGCCCTTCTTCGACTCGGACGTGGTGGTCGTACCCGTCGTGCCTGTGCCGGTCGTCGTGCCTGTGCCGGTCGTCGCGACGCTCACGGTCGGCTTGCCCTTCTCGACGGCGACCGGCGAAGCGGCCACGGCGATCGAGACGGCGAAGCCGGCTGTGAAGAGTGCGAGCAGCAGTGCTTTCAGTTTCATCGGTCCTCAGTCCTCCCGGAAATTTCGGTGTCCAAGGTGAAGACGGCGCCGAGAGAGATTTCCTGCTACCTCGGATGGGGGATCCGTCCGAATCTTTGCAATTCCCTTGCAAATACGGGGCCGGGCGGCGCCCGGCCCCGTCGATCGAGCGGCGATGGCGACGCGCGTTACTCGTCCGCCTCGTCGCTCTCGCCCTCGTCGTCCTCGTCGCTCTCGACCGAGCCCTCGAGGCTCTCGCGAGCGGCAGCGAGCTTGGCGGCGACAGCCTTCAGACCCGCGTGCAGCTCCGCGTTGATCAGCTTGAGCTTTGCCTGGGCGGCCGCGCGGGCCGTCTTGCAGGAAGCCTTGGCGGCTTCCTTCGCCGCGGCGTCGACCGTCTCCGGGTGCTCGCAGGCGGCCTTGGCGGCCGCCAGGGCTTCCTTCTTGGCCGCGAACGCCTTCAGGTGCAGCGCCTTCTTTGCCGCCTTCGCCTGCTCGTGCGCGCGCGCGATCCCGGCACGACGCTCTGTTTTCGCCTTCTGAGCGTCGGCCTTCTTCGCCTTCAGCTTCTCGACCTCCGCTTTCCGGCGCTCCTCGGCCGCGGCCTTGGCCTTCTCGCGCTCGGCCTTGACGCGCTCGAGCGCCGCGGTGCGAGCCTTCTCGCGCGCGTCTTGCGCCTGCTCGCGCGGCGGGGTGGGCGAGGGCGCCGGCGCGGGGCCGGTCTCGGCGACGGCCGTGGCGGCAAACGCCAGGCCGAGTACCGCAGTGACGAGCAACGTCTTGAGCCGCATGGAAACCTCCGAGTGGATTGGCATCAGAGGTGTCGGCTGTAGCGGGCCTGACCTACGCCCCCGAACGAGGGAGTGGCGGGAGGACGGCCTTCCGGCCGCCCTCCCGCACGAACGCCTAGCAGTCGACCTGCGTGACGTTCCCCGCCGCGTCGACCGCGCGCAGCTTCGGTGCGCCGGTCGTGTTGATGTGCCTGCTGACGACGCCCGCCATGTTCTTCTCGCTCGCATTCCCGGGCGACTGGGTCAACTTCAGGTTCCAGCCGCTCGAGAGGTTCGAGGAGACGAACGAGCTCGCCGAGTCGACGATCTGGAGCGTGACGACTCCAACCGGGTCGGTCGCCGTGATCGTCCGGAAGCCGGCGTTGCCGTTCGGCTTGTTCTTGCCGGACGGGTTCGGCCCGTTCACGCAGGTCACGGCCGGAGCGGTCGTGTCCCGCACCGTCACGGTGAACGACCCGGACGAGCCGTTGCCCGTCGCATCGGTCGCCGTGCAGCCGACCGTCGTCGTACCCAGCGCGAACGTGCCGCCCGAAACGGGCGAACAGCTCACCGACGGGCTTGGATCGACGGCATCGGTCGCCGACGCGGAGTAGCTCACCACCGCACCCGCAAGGCTCGTCGCCTCGGCGGTGATGTTCGCGGGCAGCGACAACGCCGGCGCCGTCGTGTCCTCCACCGTCACCGTGAACGACTCCGACGAGCTGTTCCCGGCCGCGTCGGTCGCGGTGCAGTCCACCGTCGTCTCCCCGAGCGGGAACGTGCTCCCCGAGGCGGGCGAGCACTCGACGGCCGGCGACGGATCGACGTCGTCGGTCGCCGTGACGGTGTAGCTCACAGCCTCGCCCGTCGCGCCCGTCGCCTCGACCGTCATGTCCGCCGGCAGCGACAGCACCGGTGCAGTCGTGTCTTCCGGCGGCAGGACGACGCCGTTCCGGACAAAGAAGACGTACCGACCGAGCTGGCTCGTGTTGAGCTTGTTGTGGATCAGGCCTGTCGTCGAGTTCGAGTCGAGCAGCGCCCCGTTGACCGCTGAGCCCGCGAGCTCGTACGCCGTCGTGCCACTCGCCCAGCCGGCTCGAGCGGATGCGCCTCCGAGGCCGCCGACGCCGCCGCTCGCCTCCCCGGTCTCCCACTCGATGCGATCGTAGTTGAAGACGATGTCGAAATCGCCGGACGCCACGTCGGAACGATCCACCAGGAGCAGCTGGAAGTTGTTCAGCTTGTCCACCCGGAAGCTGTAGTAGCCAACCCCGATTCCGGCCCAGGTGACGCAGAGTGCGGGCCGGCCGTCGAAGGTGCTGGATCCCCAGCGGGTGACGTCCGACACGCCGTTCCGCGTGTCGACGTCCCCGAAGAAGGGCGCGATGACCCGGCGCCCGGTCGTCAGGATCGGGAACGGGGTGTAGTCCGACATGCCGCCGTCGAACGTGACGTTCCCGTTGTTGTTGACCGCCAGCGTCGTGTACGTCGTCCCGAAGAAGTTGACCGGGAACCCGATGCCGACGCCGCTGACGAAGCTGTCGTCGTTGCGGAACATCGCGTTCGCGTAGCAACCGGCGTTCGTCGAGACGGCGTTCGGCCCGAGCGCCGCCGCGCTCCCCGTCCAGCCGGTAAAGCTCGCCGCGAACGCCGTGACGGCGAGCGCGATCGTCCGTGCCCTCTTACTCTTCACTATTGCCCTCTCCCTCGATAGCTTGTGACCTTTTCGGGGAGATCCTGTCAGAAAAAAGCAGTTTTAAACAGTTTTAGCGTCCGACCAATCTCTGCGCGGAGCGGGCGAGGAGCCGCCCCCTGCGGACGGCCCCTCGTCTCATCTGCCTGGGGCCTACTTCAGCTCGACGCCCGCTCCCGCCTCTTCCAGCTGGGCCTTGATCGAGTCGGCCTCTTCCTGGTTGACGCCCTCCTTGACGACACCGGGAGCGGCGTCGACGAGGTCCTTCGCTTCTTTGAGGCCGAGGCCGGTGACTGCGCGGACGACCTTGATCACCTGGATCTTCTTGTCGCCTGCGCCGGTGATGACGACGTCGAACGAGGTCTTCTCCTCGGCCGGTGCGCCGCCGTCCCCGCCCGCCGCTGCAGGCGCTGCGGCAGCCATCGGAGCGGCGGCGGTGACGCCCCACTCCTCCTCGATCGCGTTCTTCAGCTCGACGAGCTCGAGCACGGTCATCTTGCCGAGCGTCTCGAGCACCTTCGCGGTATCTGTCGCCATTACTCCTGCTCCTCCTGCGTGTCAGTGGTCTCTTCAGTGACTTCTTCAGCAGACTGGTCTGCCGTCTCTTCGGTCTCTTCGATCACTTCGGTCTCGGCTGGCTCTGCGCCCGCCTCCGGGCCGCCCAGCTGCTCGATCCGGGCGTCGATCAGCCCGACGAGGTCGCGGAGCGGCGCCGACACGAGCGCGACGAAGACGGTCAGCGGCGAGACGATCGCCCCCACGAGCTGCGCGCGCAGCACGTCGGTGGGCGGCAGCTTGGCGAGGCCCTGCACCTCGTCGGCCGTCATCGTCTTGCCCTCGAGGACGCCGCCGCGGATCGCGAGGATCTTCGTGCTGGTCGCTGCGTCGCTGAGCACCTTCGCGACCGCGACGGGATCGCCGCCGGACTCGACGAACGCGATCGCCGTCGGGCCCTCGAGCAGGGCCAGCAGCGCATCCGCACCCGCGGCCTCAGCCGCGCGGCGGGTGAGCGTGTTCTTGACGACGGAGAAACGGGCGCCGTGCTCGATCAGCTTCGAGCGCAGTCCGTCGATCTCCGAGTTCGTGAGCCCGCGGTAGTCGGCGACGATCAACGTCTCCGACGTCCGCAGCGACTCGGTCAGCTCTGCGACGACTCGCTCCTTGTCACTCTTCTGCATCTCTCACCTCCTTGAAACGGTCGAGCCCGCACGGAGGCGGGCTCGGAAAGAGGTGCGTGCACCTTCCAAGCGCCACCTCGGGAAGACCTCTGCCTTGCGGCTGCTTCCTTTCTTCGGCAACGGGCTGTGGACGGAAAACTTAGGCCGAGGCGGCCTCGTGCTCGTAGTCCTCGATGATCCCACGCACGCGCGCCGGATCGACGCGCAGGCCGGGGCCCATCGTGGTCGTGAGGGTGATCTGGTGGATGTACCGCCCCTTGGAGGAGGCGGGCTTGGCGCGGACGATCTCCTCGACGAGGGCCGCGTAGTTCTCGAGCAGGTTCCGCTCGCCGAAGCTCTTCTTCCCGATCGAGACGTGAACGTTCGCGCCGCGGTCGGTGCGGTACTCGAGCTTGCCGCCCTTCGCATCGGTGACGGCCTTGGCGACGTCGAAGGTGACGGTGCCGGTCTTCGGGTTCGGCATCAGGCCCCGCGGGCCGAGCACGCGCCCGAGCTTGCCGACGTTGCCCATCTGGTCGGGGGTCGCGATCGCGACGTCGAAGTCGGTGAAGCCGCCCTCGATCTTCGCGGCGAGATCGGCGGAGCCGACGACGTCCGCACCCGCCTCCTCCGCCTCGCGGGCCTTGTCGCCCTCGGCGAAGACCGCGACGCGGACGGTCTTGCCCGTCCCGTGCGGAAGCATCAGCGTGCCGCGGAGCTGCTGGTCGGCATGACGGACGTTCAGGCCGAGGCGGAAGTGAGCCTCGACGGTCTCGTCGAACTTCGCGTCGGGCATGTCCTTGATGATCTTCACGGCCTCGACGGGCGAGTAGAGGTTCTCGCGCTCGATTTTCGTGCGCGCCTCGTCGTAGCGCTTCCCGTGCTTCGTGGTCATCGCTCCACCTCCACGCTGTCCCGAGCGCTCAGCGAGCAAAGCCCGCAGACCGCCGAGGTCAAATTCAGAGCTGTGTTCACCGTTCCACCTCGACGCCCATGCTTCGCGCTGTGCCGGCGATGACAAGCATCGCATGGTCGACGTCGCGTGCGTTCAGGTCGACGAGCTTGATCTCGGCGATCGAGCGGAGCTGCGCCTGCGAGATCTTCCCCACCTTGTTCCGGTTTGGCTCGGCCGAGCCCTTCGCGAGGCCGAGCGCCTCCTTGATCAGCACGGCCGCCGGCGGCGTCTTCGTGATGAACGTGAAGGAGCGGTCCTCGTAGACCGTGATCTCGACCGGGGTGATGCGGCCGTTCTCCTGCGCCGTCTGCGCGTTGAACGCCTTGCAGAACTCCATGATGTTGACGCCGTGCTGGCCGAGCGCAGGACCGACCGGCGGCGCAGGGTTCGCCTGCCCGCCCGGGATCTGCAGCTTGATCAGTGTCAGTACTTTCTTCGCCATCTCGTCCTATCAGTCCAGTTTCTTCACTTGGTCGAACCCGAGCTCCACCGGCACCTGGCGCTCGAAGATGTCGACGAGCACCTTCAGCTTCTGCTGGTCGGCGTTCACGTCGACGATCTCGCCGTCGAAGTCCGACAGCGGGCCGGAGGTTACCTTGACCGACTCGCCGAGCGTGAACTCCACCTGAGAGCGGAGCGCGGCGGCTGCCGAACCGGCGCCCGTGTGCAGGATCCGGTCGACCTCGCCCTGCGCGAGCGGGACGGGCTTGGCGCCGGCGCCGACGAAGCCGGTGACGCCGGGCGTGTTCTTCACGACCGTCCACGCCTCGTCGTTCAAGTCCATGTTCACGAGCACGTAACCGGGTAGCACGCGCTTCTCCTGCTGCACCTTCTGCCCGTCCTTATTGACGATCTCCGTCTCGGTCGGGACGACGACGCGCCGGAAGCGCGGTGCCTGGTTCATCGAGACGATCCGGTGCTCGAGGTTGGCCTTCACCTTGTTCTCGTGCCCGGAGTAGGTGTTGATCACGTACCAGCGGAACATCTACGTCACTCTCCCAGCAGAACGGTGCGGACAAAGGGCTTGAAGATCTGGTCGGCGCCGTAGAGGAAGGCTCCGACGATGATGCAGGCGATCAGGACGACGATCGTGCCCTGCGTGACCTGAGCGCGGCTCGGCCACTCGACCTTCTTCAGCTCGCCCCACGACTCCTTGACGAAGCGTCCACGGCCGCGAGCCTCGCGGCGGCCGGTCTGAGTCGAGGCCGGCGCCATGCCGGGCCGAACCTGGGCTTGCGCCTGGCGCTGGCGCGGCGCGGCCGGCTTGGCCGTACCGGAACCCTTGCGCTGGTCGCGCCGCTGCCGACGGGTCTCGCGCGCCACTAGCGCGTCTCCCGGTGGAGCGTGTGATTCCCGCACCAGCGGCAATACTTCTTGAACTCGACGCGGTCCGGCGTGTTCCGCTTCGACTTGTTGGTCTGGTAGTTGCGACGCTTGCACTCGGTGCAGGCGAGCGTGATCGCGACTCGAACTCCGGTTGCCATCTAGATCGTGTTCTCTCGGTTTCGGTGGGGAAAAGACTGGGTGAGGAGTAGCGGCGGCAGGACTCGAACCTGCGACACGCGGATTATGATTCCGCTGCTCTAACCAGCTGAGCTACGCCGCCGCGCGGACGAGGAGTGTAGCAACATCGCAGGCGTCGAACCGGGTTGCGGCCCAGTCGTCGCGCGCGGGAGCGGCGAACCCATCTCGGCGGCCCGTCCGGCCCGTCTCCTACCATCGCGACCGTGATCCGGATCAACCCCAGGAGCGGCGGCTGGCTCGAGGTCGTCTGCGGCCCGATGTTCAGCGGCAAGAGCGAGGAGATGATTCGCCGGCTGCGCCGCGCCGAAATCGCCGGGCAGCGCGCGGTGATCTTCAAGCCCGGGATCGACGTCCGCTACGACGTCGCGGACGTCGTCAGCCACGCGGGGATTCGGATGCGGGCCGTGCCGGTCGCGGACGTCGCCGAGCTCGTCGACCGCGCCCGCGGCATGGAGGTCGTCGGGATCGACGAGGTGCAGTTCTTCGAGCGCGAGATCGTCGGGGCAGCGCTCGCGCTCGCCGAGGGTGGCGCCCGGGTGATCGTCGCGGGCCTCGACCAGGACTTCCGCCGCCTGCCGTTCGGCCCGATGCCGGAGTTGCTCGCCTTCGCCGAGTTCGTCGACAAGCTCCAGGCCGTCTGTCACCGCTGCGGCGGTCCGGCGACGACGACGCAGCGACTCGTCGACGACCAGCCCGCGCCGTACTCGGGCGCCACCATCGTGGTCGGCGCGAACGAGCAGTACGAGGCGCGCTGCCGAGACTGCCACGAGGCCGGCGAGGGGATGACCGCGGTCGCGGCCTGAGTCAACACACCGCCGTGACGTTTGCGACAGCTGTGACGTAGAACCCAGGTGATGAACTTCGTCAGACGCGTCGCTCTCCTTGCGACGCTGGCAGTCCTCGTCGCCGCCGCGCTCGGCGCCACGAGTGAGAGCTCCGCAGCGCCCAAGGCGCCGCGCCTGGTCGCGTTCGGCACGTGCGGGCAGCTGCTCGGCCACGTGAAGTCGCAGGCCGGGCGCTTCGTCGGCCCGTACGGCTTCGGGGCGCGGGGCGGCATCGAGCTAGGCGCGCCTGCCGCGCCGGCGCGCGCCGCGGCGCCCCAGGAGGGCGTCGACTACTCCGGCACGAACGTCCAGGAGGAGGGCGTCGACGAGCCCGACCTCGTCAAGACGAACGGTGAGACGCTCTTCTCCGTCGCGAAAGGGTGGCTCAACTCGGTTGACGTCCGCGAGCGGCGGCCGCGCCTGCTCGACTCGCTGAAGCTCCAGGAGGGCTTGACCCATGAGCTGCTCCTGCACGGCGACCGCCTGCTCGTGCTCTCGCGGGGCGGCTTCTGGATCGAGCCGCTGCCCGCGCTCGCCGCCCGGATCATGCAGCCGGCCCCTGCCCAGTCAGTCCTGGCGGAGATCGACGTCTCGAACCCGAAGCGGCTGCGGCTCGTTCGGACGCTGACGCTCGACGGCTCCTACGTCGCCGCGCGGCTCGTCGGCGGCAAGGTGCGGATCGTCGCCGCGTCGCAGGTGCCGGTGAAGCTTCCGTTCGTCCGGCCGAAGGGCTCGACCGCGCAGGCGGCCGCGGAGGCGACGAAGCGCAACCGGACCGTGATCGCCTCCTCCCGAGTCACGGCCTGGCTGCCCTCGTACCGGGTCAAGCGGCCGGGTCGTCCGGCGACGAAGGCGCGCGCGCTCGTCCAGTGCCGGCACGTCAAGCGGCCTGCGGCGTTCTCGGGGCTCGGGATGTTGACCGTCCTGACCGTCGATCTCGCCAAGGGCCTCGAGCCAACCGACTCGCTCGCGGTGATGACGGACGGGCGGATCGTCTACGCGTCGCCCGAGAGCCTCTACGTCGCGACGGAGCGCTGGGACCAGAGACCGTCGCCCGACGCACCGACGCAGGAGCGCAACGGCGTCACGACCGCGATCCACAAGTTCGACATCTCGAGCCCGCTGCGAACGCAGTACCGGGGTAGCGGGACCGTGTCCGGCAACCTGCTCAGCCAATGGTCGCTCTCTGAGCACCGCGGCGTGCTGCGCGTGGTCAGCACGGAGACACCCGCCTGGTGGGGAGCCGGCAGAGAGAGCGAGTCGTTCCTGACGACGCTGCGCGCGAAGGACGGCGCTCTCGTCCAGGCGGGCCGCATCGGCGAGCTCGGCAAGGGAGAGCGCGTCTATGCCGTCCGCTTCGTCGGCGACGTCGGCTACGTCGTCACGTTCCGCCAGATCGACCCGCTCTACACGGTCGACCTCTCGGTTCCGGAGCGGCCCCGCGTGCTCGGGGAGTTGAAGATCCCGGGCTACTCGGCGTACCTGCACCCGATCGGCGAGGACCTCCTGCTCGGGATCGGGCAGGACGCCGACGAGCAGGGCCGCCCGCTCGGCACGCAGCTGTCGGTCTTCGACGTCTCCAATCTTCGGCGGCCGACGAGGCTGCACACCGCGGCGCTCGGGCCCGGCTGGTCTGAGGCCGAGTCCAACCACCACGCGTTCCTCTTCTGGCCGCGCACCGGCCTCGTCGTGATCCCCTTCGAGCAGCGGGCGCTCGGTTTCCGCGTCGGCCGCACGCGCGGGATCGACGCGGCGGGCCGGATCGAGCACGAGGCTGGCAAGCTCGGGTTCACGCCGGGAGTCCGGCGCTCGCTCGTCGTCGGCCCGTCTGTGCTGACGGTCTCGGACGCGGGCGTCAAATCGAGCAGCCTGACGACGCTCGCAGAGCAAGGCTGGGCCGCCTTCCCGCCGCCGCGGACGAAGTAGCGCTCGTCGCTATTCGATCAGCGACAGCATCTTGAACATCGGCAGGTACATCGAGATGATCACGATGCCGACCATGATCCCGACGCCCAGCATCATGATCGGCTCGACGATCGAGGTCAGCGACTGGATCGACGCGTCGACCTCGTCCTCGTAGAAGTCGGCGATTTTCCCGAGCATCTTCTCGAGCTCGCCGGTCTCCTCGCCGATCTTGACCATCTGGCTGACCATCGCCGGGAAGACGGGATTCTCGACCAGCGGCTGGGCGATCGGCACGCCCTCGCCGACCTTCTGGCGAACGCCGGCAAGCGACTCTTCGACGACCCAGTTGCCGGCCGTCTGGCCCGTGATCTCGAGCGCCTTGATGATGTCGACGCCGGCGGCTACGAGCGTGGAGAGCGTGCGCGAGAAGCGCGCCATCGTGATCTTCAGCACGACGTCGCCGATCTTCATCGGCAGCTTCAGCTTGACCCGGTCCCAGCGCTGGCGGCCCGCGTCGGTCTTGAGGAACTTCTTCAGCCCGAAGATGCCGCCGATCACGCCCGGGACGAGAACGAACCACGTCGCCTTGAGGAAGTTGGAGGCGTTCAGGACCCATTGCGTCAGCATCGGCAGGTCGCCGCCCAGCTGGGCGAAGATCCCGACGAAGATCGGGACGAGGAAGAGCAGCATCCCGACCAGCACGAGGGTGGCGAAGATCAGCACCATCGTCGGATAGATCATGGCGCCCTTGACCCGGCGCTTGATTGCGGTCGACTTCTCGATCTGGAAAGCGACGCGGTCGAGGACCGTGTCGAGGATGCCGGCCGCCTCGCCGGCCTCGACCATGGCGACGAAGAGCCGGTCGAAGACCTTCGGGTGGCGCACCATCGCCTGCGAGAGCAGCATGCCGCCCTCGACGTCGGCGCGAAGCTCGCGGATGACCGCGCCGAGGTACTTGTCGTCGGTCTGCTGCTCCAGGATCACGAGTGCGCTGACGACATTCAGTCCCGCCTCGATCATCGTCGCGAACTGGCGCGAGAAGATCTGGAGCGACTTCGGCTTGATCTTCTTGAAGGTCGTCCGGGCCGACTCCTCGCCCGCGGACGGGAGCTCACTGAGGCGCGTCGCCAGCAGGCCGCGGACGCGCAGTTGCTCGCGCGCAGAGCCAGGGTCGGGCGCATGGATCTCGCCGGTCGACTCGAGGCCGGTCGAGTTGATCGCGTTGAACGCGTAAGCCGCCATGCTCCTGCGTATCGGCAGAGGGATACGACCTCTTGAGGTTTGCCGGGGCGCTGCCGATGACGGGAAGGTGATCGCACGCGCGCGCACGGAGGACGGCTTTGGCCTGATCGAGCTGTTGATCTCGATGGTGATGCTGAACGTCGGCATTCTCGCGGTCGTTGCCGGCTTCAACTCCGGCATGCTCGCCCTCCGAAGCGCAGCAGAGGTGTCGACCGCCTCCGTCCTCGCGGATAAGCAGATGGAGCTCTACCGAGCGCTCCTGTACGCCCAGATCGCGCTCGACTCGGCCGCGCTGACGACCGCGAACGCAGACACGACCTACCAGTGTGACAACGCCAACAAGATCGACCCGACGGGCGCCTGCGGTGGTGCGAACCAGGCCGCTCCGTTGTCGCCGGCGACGACGTGCTCGCCCATGACGACGCAGTGCACCCCGAGGCAGCTGAACGTTACCGGGCCTGACGGGCACCTCTACCGGATCGACACGTACGTCGTCTCGCAGACGCCGCCGACCGGGCGCGCAGTCAAGCTCGTCACGATCGTCGTCCGCAGCGCCAACGGCCTGGAGACGCTGACGCGCCTCTCCTCCACGTTCGACGCCTCGAGCGGAAGCTAGCCTCTCCGGCACGACCTCGCGCAGCGGCGGGATTCGGTCGCTACTTCTTGGCCGGGACGAAGCCGGCGACGGCGTTCAGGCGCAGCACGTACTGACTACCGTCGGCCGTGTTACGAAGCGTTAGCGGCTTGCCGAGCGTGAGCTTGATCGTCTGGGAGCCGTCTGCATAGGTGCCCCCGGCAACGCCGATCTGAACGGACTTGCCGTCCTTGGCCGCGGACGCGAGCACGAATGCAGGGGTCGCGGCGGGGAAGGACGCGTCGATCGCGACGTTCTCGGCGAGGCCGTTGACCGAGATCGACGTCGCGCTCGCGCTCGCGGCGGTGGGAGCCGCGGTCGTCGCCGTCCCGGGGGTCGCGGCGGGGGCCGCACCCGCCGTGCCGGCGATGCCGGCCGTTCCAGGCGACGGCTCGATGACCGTGCCGCCCGCAGACGATTTCGCGTCTGTGGTCTCGGCCGGCTGCTGGGCCGGTGTCGCGGCCGCGCTCGGGGCCGCCGGGGCAACGTTCTGAGGTGCGAATGGATCCTTCGCCTGGAAGAGCTCGAACGAGCGGAGCTGGCCGTCGCCCGCGGCGGCGGGTACGTCGCTGTCGACGAGGACGGCAGGCTGCGCACCGGCGGCAGCCGGGGTGCTCCCCGCGGCGGCCGGCGGCACTCCGTCGATTGACGGCGTGACGGGTGCGCCGGCCGCGGCAGCCGCCGCCGCCGGAGCGGCCATGGGCGCCGCCGCGGGCGGGCCTTTCAACATCTTCAGCGTCTTCGGGCCCTGGAAGGCGAGGACGGCAACGAGGAGGACGCAGAGGCCGATCGCCATCTTCTTCTGCTTGGCCTGCTTCGCCTTGAGTGGGTCGACGCGCTTGGCCATCAGGGAGTCGCTCCCACCGCGGCGGCCTCGGAGCTCTGGGCGTCGACCGGCGGCACGGGTGCTTCCGTCGTTGCGGTGCCCGTCGCCCCTGCGACCGGCGGCGCAGCGCTCGGGACTGTCGTCGCGGCCGTTCCGGTCCCGTACACGAACGCGTCCACGGTGAGTGAGGCGACGATGTTGGGGAAGTCCGCTTCGTTTGCGGCGAACGAGACCGTCCTCACCACGAAGAGCCGACCTGAGCTGTGGAGCTCCCCGTGCCGAATCCCAACCAGTGTGCGGAGACGGAAGAGGAAGTCGGAGAGCTCGTAGAAGTTCCCGGAGAACCCCAGGGAGATCGGAACCGACTGGTACCCACCGGTCACCGTCGAGGCCTGCGGCGAGATCGAGGTGAACTGGATTCCGGTCTCGCCCGCGATTCGAGACAGCTCGAGCAGGATCCCGGGCATGTCCGGCGAGGACGGCATCGCCGTCGAGAGGCGGTAGATGTCGGCAACCTTGATCGGCTGCGCGTCCGGCTGGGCCGTCGCAGCTTGCCGGGTGGCGATCAAGGTCTGCTTGGCCGTGGCAACCTGCTCCTTCAGTGCAGCCGCCTCGGCGCGCTTCGGTCCGACTAGGACGAACCAGCCGAAGAGCGCGTAGAGGAGCAGGCCGCCCCCGACCAAAGCGTAGAGGGCCCTGGGCGACAGCCTGCGCTTCACGAGGAGGCCTCCGAACCCGGCAACTTCACGTCGGCGATGACGACGAACTGGACGACAGCGGACGCCACATCGGACCCTGAGCCACTCGTGCTCGTCTGGAGCTGGACGTTTGTGAGCGCGGGCAGCACGGAGATTCGAGACAGGAACCGCGCCACGCCGTCCTGTGAGTACGTCGTGCCATTCAGGGTGAGCGTGGGGGCGCCGCCGCCGCCGGGCTGGGCCGGGGTAACAGCGCTGCTCGTCGCCAGGCTCGAAAGCCAGACGTCCTCGGGCAGTACCTGCGAGATCTGGCGCAGGATCTCGTCCCACGGGATCCGGCCGGCGAGGACGGTCGAGAGCGCCGAAATCCGAGCTGCCTTCTCGGTGAGGAGCGCCGCGTTGTCCTGCGGCTCCGCTTTCCCCGGGTCGGGCTTCGGCACCGCGGCGAGCTCGGCGTTGATCAGGTCGAGCGACTGCCGCTCCTGCTCGACCGTTCCGCTCGCACCGATGATCAGCGTTGCGAGCACGACCGTGACGAGGGCCGCGCCGCCGCCGCCGAGGAAGACGATGCCGCGTTTGGCCTCGAAGCTGCGTGTCGGTTCGTCGCGAGGGAGAAGGTTGACCGCGCGCATCAGTCGTCGATCCCGAGGCCGATGGCGATCGCGAACGATCCCGTCTGGTCGCTCTCGCGGATGCGCTTGGACACCTTCACGCGGGCGAGCGGATCGCCGACGCGGACGGGAACGCCGATCAGGCGCTGGAGCTCGGCTGCGAAGCCGGGAAGATGGGTGGTGCCGCCGGTGAGGACGATCTCGCCGATGCCTAGAGAATCGGGCTGATTCTGGTAGAACTGGAGCGAGGAGACGAGCTCCCGCGCGAAGGACTGGAGCTGCTTGCGGGCAGCCTCGCGCGCGGCTTCGAGCTGGCTCTCGTCGTAACCCTCGGGCGGCAGCTCGGTGCCGGTGAACGAGAGCGCGCGCTTGACCGGCTCGGCCTCGCTTGGAGAGAGGTCGAGCGCTCGCGCGATCGCGACGTTCAGCGCCCAGCCGCCCCACTCGAGAACGCGCGTGAACTCGCAGTTGCGCCCGTCGGAGACGGCGAAGGTCGAACGGTCGTGGCCGACGGAGACCGCGACGAGGGCGCCGCGCTCGTCCCCGGGCACAGGCGTTCGGGGCTCGGCGAGCGCGCGGAGCAACGCGAAGGCCTCGAGGTCGATGCCGACGATCTCGATCCCCGCCTTGCGGCAGGCGTGGACGTAGCGGTCGACGAGCTCGCGATACGCGACGACGAGGAGCACGCGCCTGGTGAGGACGCCGTCTGCGTCAGTCGACTCGGAGAGGATCTGGTAGTCGAGCACCGCCTCCTCGATCGGGATCGGCAGCACCTCCTGGGCGCGGAAGCGGATCGCGTTCGCAAGCTGCTTGGGATCGTCGATGCCGGCGACCTCGAAGGTACGCACGCCGATCCGGTTGTTCGCGATTCCGAGCCGCACGCCACGCTTCGGCAGCTTGTGCTTGCGGAAGAACTCCTTCAGCGCGAGCGCGAGCGCCTCTGGATCGCGCAACTCCCCACCGACCACGATGCCCGGATCGAGCGGCTCGCGCGCGATCTGGACGAGCTCGGGCTCGTCGCCGTTGACGATCCGGGCGGCCGCGATCTGCGACGCGCCGATCTTCAGGCCGACGAGCTTCTTCGCGCCCTTGGCGGCCGGCAGCGAGGGCTTCGGGAGCGAGGCGCGGCGGAGCTTCGGCCTCGGGACCTTCGTGATCTTCGCGCCCCGATCGGACGCCGCCTTCGACGCTGCCTTGGCCTTCGGCTCGGACTTCTTCAGCTGCAGCTTGAACCGGGACTCGGGCTTGGGATTCGGCTCGGAGGGCGGCTCGGCGGCGTCCCACTCCTTCGGCCCGCGCTTGAGCGAGAACTCACGCTTGTAGAAAGGCTGCTTGCCGGCGGCCTCGGGCGTCGGTGCGCGCTCGTGCTTGGGCCGCTCGGCTCTGGGCTTTCGCTCGCGCGGCGCCCGCTTGCTCGAGAGATCCCGCTTGTAGAACGGCACCTTGGGGGGCGCGTCTGCGACCGGAGCGCTCTCGGCGGCTTCGGCTTCGGCTCCGGGGAGGATCGCGGCGGGTAGGTCGAAGATGTCGAGCAGCTCCGGGAGGTCGAGGAGGTCGGGCAAATTGACCTCGGCGAGGGCGGGCGACTCGAAGTCCAGGTGCGCGTCGAGCTCCGGGAGGGCCGCTGCTTCTGCCGACACGACCTCGGCGACCTCCGTCAGCAGCTCGCTCGCCACCTCGGGATCGAGCGCATCGATCTGGGGGAGCACCGACACAGGCTCGAGTGCCTCCTCGGCGGGATCCTCGACAACCGCGTCGACGACGGCCTCGACCTCGTCTGCGACCGCGGCGAGCTCGAGTTCCTCTTCCTCAGGCGGCTCGGAAACCTCTTCGAGCGGCTTCGTCAACCAGCTGTGCTCGATCTCCGCGGCGGGCTCAAGCTCGAATTCCGGCTCAGGCTCGGGCTTGATCTCCGGCACCATCTCCGGCTCAGCGTCGAGCAGGACGGCCTCCAGCGCGAGCTCAAGCTCGGGCAGCAGCTCCGGCTCCGCGACGGTTGCGAGCTCGGGCTCGACCGGTGCGGGCACAGGCTTGATCTTCTTGCGGAACGAGACCTCCTTCTTCCAGACGGACGTCGACGCGGGCTGCGCCTCGGGCTCGTCCGGCGTGGCCGCCGGCTCCGCGGACGCCGCTACGCTGTCCGGCTCGCGCTCCGCGGGCTTGCGCCGGAACGAGATCTCCTTCTTCCAGAGGGGGGTGGGCTTCTCGTTGTTCTCCATCTCAGCCCCCCGCGACTCGCAGGCCGGAGTGCAGCGGCGCCTCCTCGGGCTCTGCCTCGGGCTCGCCCTCGAATCCGGCGCGCTCGAGCAGGCCCTCGAGCTGGTCGCCCCGGCTCGAGCAGGCCAGCGCAGCGTCCTTGGTGATCACGCGCCGCAGGACGAGGTTCGCGAGCGACTGCTCCATTGTCATCATCCCGCGGCCGGTGGAGGTCTGCATGATCGAGTAGATCTGCTCCACCTTCCCCTGGCGGATCAGGTTCCTGGTCGCGTCGTCTGGGAGCAGGATCTCGAGCGCCGCAACACGGCCCTGGCCGTCCGCAGTCGGGAGCAGCGCCTGCGTGACGATGCCCTGCAGCGAGCCGGCGAGCATGATCCGCACCTGCTCCTGCTGCTCGGCGGGAAAGACGTCGATGATGCGGTCGACCGTGCCGGGAGCGCTCTGGGTGTGCAGCGTGCCAAGCACGAGGTGGCCGGTCTCGGCCGCGGTGAGCGCAGTCCCGATCGTCTCGAGGTCGCGCATCTCGCCGACGAGAATCACGTCGGGGTCCTGGCGAAGCGCGGCGCGGAGCGCCTCGCCGAAGCTGGTCGCATCGACGCCGATCTCGCGCTGGTTGACGATGCAGCGCTTGTGGCGGTGTACGAACTCGATCGGGTCCTCGATCGTGAGGATGTGATCGGTGCGGTTACGGTTGACCTCGTCGATCATGGCGGCGAGCGTCGTCGACTTACCGGAGCCGGTCGGCCCGGTGACGAGCACGAGCCCGCGCGGCTGCATCGCCAGCTCGGCGAGCGAGACGGGCAGCTGCAGCTCCTCGAGGGTCTTCAGCTCTTCCGGGATGACGCGGAACGCCGCACCGAGAGCCTCGCGCTGGAAGTAGACGTTGACGCGGAAGCGCGCAAGACCGGGAACCGCATGCGACGTGTCGATCTGCCGCTTGATCTCAAGCGTCTTCTGCTGATCGGTCGAAAGGACGCGGTAGAGAAGCTGCTGCGTGTCCTCGGGGGTGAGCGCGGGCATGCCCTCGAGGCGCTCGAGCTCACCGCGAACGCGGATGGCGGGCGGCGTCCCGACCGTCAGGTGTAGGTCGGACGCACCGCGCGCGACCATGGCCTCCAGCAGCTCGTCGATCGAGCGCGGAGCGACCTGCTCGGTTGGCGGCATACCGTTCACAAGCAGGGCTATCGGCACGCGCTCGGGGTAACTTGAGTGAGGGATCGGAAGGCTCGCGCGCGCCCGCGTACCTCTTACTTGCAGCGTTCTCACGGGTCATGGCGACTCACCCATTCCGGGGGATGCCGTGAGTGACCATTCCCCCTTTCGAGGGGTCGATGACTCACCCGCCGCGGTCGATGCCGGGTGAGCCACACGAAACGACCGTCCCCTCGGAAGGAGACACCCCAATGCTTACAGCGCTCCGAAAGCGCCTTGACACCAGAGACGAGAAGGGCTTCACCCTGATCGAGCTCCTGGTCGTCATCATCATCATCGGCATCCTGCTCGCGATCGCGGTGCCGTCGTACCTCGGCTTCAAGGACCGCGCGAACAAGTCGGCGGCCCAGGCCAACGTCCGCTCGGCAATCCCGTCGATCGAGGCGTTCGCCGCGGACAACTCGACCTACGCACTGGTCCAGAACGCTGCGGCCGGCACGCCGCCCGGCGCCATCTCCTACGACGCTGGTCTGCTCGCAACGTTTCCGGACGCGACGCTGAACACGCTCACGTCCTACTGCGTTGTCAGCACGGTGGGTGGATTCACGTACTACAAGAGCGGGCCCTCGGGCGCGATTCTCGCCGACACGACCGCGGCGACTCCGTGCACCCCCACGTAACCAGCTAGCTGAACCTGAAGACCGAGAGGGCGCGGGAGACCGCGCCCTCTCTTTTTGCCTTCAGGTCGCGGTCGCACCTGCCGATAGACGCGGTATGGAGAAGCTCAGCCCGCCCGTCCGGATCTTCGCGCTTATCGCGGCGCTCGCCGCGGTCGGCGGCGCCCTGTTCATGTTCACGATGGGCGGGCCACCCGCGGCCGAGCCGAGCGCGCTTCCCGTCGTCTCGAATGCCGCCGCGGTCAAGGCCGCCGCCGCGAGGAAAGCGGCCGCGAAGACAGCGCCCGCCACCAAGGCAGCCGCGAAGAAGAACGGCGCCAAGGCCAATCCCGCGCCCGCCCGCGCGGCCGCGACCGCTCCCAAGCCTGCGCTCAATCCTCCCCAGGCCGCGACCGGCTTTCCCGTCGCAATCGACCAGGCGCTGGCGAAGCACGAGCTCGTCGTCGTCTCGCTCGTCCTTCCCGGCGCCCGCGTGGACGAGCTCGCCGCCGCTGAGGCCCGTGCCGGGGCCAAGGTCTCCGGCGTCGGCTACTTGGCGCTGAACGTGCTGAACGAGGTCGTCGCCCAGTCGCTCCTGACGAAGCTCGGCACGCTCGACGATCCCAGCCTGCTCGTCATCAAGCGCGGCGGCGAGGTCGTGCTTCAGCTGAACGGTTTCGTCGACCGCGCCACTGTCATCCAAGCCGCCGCGAACGCCACCGCATGAGTGCTGCCGAGCAGACCGCCGAGCGCGAGCTCTTCGTCCGGCACGCGCGCAAGGACGGACGCTCGGTCGCGGTGCTCCGCGCCGTCGACCACGGCAACTCGTGCGTCGTCGAGGCCCAGGTCTTTCCCGTCGGCGGCAACGCCGCGGAGCCGACTCGACCCGGGCCGTACACGTTCATGAGCGCCGGTGACGCGACACGGTTCGTCACCGAAGCCGTCGAGGCCCTCATGGTTCTCGGCTGCGACGTCCAGGCTCAGTAGCGGCACGTCGCCTGCGCGAACCGGCCTCGTGTTCCTGTAACACAAGGTCGTCTGCGAGCTGGAGCTCCCGCAGCCGCTGAAGCATCCAGGCCGCGCTCGGGACGCGCCCCGCGGCGACGGCGATCGCAGTTCGTCGACAACGCGCCATGCCTCCTCGCGCAGCTCGCGGCGACGTCGCTCCACGAGCAGGATGCGGCGAACATGGCCGTAGCTCGGCCGAGGCAAGCTGAGACGATCGGCCGCAGCGCCCACCTGGCGCCAGGTCTCGGCCGCAGGCGCGCCCTTTTCGATCGAGGGCCTCGGCAAGCGCGGCCAGTCGCGGGGGTGTGACCGTTTCGTCGCGAAAAGGCGCCGCGGACGCTGCGCTAAACCAGGACGCGTGCGAGCTCTTCGACCGAGGTGAGCCCGGCGGCCACCTTGGCGAGGCCGTCGTCCCACAACGAGCGCATGCCGGCGTCCATCGCGGCCCGCTCGACCTCTTCGCGGCTCGCGCGGGCGACGGCGAGCTGCGCGATCGACTCGTTCATCGTCAGTAGCTGATAGACGCCGACCCGGCCCTTGTAGCCGGTCTGGTTGCAGCGGGGGCAGCCCTTCTTTCGGTAGAAGGCCATCCCGTCCGAGGCAGCGGCCACGTCGGGCGCGACGCGCGACTGGAGCAACTCCTCGACCGATGGTTGGTACATCTCGCAGCAGTGCGTGCACAGCTTCCGGGCCAGCCGCTGCGCGATCACGCCCGTGACCGCCGCGCCTGTGAGGAAGGGCTCGACGCCCATCTCGTTCAGACGGGTGATCGCGCTCGGCGCGTCGTTGGTGTGCAGCGTGGAGAGCACGAAGTGACCGGTGAGGGCGGCCTCGATCGAGATCTTGGCCGTCTCTCCGTCCCGGATCTCACCGACCATCACGACGTCGGGGTCGGAGCGCAGGATCGACCGCAGCGCCGTGGCGAATGTCAGACCCGCGCGGACGTTGATCTGCACCTGGTTGACGCCGGCGAGGCGATACTCAACCGGATCCTCGACCGTGATGATGTTGATCTCCGGCCGGTTCATCGTCGTCAGGCCGGCGTAGAGCGTGGTCGACTTACCGGAACCGGTCGGCCCGGTCACGAGCAGCGCGCCGGTGGGCTTCGCGATGATCTCAGCCATTCGGTCGCGCATCTCATCCGACAGTCCGAGCTCCTCGAGGGTCGGGGCGCGTCGCGATTTGTCGAGCAGGCGCATGACGACCTTCTCGCCCTCGACGGTCGGCAGCGTCGCGACACGGACGTCGAGCATGCGGCCGGCGGCCGCCGCGTTGAGGGAGATACGGCCGTCCTGCGGCTTGCGCCGCTCGGCGATGTCGAGCTTCGCAAGCACCTTGAGTCGCGTCGTCACCCCTGGAGTCATCCGCTTCGGGATCCGCTGCACCTCCTGCAGGACGCCGTCGACGCGGAAGCGCACGACCAGCGCGTCCTCCTGCGGCTCGAAATGGACGTCCGAGGCGCCGTCTTCGGCAGCCTGGAAGATGATCGAGTTGACGAGCCGGACGAGCGGCGCGTCGGAGACGCCGTCGTCGGCCTCGAGGTCGGATTCGTCTTCGCGGAGGCCGAGGTCGTCCTCGACCTCGTCGAGCACCGCGCGGGTGTCGAACGCCTCCGTCGCCCTGGAGATCCGCTTCAGCTCGACGGTGATGTCGTCGCTCGAGGCGACGCCGAACTCGACCGGATAGCGGGTCGCGAGCCGAAGCTCGTCGAGCCCGTGCAGATTGCCGGGGTCGGCGACGGCGATGCGGAGCGTGCCGCCTTCGAGCGCGTACGGGATCGCGACCACGCGCTCCAGCACGTGCAGCGGGATCAGCTCCGCGGCCTCCTTCGAGACGCCCGTCAGGGCCAGGTCGACGAGGGCGATCTGGTAGCGGACCGCGAGCGAGCGGGCGATTCCCTCGGGGGGAGCGACGCCTTCGTCGACGATCGCCTGCGCGAGCGACCCCTGGCCCGCGCGGCCGCGCACGAGCGCGAGCTTGTCGGGCGTGACGAGACCGGTGGCGGAGAGCAGGTCGTACACCAGCTCCGCCATCTCGTTGACCGCATTGGGCGTCGACAGGGGCGCCGCTCCTGTGGCGGCGGTCTCCTCGCCGGTCGGGCCGACCGTGCGCAGATTCGGTGGGCGCTCTTCGTCCATATCCCTCATTCGAGTTATCGGCAGCCCGGACCGCGCGCTAAAGCGCCCGTTCCGGTGCCCGAGCGGCTAGAACAGCGCGAGGTAGGCGTCGAGCAGGGCGTCGCCGGCGAAGAGCGCGACGATTCCCCCGAACGAGAGGAACGGCGCGAACGGAATCGCCATCTTCCGAGCCGCCTTGCCGTGCCGGGCGAACAGGACGATCGAGGGAACGAGGGCCGCGATCATCCCGACCATCAGGGCGACGGGCACCGTGCGCCCCAGCATCGCCCCGAGCAGGAGCGCGAGCTTGACGTCGCCCATACCCATTCCCTTCGGGTAGGCGAGCGCGGCGAGCAGGAGGAAGAGAGAGGCGCCGAATGCTCCGAGCACCCATTCGACACCGGGCTCGAGCACGGTGTTCGCGACGAGCACGATCGCCGCGGCGGGCAGGACGATCACGTTCGGGACGATTCGGTGAGACAGGTCGGTCGCAGAGACCGTCACGAGCGCGGCACAGAAGAACGCGGCGACGAAGGACTTGCCCGACCACCCGAAGTCGAGGAACGAGGCGGCAACGAGCAGCGCCGTCAGCAGCTCGACGGCCGGGTAGACCGCGCCGATAGGCGCCCCGCAGCTCCGGCAGCGCCCGCGCAGCACGAGCCACGAGATGACGGGAACGTTCTCGTACCAGGCGAGCTCATGGCCGCAGCTCATGCAGGCCGAC
>JBKJSM010000118.1:0-19147 GCA_046594445.1 Gaiellaceae bacterium | reverse complement strand
CTGGGCCACGACGTGGTCGGCGCACGGCTCGTCTTCCGCGGAGGCAGGGTCGTCGAGGCGAGCGCCGACGAGGGCGAGGAGTTCCTCCAGCAGGTGCTCGCGACCGACGAGGGCGCTAGCAGGCTGGGCGAGCTCGGGCTCGGCTGCAACCCGCGCATCACCCGCTTCACCCGAAACGTCCTCTTCGACGAGAAGATCGACGGCACCGTTCACCTCGCCGTCGGCGCGAGCTACACGCACAACGGCGGCAAGAACGAAAGCTCCGTCCACTGGGACATGGTCAAAGACCTCCGTCCCGGCGGCGAGCTGCACGTCGACGGCGAGCTCGTGCAGCGCGACGGCGGCTGGTTGATCTAGCGCCGGACCGTGACGGGGACGCCGGGGCCGATGCGCTCGCCGATCCAGCTGATCGCGGCGGTGTCGAGCCGGACGCACCCGTGCGACGCAGCCGTTCCCATCGTCCCGCCCACGTTCCAGACGCCGTGCACGGCGATCTGGCCGGGGCCTCCCGCGAACTCCTGCAGCACGTACGAGCGGGCGCTGAGCGCGAGCGCATAAGGTCCGCCGACCTGGCCTCCGGTTAGCAGGACGGTCTCCTCCACGAAGTGCCTGCCGAGCGGGGTCGGGGTCGAGCTCGTCCCCACGACCGACGGGAAAGACCGCACGACACGGCCTCGGCGGTAGACGGTCACCCGTCGTTCGGAGAGGTCGATGACGACGTGCCAGCTCGTGGCCGACCGCCGCGTCCTGGCCGTCCTGATCCAGCCCGTGCTGTTGTGCGGACGTCCGGGCAGCCTGACCTTCAACCACCTGTTTCCGTTGGCGTCGGTCTGTCGGCCGATCACGGGGAGCACTGTCCGACCTTCGGTGATCGGGCGGATCCGCTCGACCCAGACCCGTCGGGCCGAGCCCTCGTCGGGCCTCGTCATCGCCGTCTGCCCGCGCACGAGCACCGCGAGCTCCTGCGTGCGAGCGACGGCGGGCCGGTCGGCAGCATCCGCCGCCTCGCTCCCGCAGGCGGCGAGGAGCGCAAAGAGGAGCGCGATGTGGCACAGGGGTGCGCGTGTGCGCACCCCTGCAGCCGATCTCACGTCGAGACGAATGACGCCGCTGTTCCTAACCGGTGAAGCCTGCGGCGTTCACGGGCGGCAGAGCCGGGCCGGCCACGCTGGTCGAGGCTCCCTGCACGGCTGTCTTCTTCGCGACCGGCTTCTTCACGGCGATCGGCCTCGCCGGCGTCGCTTTCGGGGCGGGCTTCGCCGCAGGAGTCGTCGCCGTCGGCGTAGTCGCCGTGGGCGTCGTCGCCGTGGTCGTAGTCGCCACCGTTGTGGTCGCCACCGGCGCGGGCGCGGGCGCGGTCGCACACGTCGGCCTTGTGATCGTGTCGGTGTCCATCGTCAGCGCGCCGGCGCCGTTGGCCTGCGCTCCGGCGAGCAGCCTGCCCGCGACCGTGACGCTGTTTTGGACATCGATGCTGGTGTTGGCCATCACAGTCCCGACGAAGGTCGAGCCCGTCTTCAACGTGGCCGTGCTGGCGACCTGCCAGAAGACGTTGCACGCCTGGGCGCCGCCCGAGAGGACGACGCGGCTCCCGGTCTCCGTGATCAGCGTCGACGCGGACTGGAAAATCCAGACCGAGCTGGAGTCGCCCTCGAGGGTCAGCGTCTGACCGGTGGCGATGCCGAGCGACGCAGGTGCGCCGTCGTCCTTGTAGAGACCGGGCGCGAGCGTTCTTCCGCCGAGCGCGCCGGCTGCGACGAGAATCGGGCCCGTGCGCCCTGCGGCGTCGAGATACGCAGTCCGCAGGTCGGCCTTCGCCTGCTGTGCGGCGCCGTTGTTGATGTTTGACGTGCCGAGTACGTTCGGCGAGCCGGTGACTGCGGTCCCGGGATGGAGGCCGAGATCGCCGTTGATCGTGGTCGGGCCTGTGTTCGTGATCGTGTCGCCGGCGAGAACGCCGTACGAGGCGGCGGTCCCAAGGCCCACGGTCGACGGGCCGGCGGCCACGACGCTGCCGACGAATGCCAGCGAAATCAGCGATCCCAGGGCGAGGAGTCCGAGGACTGCCCGGTTCTTGAAGAGTTTCATGCGGATCCTTCCTCAATGGAGCTTCGTCGCCGGCAGAGACGCCAGGCGACCTGCTCCGGCCTCTCGGTTTGAGGACGGAACGAGATTAGTCGGGTTCTCCCCGGATTTAGTGGAATTTAAACATCTGTGTCGCAGGTCTCCTACTCTTTTGGCCTACGGGAAAATTCAGACATCGCCTCAGCCCCTTGCCACAAGGCGGCGCAGTGTCCGGCCGGCCTCGGGCTCGGCGACGAGGATCCCGGCCATGATCACTGCACAGCCTCCCCAGCCGATCGCGCCCAGCCGGTCGCCGGCCAGCCAGAAGCCGAAGAATCCGGCCCAGACGGGCTCCATTGCGAAGACGAGCGCCGTCCGTGTAGCGCTCGTCTTCCGCTGGGCCCAGGTCTGGACGAGATAGCCGAGCGCGCTCGCAAAGATCCCGGTAACGAGCAGGGCTCCCCAGACGGTCCAGCCGCGCGGCACCTCCACCTGGCCGAGCGCGACCGCCACGGCCGCGAAGCCGGCGAACGCCGCCAGCATCTCCGCCTGCGTGAACGCGACGGCGTCGTACCGCGGCGCATACCGCTCCATCAGGACGATCTGGATCGAATAGGCAGCCGAGCCGCCCAGCACGAGCAGATCGCCTGTCGCATCACCCGCGCCGACGCCCGAGAGCATCGCCAGCCCCGCCACGGCGAGCGCGACGCCGATCCAGACTGAACCGCCCACCCGCGTTCGGAAGAGCAGCAGCGCGAAGAGGGGCGTGAAGACCACGTAGAGCCCGGTGATGAACCCGGCGCTCGAGACCGTCGTGCGCTCGAGCCCTGCGGTCTGGAGCGCGTAGCCGAGCGCGAGCAGGAGCCCGAGCGAAGCCCCCGCGAGCCAGCCACGGCGCCCGAGCGTCCGCATCCGTCCGGCCGCGGGCGCCGCCAGCACGAGCGAGGCGATCGCGAAGCGTACCGCGAGGAAGGCGAAGAGCGGGTACAGCGCCACCGCGTCCTTGACCTGGACGAAGGTGACGCCCCAGACGGCGGTGACGGCGATCAGGGCGAGCAGCGGACGCATCGCGCGATCTTCTCCCAAACGACGAAGGCGCCCGCCGTATCTCTACAGGCGGGCGCCCTTCGACTCGTCGATCCGACAGCGCTAGGTGCGCTTGTCGACCTCGTCCTTGACGGCGTCCGCGGCGTCCTTCGTGGACTCCCACGCGTCGTCGCCGAGCTCCTTCGCGCTCTCGAACGCATCGTCAGCGCTGTCCTTGGCCTTGCCCAACGAATCCTGGGCCTGACCCTCCTTCTCCAGCGACTCGTCGCCCGTGAGCTTGCCTTCCGCTTCCTTGACGTCCCCCTCGATGCGATCGTTGTCCATGCCGGATCCTTTCCTTGGTTACAAACCGTATTCCCAGTTGAGCCCGGTCTCAACCCCTCTGGAAACGGCTACTTTAGGGCGGATGCGGGACATCCTCCCCACGCTCGAGCGCTGGCACTCCGAGGGCCGGCGCGTCGCCCTCGCGACGCTCGTGGAGCGGCGCGGCTCGGCGCCGCGCGACCCGGGCGCGGCGCTCGCCCTGAACGATCGCGGCGAGATCGCCGGGTCGGTCACCGGCGGCTGCGTCGAGCCGTCCGTGATCCAGGAGGCGCAAGCCGTGCTCGACGGCGAGCCCGCCCGGCTCCGCGAGTACGGGATCTCCGACGACGCGGCCTTCGAGGTCGGCCTCGCCTGCGGCGGCACGGTCGGGATCCTGATCGCGCTGCTCGACACGTCGCTCGTGCCGCCGCTCCTCGACGCCGTGCGCGGCGACCGGCCGGTGGCGCTGCTGCTGGGCGCGGCTCGCGAGAATCTGGGCCGGCAGCGGCTGCATGACGGCCACCTGCTCGAGAGCAGCGAGAGTGCCCTGGCGGAAGTCGACGGCGAGAACGTCTTCGTGCACGCGCTGACGCCGCGGCCCGCGATGTACGTCTTCGGCGCGATCGACCACGCGGCGGCGCTCGCGCGGGTCGGGAAGCTGCTCGGCTATCGCGTCACCGTCTGCGACGCGCGCGCCGCCTTCGTGACGCCGGAGCGCTTCCCCGAGGCCGACGAGCTCGTCGTCGAGTGGCCGGACAGCTTCCTCCGACGCGCACGCGTCGAGTCGACAACCGCGATCTGCGTGCTCACGCACGACGACAAGTTCGACGTGCCGCTGCTGCTCGCCGCGCTCGAGACACCCGCCGGCTACATCGGCGCGATGGGGAGCAAGGTGACGACCGCCGACCGCGAGGAGCGCCTGCGGGCGGAGGGCGCCGGGGACGCCGGCATCGCCCGGATCCACGCGCCGATCGGGCTCGCGATCGGCGCCCGCTCGCCGGAGGAGGTCGCGGTCGCGATCGGCGCCCAGATCGTCGAGGCGACCTCGGCGGCGCGAGCGCAGGCCCGTGGCGGTGCCACGATCAGCGTCCTCACCTGACTACTTGACCGTCAGCACGCCTTTCATCCCGCCCGCGGCATGGCCGGGCAGCGTGCAGAGGTACGGATAGCGGCCGGCCTTCCCGAACACGACCTTCAGCGTCGAGGATTTCCCGGCGGCGAGGCTGGGCGTCTTCTTGCCCGCGATCTTGAAGTCGTGCGCGATCGAGCCCTTGTTCGCCACGTTGAACACGACCGTCCCCTTGGGCACGACCTTCTTCGAGAGCGTGAAGCTGAAGATGCCGGGCTTCCCCGCGACGACGGCGACGGACGTCGTAGCAGCTTGCCGATTTGCGCCGCCGAGCGCGGCCACCGCGACGACGAGCGAGACCGCTGCGACCAGCGCAAGCACGACGAGCCCGATCCGAAATCTGCGCACAACCCCTCCTCGTTGGAACCTCCCACAGCCTAGCGAGGGAGCTACTCTCTCCGCATGACTCTCGACCGCCTCGGCCGGCCTCTCCGCGACCTCCGCATCTCGGTCACCGACCGCTGCAATTTCCGCTGCGTCTACTGCATGCCGAAGGAGGTCTTCGGGAGCGCGTACCGCTTCCTCGACCGCAAGGAGCTGCTCTCCTTCGAGGAGATCGAGCGGGTCGCGCGCGTCTTCGTCGGGCTCGGGGTGACCAAGCTGCGGCTGACGGGCGGCGAGCCGCTCGTCCGCAGGGACGTCGACCGGCTGATCGCGCTGCTGGCTCCGCTCGGGGCGGAGCTGACGCTGACGACGAACGCCTCGCTGCTCGCCGGAAAGGCCGCCGCACTTGCCGCAGCCGGGCTCGACCGGATCACGGTCAGCCTCGACTCGCTCGACGATGCCACCTTCCAGGCGATGAACGACGTCGACTTTTCCGTCGCGCGCGTGCTCGAGGGCATCGACGCCGCCGCCGCGGCCGGGCTGCCGGTGAAAGTGAACGCCGTCGTCAAGCGCGGCCTGAACGAGCACGCGATCCTCGACATGGCCCGCCACTTCCGCGGCACCAGCCACACCCTGCGCTTCATCGAGTACATGGACGTGGGCGAGACGAACGGCTGGCGCCTCGACGACGTCGTTCCGGCCGCGGAGATCGTCGAGCGGATCTCGGCCGAGTTCCCGCTGGAGCCCGTCGATCCGGGCTACCGCGGCGAAGTGGCAAAGCGCTGGCGCTACGCCGACGGCGCGGGCGAGATCGGCCTGATCGCCTCCGTCACGCAACCGTTCTGCGGCGACTGCACGCGCGCCCGCATCTCGGCCGAGGGCCGCCTCTACACGTGCCTCTTCGGCCTGCGCGGCCACGACCTGCGAGCACTCGTTCGCGGCGGGGCCTCCGACGACGAGCTGCACGAAGCGGTTTCGGCGATCTGGGGACACCGCACGGACCGCTACTCGGAACTACGCTCCCAGGCGACCTCGGCGCTGCCGAAGGTCGAGATGAGCTACATCGGCGGTTAGGGGCGCCAGCGGGGGCCCTGCGCGCCGTAGGGTACGCCGGCGAGTCGCACGGGAGGCTCCGAGCCGTCCGCGGTGACGAGGTAGAGCCTGACCGTGCGGTCGTCGTCGATCACGAGCTGCTTCCCGTCGGGGGACCACGAAGGAGACCCCGACTGCTCCGCGATCTTTCTCGGCTTGCCCCCCGCCGCGGGCATCACCCACGTTCCGAGGTCGCCGGCAGCCGACCGGGTGAGAACGTAGGCGATCTGCTTGCCGTCGGGCGACCAGGCAGGATCAGTCGCATCGTCGCGGCTGCTGGGGCCGATCTTGCGTGCGCCGGACCCATCGGCGCGCACGCTCCAGATCGCGCACGTGCCCCAGTCCTCGTCGCCCGGCTTGGCGGGGCAATGAGAGAACGCGATCCGCCGCCCGTCTGGGGATCAGCTCGGAGCCGAGCCGACGGGAAAGCCGAAGCGGTTCGTCAGCCGCCTCACCTTCCCAGAGGCCAACTCGACCACGAGCAGCCGCGGTTTCGTCGAAAAGTTCTCGTAGACCCCGCCGACGAACGCGATCCGCTTCCCGTCCGGAGACCACGCCGGCGCGTACACCTGAACGAGTTTCCCCTCGAGTTGCTCGAGCCGCCCGCGCTCCACCTTCAGCAGCGGTTTCAAGTTCCTGCCCGACACGTCGATGACGTAGAGGTCTGCCTGCTTCTGGCGAGGCGCTTGGTGCGAGAACGCGAGCCGCTTCCCGTCGGGCGACCAGGTCGCGCTCGAGTCGTTGCCGGGCACGGCGAGCCGGCGCCGCTTGCCGTTCTCGAGCAGGTAGATGTCGCCGGCCACGAAGCTCGAGTACGCGATCGTGCCCGGGATCACCGCGTCACCGCGGGCCGCGTATACGAAATCTGCGGCGAGCCCGGCGAGCAGGCAGGAGAGGGTGATGGCGAGGCGCATCCGCCGAAGGCGGCTCGCGCACGAGTCGATTACAAGACGCTGGGTAGCATTGCCCTTCGTGTCTACGCACGACACAACCATCGGACGGAGCCTGCCGCGGGGCTGGGCGCACCTCGCGCTCCAGTTCGCGTTCTGGATCGGCTTCTACTTCGTCTACCAGGCGGCCCGAGGCATCGCCGACCGCGGCGGCGTCGAGACGGCGTTCGCGAACGGCGAGTGGATCATCGACTTTCAGCGCAGCCTGCACTCGATGTTCGAGCTGACGCTCCAGCGAACCGTCGAAGGCTCGGGCTTCCTGATCCAGGCGACGTCGATCACCTACTGGCTCTCACAGTTCGCCGTGGTCGGGATCGCGCTCACCTACGTCTACTTCGCACACCACGAGCGCTTCTTCAAGTTCCGGAATGCGCTGATTCTGGGGAACCTGATCGGGCTCGTGGGCTACGTGCTGCTGCCGACGGCACCGCCGCGCATGTTCGCCGAGGCCGGCTTCACCGACACGCTCGCGGCGCACTCGACGGTGAATCACACCTCCACCTTCGTCGCGTTCTCGTCGAACCCGTACGCAGCGATGCCGAGCCTGCACGCGCTCGACGCGCTGCTCGTCAGCATCGTGATGGCGACCGTCGTGCGGCGCCGGTGGGCAAAGGCGCTGTGGCTCGCGTGGGCGCCGTGGGTCTGGTTCGCGGTCATGGGCACGGGCAACCACTTCTGGCTCGACATCGCCGCCGGGATCCTCGTTGCGCTGGTCGCCGGGGCGATCGTCTATCGCCCCTGGCGCCGAGCAGCATGAGCGTTAAGGGCATCTACACCGCGGGTGCGAGAGGAATTGCGTCCCGTTCGATGACGGGCCTGGCGCGCACGCGCGTCACCCCGAACATGCTCACCGGGGCCGGCGTCACCCTCTGCGCAGTCGGCTCGGTGCTCGTCTACTTCGAGTACCGCAACGAGTACCTCTTCTACTGGCTCGGCGGGCTCGCGTTCGTCGTCGGCTCGATCCTCGACATTCTCGACGGCGCGCTCGCCCGGGTCGGCGGGAAGCAGACGACGTTCGGCGGCTTCCTGGATTCGACGCTCGATCGCGTCGGCGAGGGGCTGATGCTCGGCGCGATTGCGCTCGTCTTCATGCGCCACGGCCAGGAGCTCGCGCTCGGGCTGGCGGTGGCCGCGATCGGAGGCTCCTTCCTCGTCCCGTACGCCCGCGCGAAAGCGGAGGGCCTCGGGATCAAGGGCGACGTCGGCATCGGCTCGCGCGCCGAGCGTGTGACCGTGATCTCCGTCGGGCTCGCGCTCGCTCCGTGGGGAGTGCTCCCCTGGGCGATCGGCGTGCTGGCGGCGACCGCGTGGTTCACCGTGCTGCAGCGGATTCTGCACGTGCGCCGCGAGCTCGCAGCTCGCCCCAGCTAGCAGTTCTCGGCCAGGACGGCTATTATTGCTAGCAGTTTGGCTGCTAGCACTTCATCGAACGAGCGCACGAGCGTCCTCGTGCGCATGCCCCCCGCGATCAAGCGGGCGGTCGTGCGCGAGGTCGCCCGCCGCGAGTCGAACCTGAACGACGTCGCCGTCGCACTCCTCTCGGAGCGCTTCGGGGTTCCGTTCTCCCCCAGCGGACGCCGCCGCAAGGCGATCGCAGGCGCCGCGGGTGCGGTCGTGCTGCGCATGCCGCCGGAGCTCCGCCGCGATCTCAAGGCCGCGGCGCGGCGCCGCAAGCTCAACGTCAACGACCTCGTGCTCCTCACGCTCTCAGAGGCGCTCGAAGTCCCATTCGCTTCGAATCGAAAGGACAGCATGGCTTCCACCAACGGCTCGAGCAACGGTCGCGCCCGCTCGAAGGACAAGGTGCGCGTCGCCATCGTCGGCGTCGGCAACTGCGCCAACTCCCTCGTGCAGGGCGTCGAGTACTACAAGGACGCGGACGAAGAGGCCTTCGTTCCCGGCCTGATGCACGTGAACCTCGGCGGATACCACATCCGCGACATCGAGTTCACGGCGGCGTTCGACGTCACGTCGGACAAGGTCGGCAAGGACCTCTCCGACGCGATGTGGGCGCATCCGAACGACACGATCAGGTTTGCGGACGTCCCGAAGACCGGGATCACCGTCAACCGCGGGATGACGCACGACGGGATCGGCAAGTACCTTGGCGAGATCACGACGAAGGCGCCGGGCGAGACCGACGACATCGTCGGGATCCTCAAGGAGACGAAGACGGACGTCGTCGTCAGCTACCTGCCGGTCGGCTCGGAGATGGCGGCCAAGTGGTACGCCGAGCAGTGCCTCGAAGCCGGCGTCGCCCTCGTCAACTGCATGCCCGTCTTCATCGCACGCGAGAACTACTGGCAGAAGCGCTTCGAGGAGAAAGGCCTGCCGATCATCGGCGACGACATCAAGTCGCAGGTCGGCGCCACGATCACGCATCGCGTGCTCACGAGCCTCTTCCGCGAGCGCGGCGTGCATCTCGACAAGACGATGCAGCTGAACGTCGGCGGCAACTCCGACTTCCTGAACATGCTCGAGCGCACGCGCCTCGAGTCGAAGAAGATCTCGAAGACGAACGCGGTCACGTCAATGCTCGACTACGACTTGGGCGAGGGCAACGTCCACGTCGGCCCCTCCGACTACGTGCCATGGCTGACCGACCGCAAGTGGGCATACATCCGGATGGAAGGCACCTCCTTCGGCGACGTGCCGCTGAACATCGAGCTGAAGCTCGAGGTCTGGGACTCGCCGAACTCGGCCGGGATCGTGATCGACGCGGTCAGGATGGCGAAGCTGGCACTCAACAACGGCATCGCCGGCGCCCTCGAAGGCCCGTCGAGCTACCTGATGAAGTCGCCGCCGGTGCAGATCGTCGACGACGAGGCGTACGAGGCGACGGAGAAGTTCATCGCCCAGTACGCGCTCACCGCGAAGACAAACCGTCCCAAGGCGGGTACGAACGCCTGAGGTGTCGCCGATCACGGCCTGGGCGGTGTCGACGTCGCGGCACCGCCCGCTGTAGGGCTTGACAGTAGGGAAACGGTAGGCGTATCGTACAAAACGATTTGCTAACTGGGGACAGCGGTTCTGCCAGACCTGCACGGTCTGACGTTGCGAACGCCCTAATTGCGGGGAACACCGACTCGCGGACAAACGCTCGCTCGCGCAAAACGGTTTCCGTCGCACACGTTGCCCGCCGCGCGGGCGTCAGCGCCACGACCGTATCCCACGTCGTTAGCGGCAACCGTCCAGTCCGCGAGTCGACCGCAGCCCGCGTCCGGCAGGCGATGAAGGAGCTCCAGTATGTCCCGAACCACGCGGCGAAGAGCTTGCGGTCTGGGACGACTCACACGATCAGCCTTCTCGTCCCCGACATCTCGAACTCGTATTTCGCCGAACTGGCAAAGGGTGCTGAGGACGCAGCCGAAGCTGAAGGCTTCAACCTTGTCCTCTGCAACACCGACTTCAATGCAGAGCGCGAAGAGCGTTACTTCTCCGTCGTTCGCGGCGGCGCCTTCGACGGCCTGATCTACGTGGCCGGCGCTCGTAGGCTGCGGGGCGGCCTCGACGATCTCGCACGGTCGCTGCCGATCGTGCTCGCCGACGAGGAGCAGGAGACTCTTAGCGCGACGACGGTCGTCTCCGACAACTTCATGGGCGGCGTTCTGGCGGGCGAGCACTTGCGGACGCTCGGCCACCGGAAAGCGCTCTACATCGGTGGGCCAGAGGGCCTCGCAACAACGGTTCGCCGGCTCGAAGGGTTCGTCCAAGGGCTCGGGATGCCGGACAACCCAGTTCGTGTCGCCGCCTACGGCGACTACCGCGAGCAGGCGGGCTACGACGCAGTACGCGCCGAGCTCGAACTCGAGCCAAAACCGTCGTTCACCGCTATTTTTGCGGGGAACGACCTGATGGCGATTGGCGCGATCCGCTCTCTCGGCGAGGCCGGGCTCAATGTCCCAGAGGACGTGTCGGTAGTGGGCTACGACGACATTCACCTCGCCTCGCTCGTGTCGCCACCGCTGACCACGGTGCGCCAGCCGGTGTACGGCATGGGTCAAGCCGCGGCCGAGCAGTTGATTCTCCAGATCCGAAAGGGCGAGCGATCACGTCACTCGCGGATCGTGCTGGGCGTCGACTTGATCGTCCGCGGCAGCACCGCCCGCGCCCCTGACTTCGGGAGCATGTAAGTGCCTGCGATCGAGATCAAGAGCGTCGAGAAACGTTTCCGCCGCCGTCGGTCGGAGGTCGTGGCGCTCGCACAAACGAACCTCGAGATCGAGCCAGAGGAGATCGTCTCTGTCGTTGGCCCGTCAGGTTGCGGCAAGACGACCCTCCTCAACCTCGTCGCCGGATTCGACGCGCCGACACGCGGGGCGATCTTGAAGAACGGCCGCGCCGTCAGCGGCCCCGGTGCCGACCGCGCCGTCGTCTTCCAAGCCGACGCCGTCTTCCCGTGGCTGACTGTGCGCGACAACCTGAGCTACGGCCCACGAATGCGTGGCGTCCCAAAGCGCGACTGGCAGCCGAAGGTCGAGCACTTTCTCGCCCTCGTCGGTCTCTCGGAGTTTGGCGACGCGTTCCCGAAAGAACTCTCCGGCGGCATGCGTAAACGCGTCGACGTCGCGCGGGCCTATGTCAGCGACCCTGAGATCCTGCTTCTCGACGAGCCGTTCGGTGCGCTTGATGCCTTCACAAAGGAAGCCATGCAGCAGGCGCTGCTCGACATCTGGTCAGAGGTGCCAAAGACAGTGATGTTCGTCACACACGACATCGAGGAGGCGATCTTCGTCGGTGACAGGGTGATCGTGATGACGCCACGCCCCGGTCGCGTCGCGGCCGAATTCCGGGTCGAGTTCGGGCGGCCACGGACAGTCGAGCTCCGCGCAGTGCCGGCCTTCCAGCTGTTGCGCCTGAAGATCGGCGCCCTACTCGCGGAGCAGGAGATAGCGTGACCGCTCAGGACACGAATGTAGGACACGGGCAGATCAACGTTGGCGCCGACCAGTCTGCGCGACGGCTGCGATTGAGCGGCGAGCGCCTCTTACCTCTGCTGTCGGTACTCAGCTTGGGCGGGGCTGTTCTCCTGTGGTGGGCCCTAACGGCACGGTTCGACGTCGTCGAGCCGCTGAAATTTCCGACTCCGAGGGAGGTGATCGACAGCGGCAGAACGCTGAAGACACAACTACTCCACGACGCCTGGGCGACATTCGTCCGCGTTGTGGTCAGCTGGGTGATCGGATCAGTGTGCGGGGTCGCGGTCGGTCTGGGGATGGTTCGCAGTCGGCTCGTCCACCACGTCATCGCGCCGCTGGTGGAAGCGCTTCGGCCGGTGCCGCCGATCGCATTGATCCCGTTTGTCATTCTCTGGTTTGGCATCGGCGAGAGCGGCAAGCTCTTCCTCGGAGCTCTCGGCTGTTTCATGGTCATGGCGATCAACACGATCGTCGCCTCGGACAACGTTCCACCTGTCTATCTCCGGGCGGGTCGATCGCTCGGAGCATCGCAAAACCAGATCTATAGAACAGTGATTCTTCGCGCGATCGTTCCACAACTGTTTAGCGGGCTGCGCATCGGTGCTGCGCTGACGTTCGCGATCGTCGTGGCAGCAGAGTTCATGGGCGCCGAATCCGGGATCGGTGCGCTGATCATGCTCGCAAGCCGCACGCTGAACACACCGGTCGTCCTCCTAGGGACGATCATCATCGGGCTTGAGGCATTCGTGCTCGAGCAGGCCATCCGGTTGCTTAGCCGCTGGCTCACTTCGTGGGTCGAGCACGCGACCGATTAGAGCAGAGATGAACACTTTCCTACCTCAGAAAGGGCTTGCAATGAGAAGAAACACGATGGTAGCGGCGCTCGCAGTCGCAGTGATCGCTACGTTCGGCGTCACCGTTGCAACAAGCGCGACCGATCACCAAGCGGCTCAGACGACTAAGATCACTCTTGGCATTTCGCCGTTCCAGGACACTTTGCTGCCCCTCGTCGCCGAGAAGAAGGGGTGGTTCAAACAGGCCGGTCTCGACGTCAATCTGAAGACGCTCGGCTGGAACGCAATCATGCCGACTGTCGCGTCTGGAGCTGTCGACGTGGCCATCAACAACACAACCGGCGTCGTCTCGGTCGCCAACCGAGCACCGGAAGTCATCTACTGGTACGGCTGGAATCCGTTCACGCAGGGTTCGGCACTGATCCTACGACCGTCTTCGGGCTTGAAGACCCTCGCATCGTTCGAAAAGCGAGGAATGTCGCATGCTGCTGCGCGAACGGCCTCATTCAAGCAGCTGAAAGGAAAGACGATCGTGACGGCGATGGCGACGGACATGGGCAAGCAGGTCGTCGCAGCGCTGAAGTCTGTCGGCCTTGGAACGAACGATGTCAAGATCGTCGATCTTGATCCTGATCAGGGTCTTGCGGCCTTCCTTTCCGGCACGGGCGACGCGTACCTCGGCGGGATCCCGCAGCGCACCCGCGCATTGAGCGAGGGAATGAAGATCCTTGCTTCAGGTCCTGACCTGGCCCCGCCGCCCATCAACGGCTTCGTGACCACCTCAAAGTTCGCGACCAAGAATCAGGACGCGATGCTGCGGCTTCTTCACGTCATCTTCAGGACCGTGCGGTACTGCAACGCGAAAACGATCGACTGCGCCAAGATCATCGTCGGTCAACTGAACTCCCAGACCGGCGCGAATCTGACGAACAAGAACTATCTCGACTTCTGGCAGAAGCTTGAGACCTATATGGGCAGCGCCAGCGAGGTGCAGAAACACATTCTGTCACCGCGCGGCTACTCGTACTGGAAAAAGACCTGGGACGGCGACAACACGTTCCTCTATCGGGAGTCGAAACAGATCCCGAAGCCGGTCGCGACGTCGCACTTCTGGGGCAACAAGATCCAGAAGCTGTACATCAGCAAGTACGGAGCAAACGAGAAGGGTTATTGAGCCTCGTATCGGGGGGTGGCACTCAAGTGCCACCCCCCGCTAACATCGAAAAAGCGCCCTTGACCCGGAACCTGAACATACTGCTCGTCGGTGAATCCTGGTTCATCTACAGCATTCACCAGAAGGGATTCGACGCCTTCCAGACCGCCGAATATCAAGAGGGGGCGACACAGTTTGTCGAGGGACTCGAGCAACGCGGGCATCGCGTCGAGTTCATCCCGAGCCACGAGGTTGCGATGCGGTTCCCCACCACTCGCGAGGACATGAAACAGTTCGACGTCGTCATCCTCAGCGACGTGGGCAGCAACACGTTTCTGCTGACGCCGAACACTTTCAGCCGCTCGCTCGCCGGGCCAAATCGGCTCGATGCCCTACGCGAGTACGTGCTCTGTGGTGGCGGCCTGCTGATGATCGGCGGCTACATGTCGTTCGCTGGCATCGACGGCAAGGCCCGCTTCTCGGTTTCACCGCTCGCCGATGTACTCCCTGTGACGATCAGCCCTGTCGACGACCGCATCGAAGTACCGCAAGGGTTCGTCGCGCGGATCGTCCAAGAGCATCCCGCTATCGCGGGAGTGCCGGACGAATGGCCGGCATTGCTTGGCTACAACCAGGTGGTCGCAAAACCTGATTCGCAGGTGCTCGTGGCACATGGCGATGACCCGATCGTCGCGGTCGGAACTGCCGGCAACGGTCGAGCTGCCGCGTTTACCTCGGATCTCGCACCGCATTGGGCCCCACATGCATTCGTCTCGTGGGACGCCTATTTCGTACTCTGGGAAGCCCTTCTTGGCTGGCTTGCGGGATCAGCTCCCCAGGTGGATTCGGTTTCCGCGGGGACACCGCTCGACGCCGTCTAACTACGAGGGAGGCCGAAGCAAATGGGCAGCGTCGTTATTCGCCGCTTGAACACAGGTTGGCTCGAGAGCGAGCCGGCCACCAGTCTCATGAGCGCCGGGAAGCACCCCAGCGTGCCGGGCGGACAGATCAAGTCCTATGGGTGGCAGGATGACATCCGACGCCCGGATGGTTCGACCGTTGCCGGAACGATGGTTCCTGCCCCCGCTTGGTACTTGGAGAGCTACGGAAAGCGCATCCTGATCGACACCGGCACTGGAAGTGCCGATGACATCATCCGTGTACAGAAGCGGTACGGCATCAACCTCGCAAACTCTACGCACCCGGACGAGCACATCCTCGCCCATCTCGCCAGGATCGGAGTCGAGCCGGAGCAAATCGACCTCGTGATCCATACCCACCTGCACTTCGATCATGTCGGTGGTGACGACCTCTTCCCGAATGCGACGATTCTGGTTCACCAGGCGGAACTTCCGTGGGCGCTCTGCCCGCCGCCGTACGGCGTCTACTACTACCCCGAGTTCGGGGAGCGGATTCGAGGCGCGCTCGACCAGATCACAATTTTCTCCGGCGATTACCAGGTGACTCCCGACGTGAGGATCGTCTTTACCGGCGGCCACTCGCCCGGGCACTGCGTCGTCTTCATCGACACTCCGGTCGGGCGTGCCGTTATCGCCGGAGATGCGGTGTACAACTACCGAAACCTCGAGTACGAGTGGCCGCAGGGGCCGCTGTTCGATGTCGCGGCGACACTGCGAGCGATACACGTCCTCAAGACCGCAGACATCATCCTGCTCAATCACGACCCCATCTTCGAGGAGCTCTTCCCCGGTGACGTGATCGGCGCCGAGTCGATTCCGGAACCCACCGCTTCGTACATGCTCCGCCTTCGCACGGCCACCGCGTTTGCTCTATCCGATTACACGGAGAGTTCGGCGTTTAGCTCCGAGGCGCCTGGCTAGGTCGCCCGATGCCCCTCAGCCCCACCGCTCGAGCAAGCATGATGCGCATCGTGGCCAGGTCGATCGGGTTTCAACGGCTGTTCTGGATCGGGGCGGCGGGCCTGCTCGGGCTCGCCGCTGTGGTCTCCATCTTCGCGCTGCTGCGCGGTGAGTTCACCGAAACCGACGGGAAGATCCTCGGCACGCTCGGCGCGGCTCTCCTCACAGGCTCCGCGGCCCTCGCCGGACTGGCGCTGATCGAGCGGCGCGAGTTCGTGCCGCTCGGCTGGACTGTTGCCGCTGTGAGCGTCGGCGGCTTTGCCGTCCTCTCCTGGCAGGTGTGGACGGAGTTCACCGAGGAAAGCTGGTCGCTCGACGCGATCATCGTCGTTGTCGCGGCCCTGATGTTGGCAACCGCACGGCTCCTCCACCGGCGCCTGGAATGGCTCTACTGGACGAGCGCGGCGCTGACGGGCGTGACCGCGGCGACGTACGTCTGGGCGATTCACGCTGACCCGAACGGAGAAAACTGGAGCAAGGTGCTCGGCACCATCGGGATCCTGACGGTGCTGGCGTGGTTTCTCGTGCCGGTCCTCGGTCGCACCGGCGGCGGCGCCTCGGAGCGCGTGGTCGGCCGCGGGCCGGCCACCATCGAGGTCGAGCTCGCCGAGGGCGAAACGCTGATCGTTCGCGGATGACACTCGGCCTCGGACTGCTGGCCTTCGGGTTCGGCGCGCTGCTCTTCGCGCTGCGCGACCGGCTCGGCAGCCAGGCCCGCGCCGAAGGGCACGGCGTCACACCACTCGCCTACGGCGTGATCGGAGCAATCCTGCTCGCGTCCGGCGCCTTGATTTCCCTGAGCGAACTCGCCTGACTCAACATCATGACCGTGCTGAACGACATCCACTCGCAACTCAATGAAACCGACGTGCGGGAGATCGTCGAGGTGGAGTCACTCGCCGCGGTTCAGGAGGCAGTCGGCCGCGCAGCCGCAGGCGGAACGCCTGTCTGCATCGCGGGAGGGAGGCACGCGATGGGCGGCCAGCAGTTCTGCTCCGGCGGCCTCCTCGTCGACACTCGCTCACTCGGGCGGGTACTGGAACTCGACACGGTGCGCGCAACGATCACGGTGGAGGCGGGAATCCAGTGGCCCGCCCTGCACGAGCACCTGAGCTCGACGCCGCTGGCGATCCGCCAGAAGCAAACCGGCGCCGACCGGCTCTCGATCGGCGGCGCGATCGCGGCGAACGCACACGGCCGTGGTCTGACGCTGCCGCCGTTCGCCGGCGACATCGAGGAGCTGACGCTCGTCGGCGCCGACGGTGAGGTGCGCCGCTGCAGCCGCGAGGAGAACGCTGAGCTCTTCGGCCTCGTCCTCGGCGGCTACGGCCTCTTCGGGGTCGTCTACTCGGCGACGCTGCGCCTCACCCCCAGGCGCAAGCTCGAGCGGGTGGTCGAGGTGCGAGAGCTGGGCGGGCTCGCGCAGGCGTTCGAGGAGAGAATCGCGGCGGGCTTCGAGTACGGCGACTTCCAGTTCGCGATCGATCCCGAGACCGACGACTTCCTGCACGGCGGCGTCTTCTCGTGCTACCGCCCCGTGGACGACGCGACGGCGGTCCCGGCGGGGCAGAAAGGGCTCAGCCGGGAGGACTGGGCGCAGTTGCTCCTCCTCACCCACACCGACAAGGCGCAGGCATTCGCGCGCTACTCGGAGCACTACCTCGCGACCTCGGGACAGATCTATCTCTCCGATGCGCACCAGTACGGCGACTACGTCGACGGCTACCACACCCAGCTCGACGCCGTGATGGGCGCGGCCCACCGAGCGAGCGAGATGATCACGGAGATCTACGTCCCTCGCGACCGGCTCTCCGATTTCATGGCGCAGGTGGCCGCTGACTTTCGCGCGAACGCCGTCGACGTCATCTACGGCACGGTGCGCCTGATCGAGCGCGACGAGGACAGCTTCCTCGCGTGGGCGCGCGAGCCGTGGGCCTGCGTGATCTTCAACCTCCACACGGTGCACACGCCTGAGGGCCTCGAGCACGCTGCCGGCTCCTTCCGCCGCCTGATCGATCTCGCGATCGAGCGCGGCGGCAGCTACTTCCTCACCTACCACCGCTGGGCCACGGCCGGCCAGCTCGAGGCCTGCTACCCACAGTTCCGCGCGTTCCTGGAGCTGAAGCGCACCTACGACCCGGACGAGCGCTTCCAGAGCGACTGGTACCGGCACTACCGCGACCTGCTTGCGTAGCCGCCTTCGCGCGCTGATCCTGCTCGCGATCGTGCTCGAGCTGCCGCTGCTCGCCCGGCTCGTGCGACTGCTCACGGGCGAGCCGCGGGTCGAGCAGATCGTCGTCGAGGGCATCCCGGTCGAGGTGGTAAAGCCGGCGCGCGGGGGGCCGTGGCCTGCCTGGCTCTTCGTCAACGGCGCCCACCCGCTGCGACGGACGGAGCCCGTCGTCACCCGCCTCTCACGCGGCCTGGCCAGGGCCGGCTACCTCGTGCTCGTTCCGGACGTGCCCGGTCTAGGCGAGGGGATGATCACAGCGCAGACGCTGGACGCAACGGTCGCGGTGACCACAGCGGCGATCGGGCGGGACGACGTCGCCGGCGAACGGGTCGCCCTGATCGGCGCGTCCACCGGGGCTGCGCTGGCGCTGTTGGCGGCATCCCGGCCGGAGCTCGCGGAGCGGATCTCGGTCGTCGCGGCTGTCGCCCCGTTCGCCGACCTCGAGCGGATGATCTGCCTCGCGACGACGCGGAGCTATGTCGAAGACGGGGGCTTCGCGAGCTACGAGGTGACCCACCTGCAGCGGCAGGTGGTCGCACGGTCGCTCGTCGCAACGATTTCCGACGTAGCCGAGCGGGAGCGATTGCTCTCCGACCTCGACCGGGGCGAGCTCGATGAGCTCGACCCCATCGCATTGCTTCCGCTCGAGATCGATGCGTTGACACTCGAGGCGCAGGCCGTTTTGCGGCTGCTCCAAAACGACGAGGCGGAGCGCTTCGCCGAGCACTTCGCCGCGCTGCCCGAACTCGTACGCGTACTGCTCGAGCAGCTCTCCCCGCTCGCCGGTTCCCCGGGAGTGCGCGCCCCGGTCGAGGTCGTCGTGCCGCCAAGCGACGTCTACTTTCCGCTCGGAGAAGCCCATGCGCTCGCAGCTGCGCTCCCGAACGTCCACCTGACGATCACCGCAACGCTCGACCACACGCGGCCACAGCTGTCGCTCGGCCGGCTGAGAGACCTGCGCGCCTTCGACGGCTTCGTCGTGCGCGGGTTGGCGACGGCTGCGACGCATCGTCCGAAGCTGCTGCGAGTCTTCGCTTCTCGATGAGCGAACAACGACGGGAGCTGACAGAGACGTTGGAACGCTACTACCGCGGTTGCGGCTTTCCCGTCGATCTGCACGAGGACGGGAGCGTGCGTGCCCGCGGAGTGGGCGGCGTCACCTGGATCGGCCTCGCCGTCGTGCCTGACGATCTGGATGACAGCTCCTTCGGCGAGCGCCTGCTCGCGCTGGCGGACGAGCGGATGCCGGCCGGCGAGCT
>JBKJSM010000076.1:0-12865 GCA_046594445.1 Gaiellaceae bacterium | reverse complement strand
AGGGAATCCGAGGCTCCTATTACGGTTCCGCGGACGTCGCCGCCGAGCTGCCCGAGCTCGTGGCGCTGGTCGCGGACGGACGGCTCGATCTCGGCGAGGTGGTCTCGCACGTCGCGGAACTCGAGGGCGTCGAGGAGGCGCTCGAGCGCCTCCGCCGGGGCGAGGGCGCCCGCACGATCATCGTCGTCGACCCCGCGCTGGCGGGATCGGTACCCGCGCAAGCGGTACCGTCCTAGGCTTCGGACATGGCGACGTGCCCCGCGTGCAAGCACGACAACCGTGATAGCGCTCGCTTCTGTGACGGCTGCGGCCAGCCGCTCCCCGTCGCGCTGCCCGCACGCGAGGAGCGGAAGGTCGTCACCGTGCTGTTCGCCGATCTCGTCGGATTCACGTCCCGCGCGGAGCAGCTCGATCCGGAAGACGTGCGAGCGCTCCTGTCGCCCTACTACGCACGCCTCCGGAACGAGCTGGAGCGCTTCGGCGGGACGGTGGAGAAGTTCATCGGCGACGCGGTGATGGCGCTGTTCGGTGCGCCCGTCGCGCACGAGGATGACCCGGAGCGCGCAGTGCGAGCGGCGCTCGCGATCCGCGACTGGGTGAAGGAGGACGAGGACGAGCTGCAGCTCCGGATCGCGGTGAACACGGGCGAGGCGCTGATCGCCCTCGGCGCGCGCTCCGAGGCGGGCGAGGGGATGGCCTCGGGCGACGTCGTCAACACGGCCGCGCGACTGCAGAGCGCCGCCCCGACGAACGGGATCCTCGTCGGGGAGACGACCTACCGGGCCACCCGGCACGTGATCGACTACCTCGAGGCCCAGCCCGTGACGGCGAAAGGTAAGAGGAAGCCCCTTCCCGTCTGGGAGGCCGTCGCTGCGCGCTCTCGCGTCGGCAGCGAAACCGTCTCGACGCGCGCGCCGCTCGTCGGCCGGGGACGCGAGCTGGATCAGCTCGTGGATGCGTTCGAGCGCTCCCGCCAGGAGCACTCCACCCAGCTCGTGACGCTCGTCGGCGTCCCGGGGATCGGCAAGAGCCGACTCGTCGCAGAGCTGATGGCGCATGTCGAGGCTCTGCCGGAGATCATCAACTGGCGGCACGGCCGCTCACTCCCCTACGGCGACGGCGTCACGTTCTGGGGGCTCAGCGAGATGGTCAAGGCCCAGGCGGGGATCCTCGAGACGGATCCGCCGGAGGAGCTTGCCCGGAAGCTGCAGGAGTCCGTTGCGCAGTGCGTCGACGAGTCCGAGCAACGGTGGGTCGAGAGCAAGCTTCGCGCGCTCGTCGGCGTCGCCGGGGAGGACGACTCGGGCGGCACGCCGGAGGAGTCGTTCTCCGCCTGGCGTCGCTTCTTCGAGTCGCTCGCACAGCAGCGGCCGCTCGTCCTGATCTTCGAGGACCTGCACTGGGCGGGCGAGGAGCTGCTCGACTTCGTCGACGAGCTGCCGAGCTGGCTCGAAGATTCGCAGCTGCTCGTGCTCTGCACGGCGCGCCCCGAGCTCCTCGACCGGAGACCCAGCTGGGGAGGCGGCAAGAAAAACGCGTTGACGATCTCCCTGTCCCCGCTCGGCGATGACGAGACCGCGAAGCTGATCGCCTCGCTGCTCGAGCGCTCCGTCTTGCCGGCCGAGACGCAGGCCGAGCTCCTCCAGCGCGCCGGCGGGAACCCCCTCTACGCGGAGCAGTTCGCGCGGCTGCTCGACGAAGGGGGCCGGGTCGGCGACTCGGTGCCCGAGACCGTGCAGGGGATCATCGCCGCGCGCATCGACTCGCTCGCCGACGACGAGAAGATCCTGCTGCAGGACGCCGCGGTGCTCGGAAAGGTGTTCTGGACGGGCTCGCTCGCCGCGGTCGCGAGAGCAGAGCGAGGCGACATCGAGAGCCGGCTCCACGTGCTCGGCCGCAAGGAATTCGTGCGACGCGAGCGGCGCAGCTCGGTCGAGGGCGAGTCGGAGTACGCATTCGCCCACGCCCTCGTCCGCGACGTCGCCTACGGCCAGATCCCCCGGTCGAAGCGGGCGGTCAAGCACCAGCGCGCAGCCGAATGGATCGAGTCGCGCGGTCACGCCGACGACCAGGCCGAGATGGTGGCGCACCACTACCTCAGCGCGCTCGAGCTTGCGCAGGCATCCGGGAGCCCTGCCGCCGACCTCGCCCAGCGCGCACGGAAGGCGCTCCGAGCCGCCGGCGCGCGAGCGCTGGCGCTGTACGCGTACACCGGTGCCGCCAGGTTCTATGACGCTGCTGCCGCCCTCGGTGCCGAGCCGGATCCCGATCGGCCTCGTGCGCTGCTGGGTCACGGTCTCGCGCTGTTGGCGCTCGGCGACGAACGCAGGTTCGACCTGCTCGAGCAGGCCCGGTCGGCGCTTCTCGCAGCGGGCGACCCCGACGGCGCCGCTGAGGCGGACCTGGCGCTCGCTACGGCATGGTGGTTGAACAGCGAGCGCGATCTCGCTTCCGCCTGCCTCGAACGGGCTGCCGATCTCGTGCGCGACCGGGAGGCATCGGCGACCAAGGCACTCGTGCTTGCAGAAATGGCGCGCTTCTACACGCTCTTCGGCGAGCACCGAACCGCGGTCGAGCTGGCACGCGAGAGCCTCGACCTGGCGGAGGCGACGGGTCGCGACGACGTGCGCGCCACGAACCTCATCACTCTCGGCACCGCCGGCATGTACCTACCGGAGCAAGGCAGCGACGAGACGCTCGCGTCGATCCGCTCCGGCATCGAGCTCGCCGCTGCCTGCGGCGCCGTCACCCAGGAGTCACGGGGCTACACGAATCTCGGCTCGTTCCTGTTCCTTCTGGGCGAGCTCGACGAGGGACGTCTGGCCTTGCGCGAGTCGGCTCGCATCGCCGAACGCGTGGGGCACGTGGAGGGCACTCGCTTCGCCACGGGGAACGCGATCGAGTACGACTTCGTTCTGGGCAGGTGGCAGGCGGCCGAGGAGCAGGCGAACGCGTTTCTCGCCGACTCCCAGAAAACAAGCCACTATGTGGACTCGAACGTCTGGTCCAGCCTGAGCATGATCGAGCTTGCCCGCGACAGGATCGAGCTCGCCAGGGAGCTCGCCGACCGCTCGGTCGCCGCTGCGCGAAGGCTCAAGGACCCGCAAGCGACCGTGCCTGCGCTGGCAATGGGCGCGTTCGTGTACGCGGAGCTCGGCGAGGCAGTGCAGGCATTGGCGCTGCTCGAGGAGCTGCATCCGACCCCCCACATGACGTGGTGCGCAACCGCGTTCTTCGCTGCGTCGCGCGTCGGCGCGGCGGAGGGGTTTCGGGAGCGAACTCGAGCGAGCATGCGCGACACTCCCTGGGATCGCGCCGCCGAGGCCGTCCTGGAAGGCCTGTGGGTCGATGCGGCCGACGCCTACGAGGGGATGGGCGCGCTGCCGCACGCGGCGCTGGCCTCGCTCCGCGCGACGGAGGCGTTCGTCGCACTCGGCCGGCGTGCCGAGGCGGACGTGCAGCTCGGCCGCGCGCTCGCGTTCTACCGTACGGTCGGGGCGAGCAGGTACATCCGGGAGGGAGAGGCGCTGTTCGCCGCGAGCGCGTAGCCTGGTCTGGTGCTACGCCTCTTTCAGCGTCAGGGCGCTGGCCGGCCGCTGCGGGTCCGCTGGGCGCTCGAGGAAGCGGGCGCGGACTACGACTACGTGCTGATGACGCGCGAGGAAGGCCACGCAGAGGAACACGCGAAGCGCCACCCGCTGGGACGCGTGCCGGTGCTCGAAACCGACGGTGTCCTCCTGTTCGAGTCGGCCGCGCTCTGCTTGCACGTCGCCGACCTGCATCCCGAGGCAGAACTGATCCCCTCGACGGGATCGCCCGTGCGCGGTCAGGTCTATCAGTGGTCATTCTTCGCGATGACCGAGCTCGAGCCCGCGCTGACCCGGGCCTACGTCGCCCGCCGCGACGCCGACGCCGATGCGATGACGAGGGCGCAGGAGCGGCTCGATCGGGCCGCGGCGGTTCTCGCAGAGGCGCTGGCAGGCCGGCCGTACCTCATCGGCGACAGGTTCACGATCGCCGACGTGGTGGCCGGGGGCGTGCTCGAGAGCGCGAGGAGCTTCGATCTCTTACCTAACGCGCCTGGGCTCGAGGCCTACCTGGAGCGCCTCGACGCCCGGCCGGCGAAGCAACGCGCTTTCGCGGAGTGAGCTGAGCCTCTTCAGGCAGGAGCGCCGACGGGCTGCTGCGCACCGACCCGCGGCAGATAGATCCTGATCACCGTCCCGCCCTCCGGCCGGGTTTCGACGCCGAGCGTGCCGCCGCTCTGCTTGACGATCCCGCACACGGCCGCAAGGCCGAGCGCCATCCGCTCCCCTCCCTCGCTGCGCTGGAAGAACGGCTCGAACGGCCGTTCCTGCGCTTCGGGCGCGAGAGCGGTGCCGGTATCGCCGACGGCCACCATGACGAAGTGCGCCGGATCGCCCGAGCCGTCGCGCGAGCGCCGGGCGAAGTCGACGTTCGCCGTCTGAATCGTCAGCCGCCCGCCCGCCGGCATCGAGTCGCGCGCGTTCGCTCCCAGGTGGAGGATCAGCTGCTCGACGTGCTCGCGGTCGGCCAGAACCGGCCCGAGGTCGTCCTCGAGCTCCATGGCGACGGCGATGTGCGGACCGGCGAGCTCGGTCAGCGCGGGGACAGCCGTCCGGATCGCGTCGTTCAGGTCGATCTGCTCCGCGGTCGACTCCTGGACGCCGCCGACGGCGAGCAGGCTGTCGACGAGCGAGGAGCCGCGCGCGGTGACATGGCGGATCTTCTCGAGGTCGCGCTGCGACGTGGGATCGAGCAGAAGGTTCGCGGCCGCAGCGTCGAGCTCGCCGAGCATCTCGTTGAAGTCCTGCGCGATTCCACCCGCGAGCCGGCCGACGGCCTCCTGGCGGTGCGACTCGTGCAGCTCGCGCTCGAGCAGCTCCAGCTCGGTGACGTCACGCACGGTCATCGACGAGCCGACGAGATCGCCGTTGGCGTCGCGGATCGGCGAGACCGTGACCGAAACGGAGATCGGGGTTCCGTCCTTGCGCACGTGCGTCGTCCGTGTGTGGTCGAGGTCGGATGTTGGCTCCGGCCGGGTGTCGGGCAGGACAATGTCGATCGACTGGCCGACGACCTCGTCCGCAGTCCAGCCGTAGACGTACTCGGCGCACGCGTTCCAGGAGGTGATGACGCCGTCGGGCGTCTGCGCGACGATCGCGTCGTTCGAGTGGTCGACGATCGCGGCGAGCTCGGCGCGATCGACGTAGGCGCGGCGCAGGCTGCGCGTGGCGCGCCGCATGATCGGCAGCATCGCGAGGTACAGCCCGATCAACGCCAGCGCGAGCGTCGCGGCCTGGAACAGGAACTCCTCCTGAATCTGGGCGGCGATCGGCCGGTAGTCGCGCTGGAGTCTCATGACTCCTCGCACGGTTCCGGGCGTGAACGCCCACGTGACGGGAACGAAGGTGTCCTGGAGGTCGTCAGCGACGGCGTAGCGCGGGCCGTCGCTCGCGTCCCCGACGACTGCGACGTCCGGCGCGCGCGTTCCGATCAGGCTGCGGTCGATCGCATAGGTGACGAGGCCCTGGAGCGAGTAGAGGACGACGTTCGGGGGGTCGTGACCGGAGACCGTGGGGCTGAAGAAGTCGTCCAGGAAGGCAAGGAGATCCTCGCCGGCGGCGCCGGCCGGCCGCGGCCAGTCGAACGCGGTGCGTGCCAGGTCGTCGGCTGCGAGTTGCTTTGCCACGGCCGTCGCTTCGCCGACGGCGCGGTCTTCCGCCCGCTGGTTGGCGTTCCAGCGCGCCACGAACAGCGCCAGCCCGACGGCGACGACGAGCGCGATGCCAGAGAAGAGCGCAAAGCGCAGGAACAGGCGTGGAGGTGCCACGAACCGTGTATCGGCACGAACAAGGACGGGGCTTTAGAGTCCGCCCATGCTGTCGAAGAACGCGAAGGTCGAGTCGATCCGGCGCGTGCCGCTGTTCGCAGGATGCTCGAAGCGAGAGCTGGAGGAGGTTGCGACGATCGCCGACGAGCTCCGGTTCGAGGCCGGCACGACGCTCATCCGCGAAGGCGCGCCGGGACGCGAGTTCATCGTCGTGGTCGAGGGCTACGTCGAGGTGCGCAAGCGGGGCAAGCGCGTGCCGCAGCGCGACGACGAAGATAAGTTCTTCGGCGAGATCGCCCTGATCACCGGCGGCCCCCGCAATGCGACGGTGACGACCACCTCGGCCGTGCGGGCGCTCGTGATCACCGATCGCGCCTTCACGCACCTCCTGCGCGACTCGCCGCAGATCCAGGCGAAGGTGATGAAGGGCCTCGCCGAGCGGCTCGAGCGGTCAGCGCTCTAGAACGAAACCATTACCTGCCGCAAGTCGAACCTTAACGGTCGCTTAGCCGAGCGCTTCTACGATGGCTCGCATGCGGAAAGCCCTCATCCTCCTCGCTGTGCTTGCGTCGCTGGCCTTCGGCGGCGAGGCTCTCGCCGCCGAGGTCGTCCTCCAGGACGACCAGGGGCGCCCGTTGCGGTTCGACATCCGCGCCGAGGGCGTCGACGCCGAGTGGTATGCCGTGCTCCTCCGTGCTGCGCCTCACGGCGAGGAGATCGCGACGGTCAGGGTCGACGTCGTCTCCAGGGAAGAGCTCCGGACGGTCTGCGGCCGCGAGGCCAGCGGCTGCTACAGCCGCCGGGTGATCACCGTCCCCGCCGAGCAGACCAACGACAACGCCCACACGGTCGTGCACGAGTACGGCCACCATCTGGATCGCTCGACCCCCGTGGAGGGCGTCGGCGAGCCGAACGGCACGCGTGTCTGGTGGCGGGCGCGCGCGATCGCCGAGCTCGTCCGTCTCGGCAGCGTCGCCCGCGACTACAGCCTCGGCTGGGATCGCAGCATCGCCGAGATCTTCGCCGAGGACTACGCACAGCTCGCCCTTCCCGGCGTGCCGTTCGCGATCCGCTGGCTGGGCGCGCCCGACGCAACGGTGCTCGCGGCACTCAAGGCCGATCTGGGTCTCGGGCCGGAGCCGGCGCTCTCAGACCGGCCGCCCGCGCTGAAGCCGGTCACGATCAACCGCAGCGGTAGCCTTCGGCCGAAGCGCAGCGCCAAGGTCGACTTCGGGCTGCTTGGCCCGGGCCGGCGCGTCCTGGCCACGGCCACGCTCACCGGGCCGGCCGAGAAGGGGACGCGCGCGACGTTCGAGATCCGCTGCAGCGGCGAGCGCGTCGGGCTGAAGATGATCGGATCCGGCAAGACGACCGTCACGATCGATCTGCGAGGCCTCGGGCCCGCGGAGTGCACCGCGACACTCACGAGCGTGAGCCGTACGGTGCGTGCCTACGCGCTCTCCGTCCGCCTCTCCGTCTCGACCGCCTAGATCAGCCGCTTCTCGAGATATGCCGCGAGGCGCGTCAGCGGGAACGAGATCAGGAAGAACAGAATCAGCACGCCCGCGAAGATCTCGAAGGCGTGGATCTCGCCGATCCCGATCGGCTGCGGAAACGACAGGCGCTCGTTCTGCGACTTCGCCGCCTGCAGGATCTCGATGCCGCCGATCGTCTGCGCCAGCGTCGAGTTCTGGATGATGTTCACGAGCAGGCTCACGAACGGAGGTATGAGCCGGCGCAGCGCTTGCGGCAGGATCACGGCGCGGTGCCGGCCGACCCAGCCGAACCCGAGCGCCGCCGCGGCCTCGTGCTGCTCGCGCGGGATCGATTGGACTGCGCCGCGGGTGGCCTCGGCGACCTGCGCGCTGCCCCAGAGGACGAGCGCTATCGCGGCGCTGGTGAGCGGCGGAAACTTGAACGAGGCGGAGATCTCCGGCAGGCCGAAATGGACGATGAAAACCGTGACGAGGATCGGCAGGCCGCGGAAGACCTCGATGTAGAAACGGATCAGCAGCCGGAGCGGCGCCAAGTTGATCGTGATCAACGTTCCGAGCAGGACGCCGATCAGTGCGCTGCCGACGACCGCGATCGCCGACACACGCAGGGTCGCGGGCAGCCCCACCTCCAGGATGTACCGCGCGATGGGCTCGACCCAATCGGGGAGTGCCGCGAGCACTGCTACCTCCCCTCCGGGAGGGCAAGCCGCGACTCGAGCATGCGGATCGCGGCCGAGAGCGACCACACGAGCGTCAGGTAGACGACGGCGAGGACCGTGAGCGCTTCGAGCGTCTCCAGCGACTGCGCGCTGATGTTGAGCGCCGTCGTCGTCAGCTCGCTGTAGCTGATCACGTACATCAGCGAGGTGTTCTTGACGACGGAGATGTAGGTGTTGATCGACGACGGGAGCGCGATCCGTCCGCCGATCGGCAGCGTCACGTTGAGGAACGTCTCGCGCGGGCCGAATCCGAGCGCCTGGGCGGCCTCCCGGTAGCGGTACGGGACAGCCTCGAAGCCTGCGCGAAAGTTCTCGCTGTTGAACGCTCCGCCCCAGACCATCACCGACAGCCATGCCACGGTGAACTGGTTCAAGGTGACCCCGAACTGCGGCAGCGCGAAGAAGATCAGAAAGATCTGGACGAGGATCGGGGTGTTTCGGACGAGCTCGACGTAGACCGCGGTCAGCTGGCTGACGACGGGGATGCGGTGCGCGCGGGCGGCGCCGAGCACGGCCCCGATGACCAGGGCGCCCGCAACCGCGACGGCCGACACCTTGAGGGTGTTGAGCAGGCCGTCGAGCAGCTCCTCCCAGTTCTCGGAGACGAAGGCACCGAGGTCGTAGGTGAAGGCAAGGAGCATCGGACTAGGGGAGTGGCCGCTCGCGGCGGCCACTCCCCTGCTTCGTCGAACGTGCGACGCCTACGGACAAACGGTGTCGAGGCTCGGCAGCGTCGGAGACCGATACGTGAACGTGTTGTTCGGCCGCAGGACGTTCCTGGCGAACGCGTTCACGAACCGCGGCGCCACGTTGTTCCTGATGATCGGCATGAAGAGATCCTTCTGCTTCATCAGGTTGAGCCGAGCGTCGACCCAGCGCTTCAGCTGATCGTTGCCCTGCCGGATCCCGATCCCGTACGGCCCCTCGAGGAAGAGGTCATCCGTCAGCTTCGCGTTCGGGTCGGTCGCCGCCTGGAGAGCGAGCGACGTGTCGTCGAACATGACGGCGTCCGCTCTCCCCTGGTTGAAGGCGATCACCGCGGCGGTGACGCTCTCGACGGCGAGCACCTCGGCGGTTGGGAAGCAGCGCTTCATCCAGCGGTCGTAGATCGAACCCGGGGTCGTGGCGACCTTCCGGCCTCGGATGTCGTTCAGCGACTTGATCGGCGACGTGTTCTTCACGAGCAGCCGCCCGGTCGCCTTGTAGTACGCCCGGGAGAAGTCGATTCGCGTATCCCGGTCGGCGGTGTAGGTGAAGGTCGAGATGACGAGGTCGACGCGGCCGCCCGTCAACAGCGGCTCCCGCACGGCAGTCGGTGCGCACACGAACGTGAGGCGCTGCTCACGGCCGAACGCGTATCGGGCGAACCACTTGGCGATCTCGACGTCGACGCCCGCGTTCTTGCCGCGAACGTCCAGGTAGCCGAACGGCGGCGTGTCGCACTTGACCCCGACGATGAACCGCTTCCGGGAGGCGATGTCCGCCGGCAGCTTCGGCAGCGGCGCAGGCGCCTCGGCGCGAACCGCCCCTGTCGTGGCCGTGGGCTGGGCCGAGCCGATCGTCGCGGCGAAGACCGCGAAGACGGCGACCCCCGCCGTAGCCAGGAGAATCCTCTTCATGCACGTGCTCCTTCCTCGTCGGTGACTGACAACTCTTCGAGCGATCCTGCAAGCTGGAGGGAGCGGCGCAGGAATCTCCGCGTCCGCTCCTCACGGGGGTTGTCCAGCACGTCGGCCGGCACCCCCTCCTCGACGATCCGTCCCTCGTCCATGAAGACGAGCCGGTCGCCGACCTCCCGCGCGAATTGCATCTCGTGCGTGACGACGAGCATCGTCATCCCGCTGTCGCGCGCCAGATCGCGCATCACGATCAGGACCTCGCCGACGAGCTCCGGGTCGAGCGCGGACGTGATCTCGTCGAACAGCATCACGTGCGGCTCCATCATCAGGGCGCGCGCGATCGCGACGCGTTGCTGCTGCCCGCCGGAGAGCTGGTGCGGGTGCTGGCCCGCCTTCTCGGACAGGCCGACGCGCGCGAGCAGCTTCCGGCCGCGCTCCTCGGCCTCAGCCTTCGGGCGCTTCCGGATCCGGCGCGTCGCGAGGGTCAGGTTGTCCATCACGGTCAGGTGCGGAAAGAGGTTGAACTGCTGGAAGACCATGCCGATCCGCTGGCGGATCGCCGAGACGTCGACGCCGGGACCCGTGATCTCCTGGCCCTCGAAGAAGATCCGGCCCTCGTTCAGCGGCTCGAGCAGGTTGACGCAGCGAAGCAGAGTGCTCTTGCCGCTTCCACTCGGGCCGACGATCGTCAGCACCTCGCCGCTCGCAACCGTAAGGTCGATGCCGCGCAGCACGTGGTTGTCGCCGAAGCTCTTGTGAATGCCTTCGAGCCGGACGACCGGCTCGCTCGCGACGCCCGCGTCAGGGCTCTCGGCCAGGCTCATCGACACGCCCCTTCGCTCTCCACGTTCCGCACGTTGCGACAGGGTACTGACGTTCCCGCCCGGCCGCCAAGCTCCAGGGCTCGCCCCGCGTCTCCCCCATTCGAGGGACGCCTCGCCGGCGCAAATATCCGATGAACAAAGGGTTGGGGTGCTGCGGCCCGTCCGCGGCGCCTACCGTCGTACGACGCTGCGATCATGGACGAACCCGCCCGCACCTCCTCACCCCCTCGCCCCGCGCGCATGCGGCTCGTTTCGGGTGCGCTCGTCGGCTCCGCCGACGCGGCGGCGGACTCCTACCGCAGGCTCGCCGACGTCTTCCACGACCTCCTCTCCGAGCAGAGCCTCGATTCGCTGCTCGTCCGGATCGCCGACACGCTCGACGAGATCGTCCCCTACGAGGCGCTGCACATCTACGAGGCCGACGAGCTGGCCCGAGAGCTCGTCCCCGCGCTCGTGCGCAGCGAATACTCCAACGAGATCCTGAGCGAGCGGTTCCCGTTCGGCGAAGGGATCACGGGCTGGGCGGTCGAGCACCGCGAGCCGGTGCTCGCGAACCAGGCGCACCTGGATCCGCGCGTGCGCTTCGTGCCGGGGACGCCCCTCGAGCCAGAGGCGCTCATCGTCGTCCCGCTCGTCGCGCGCGGCGCGCTCAAAGGAACGCTGAACGTCTACCGGATCGGCGAGCTCGCGTCGTTCAGCGAGGAAGAGTTCGAGCTGGCCAAACGGCTCGGCGACGCCGCCGCGCTCGCCCTCGACAACGCGCACATCCGCGCCCGCCTCGAACGCGAGGCGCAGACCGACTCCCTCACCGGGCTCTACAACCACCGCTACTTCCACGAACGCCTCCGCCGTGAGCTGACGCGGTGCGCCAGCGCGCTCGAGAACGTCGCCGTTGTGATGATCGACATCGACGACTTCAAGAAGGTAAACGACGTCTTCGGCCACGCCGTCGGCGACGACGTGCTCGTCGAGCTTGCGGGCCACTTGCGCGCGACCGTGCGAGGCACGGACGTCGTCTGCAGAATCGGCGGCGAGGAGTTCGCCGTGATCGTGCCGTCGAGCCAAGAGGCGCACGCGGTTGCGCTCGCCGCCCGGCTGGCCAAGCGGCTGGACGACGTCGAGCTGGGACTCGCCGGCAAGGTTGCGCTGTCGATCGGGATCGCCCAGGGCCCCGAGCACGCAGCCAACCCGCGCGAGCTCGTCGCCTGCGCCGAGGCCGCGATGATGACGGCCAAGGCACGCGGGAAGAACCAGGTCGTCTTCTTCGATGACTCGGCGACGGAGCGCCCCGTGCCGCACGCCGTGCGTGGAGAGGACATTCGCTCGATCGCTCACCTGAAGCTGCTGCAGTCGCTCGCCGGCAAGCTCAACCGCTCGAACGACATCCGCGAGATCGGGATGGCCGTCGCGAACGAGCTGCGGCAGCTGATCGACTACCACAACTGCCGCATCGTCATCCGGGACGGCGAGGAGCTGGCGCCGATCGCCTTCCAGGGCGAGCTGACCGCCCCCGCGGGCACCGCGGCCGAGGTCTTTCGCACCCGAGTCGAGGGACTCACCGGCCGGGTCGTCGAGACCGGCGAGCCGCTGCTCCTGCACGACGCGTCGACGTGCGAGTTCGCGATCAGGATCGAGGGCACGCCGCAGATCGAGGAGTCCGTGATCGCGGTTCCGCTGAACTACGGCGCCCGGGTGATCGGGGCGATCGTCGTCTCCAAGCTCGGCCTGAACCAGTTCGACGAGGACGACCTGCGCCTGCTCGAGGTGCTCGCGGGCCACGCCGCGATCGCGCTCGAGAACGCACGCCTGTACGAGGCCCAGCGACGGGAGGCCGAGAGCGCGAAGGCGCTGCTCCAGTTCGGGCGCGACCTGGCGGCCGCGGAAGGACTCGACCGTGTGTTGGAGCGGGTCGTCGTCGGCGCACGACAGCTGTTGGACGCGCCGCACGCCTCGCTCTGGCTCCAGGAGTCCCTTCATGGGGACTTGGTCGGTCAGGCCTCGATCGGCTACGAGGACGACGGCCGCGTGGTCGGGCGCCGCTTCCCGGTCGATGCTGTCGAGCCCTACGCCAAGCGCACCAGCCCGTTCGAGCTCGCGCCCGAGGAGTACGTCGCGTTCAGCGACGTGCCGTCGGGCGGGTCGGGAACCTACGTCGTCTCCCCGTTCACGATCGAGGGGCGCTGGGGCGCGATCGCGGTCGCCTCCCCGCCGGGCGTCTCTTTCGGCGAGCGCGAGCTCGAGCTGCTCGGCGGGCTCGCCCATCAGGCGAAGCTCGCGATCGCGAGCGCCTCCAGCTTCGAAAGCCTCGAGCGCACCTTTCTCTCGACCGTCGAGGCGCTCGCGAACGCTCTCG
>JBKJSM010000047.1:0-9999 GCA_046594445.1 Gaiellaceae bacterium | reverse complement strand
CCAAACTACTGTCAGGGTCGGACGCGGCCCCGCGGGACGGCCATCGTCTTCGGCTTCTCCGGCTTCGGGCCGCGCTTGGGGCGGTTGCGGCGGGGCCGGATCAGCTGCCACCAGACGAAGAACGTGCTCGAAAGCACGAAGAGGACGAGCGAGACGATCATGTTCACGCGCAGCCCGAAGATCTCCTCCGACGGGTCGATGCGGAGCGTCTCGAGGTAGGCGCGGAAGGCGGTGTACAGCGCGATGTAGAGCGCGAAGAGCGCCGGCGGGCGGAAGCGGAAGCGGCGGTCGAGCAGGAGCAGCAGCGCCGCGGCACCGAGGTTCCAGAGCGCCTCGTAGAGGAACGTCGGATGGAAGGTCTCGTCGAAGACGTAGTCGTCGGGACGGCGCGCGGAGTCGATCTCGAGCCCCCACGCCGCGTCCGTGGGCTTGCCGAAGAGCTCCTGATTCCACCAGTTTCCGACGCGCCCGATCGCCTGGGCGACGAGGATGCCGGGCGCGGCGGCGTCGAGGAGCGCAGGCACGTTCGCCCCCGACCGACGCGCAATCAGACCGCCGACGAGGACGCCGCCCGCGATCCCGCCCCAGATCCCGAGGCCGCCCTCCCAGACGGCGAAGGGCCCCCACCACTCGTCGGGGACCTCGCTCCAGCTCGTGGCGAGGTGGTAGAGCCTCGCGCCGACGATACCGGCGCCGACGCCCCAGACCGCGACACGGAAGATCAGATCCCAGTCCCCGCCGCGGGCGATCCAGCGCCTGCCGGTGATCCAGATGCAGGCTGCGATGCCCGCGAGCAGCATCAGGCCGTACATGTGAATTGTCAGCGGCCCGATGTCGAACGTGCCGGACGAGGGCGAGGGGATCGAGGCAAGCAGCGACACAGCAGAGCGCATTCTGCCGGGAACCGCAGACGGAGCGCGCTAGAGCAGGATTTGCAGTGCGAGCTCTGGCGAGCAACCGGCGCGGAGCAGGTCGGTCGCGTAGTGCAGGTCGACGTCGGCCCGGGTGGCGATCAGGGACGCGGCGGACGGCTCGTAGCCGGCCCGCTCGAGCTCCCCGGCGCGCCAGCGCTCGATGCGCTCCACCTCGGTCTCAGTCTGGATGAGTTCTGCCGCAGCCATCGTTTCCTCCAGTTGTTATACCCGTTACTTCGTCCATTGGAGCAAAGTGGTTGCCCCCTTTAAGGGTGATTGGGATGAAGCCTGCGTAAGGGTTTTGCAAGGGCGCCGGACCAAGCCGGCGCGAGGGGCGGCCGCTCGGGGCCGGCCCTCGCTGCGCCGTCAGACGGCGACGATCAGGACCGACTTGAAGGTGTGGACGCGCGCGCACTCGGCGACGGGGAAGCCGTCGTAGACGCCGAGCGAGTAGCGGCCTGCCTTCGCGAAGACGACCCGTGCGCGGTACGAGCCGACCGTTGGCGTCGGCTTCGCCTTGAACGTGAACAGCTTGCCCGCGGCGTTGCGGATGCGGACTTCCGGCCTGGCGTCCGGCATCGGCGTGCGGCCGTGCTGGAGGACGCGGATCGTGACGACCCAGGGCTTGCCGGCCTGCAGCCCCGGCTTCGGCATCGAGCTGAGCCCGACCGTAGCCATGCAGCCCGCCTGAGCGACGCCGGCCAGCGCGAACGCAGCGACGACCGCGGCGACGAGGACGAAGAGCTTCTTCATGCGACCTCCATTCGTTTACGACCGTCGTACACCGCAACTGCGACAGCGGTTCCCTACTCGATCGACGCGGCCAGCTCGAGCGCCTCCGCCCGGGTTAGGTCGCCCTCGAGACGGATCAGCAGCGGCCCTCGATTCCAGAGCAGCACCGTGCCGGCCAGGTAGGTGCGCTCGTCCGTGATCGCGCCCGTCTCGTCCCGGAACATGACGAAGTGCGCATCGCCCGAAATGAAGATGCCCTGCTGTCCGGCCACGCGCACCTCCTCGACGCGCGTGCCGCTTGCGCCGGTCTTCTTGACGAATCCCTCGTAGACCGAGCCGCGCAACTGCGAGAGCACGAGCCTCGGCCGCTTCGAGTTGCCGTAGACGAACGACGCGAGCCGGTCGTCCCGAACGTAGATGCCGTCCGGCTCGCCGAGGTCGAGGAGCTCGAAACCGACGCGCCGCTCTGCCTCCTCGCGGGAGACGCGCTCGCCGAAGTCGAGCCGCTGCGCCACGACCTGCGGCAACGTCTCGACGCGCTCGACGGTGGCGCCACGGAGCTGGAAGATCTCGAGGAATGCGCTGCGCGCGCCCGGGGAGAGTGCGAGCACGCCCGCGAGCACAGCGGCGAGTACCGCGAAGCCGAGCGCGAGCGGACGCAGGCGCGCGGCACGGGCGGGCCGCCGGTCGAAGGCTCGGTCGAAGGCTCGGTCGAAGGCAGGCGTCGACGGGTAGTCGAGCTCCCGGCCGAGCGAGACGAGGCGCCGCTCGAGCTTGGTCATCCCTGCTCCCCCAGCTCCGCGCGCAGGCGCCCGAGCGCTCGGGACGTGCGCGACTTGACGGTGCCGCGCCGGAGCGAGAGCACCTCGGCCGTCTCGTCCTCGCCGAGCTCGAGCAGGTAGCGACAGGAGAGCACGGTCCGGTCGTCCTCGCTCAGACGCTCGAGGGCAGCGAGGAGCTCGGCCCGCTGCTCGCCGGCGAGAGCCCTCCCCTCGGGAGACGGAGCCGCGTCCCCCGAGGGAAGCTCGTGTACCGCCCGCGCGGCGAGCCCCTGGCGCCGGCCTTCGGCGCGGCGGCGGTTGCGCGCCTCGTTGGCGACGATCGCAAGCAGCCAGGGGCGGAAGGGCGCGCCGCGGCGGAAGCGGTGCAAAGCGCGCCAGGCCTTCGCCAGCCCCGCCTGGGCGGCGTCCTCGGCGTCGGCGGCGTTGCGGGCGATCAGGTATGCGGTGCGGAAGGCGATCTCCTCGTGGTCGCGGACGAGCGCGGCGAATGCGGCGGCGTCGCCACCACGTGCGCGCCCGACGAGCTCGTCCTCTGTCGGTGGTCGGCTCACCACTCGCCTGTCATACACCAGTGGCTAGGCTCGAGTTCCATACCGCCTGGCTTCTGGCGCGGCCTCGGCGTGATCGGGCGGATCGAGTCGCTCGAGTACTCCGACGGCGAGCCCGACGACGTGGCGTAGCTACTCCTAGACGATCGCGTCGGCGCCGAGGAGCGTGCGCGCCTCGGTGAGGAAGTCCGTGTCGATCGCGACCCGGTACTTGGGGCCGAGCGCGTAGGTCTTCGGCCCGAGCGACGTCTCCATCGCGACGTAGACCGGCGACTCGCCCGGGTAGCCCCTCACCAGCTCGGCGAGCTCGCGGAGGATGCCGGCGCGCGCCTCGCGGGCGTCAAGCCTGAAGCGGATCTCCGTCCGCTCGGCCACGGCCTCGAACGCAGTCACCTCGAGCGCGATCAGCTTCGTCTCGCCCTGCTGCTTGTGGTCGATGCGCCCCTTGATCACGAGGATCTTGTCGGCGACGCACAGCTCGCGGGCCTGCGCGTAGGAGGAGTTGAAGACGACGACCTCGCCGCCGCCGGTCGGGTCGTCGAGCGAGAGGAAGACCATCGGCTCGCCGCGCTTCGTCGTCATCTGCTTCACCGCGGCGACGATCCCGCCGACCGTGACGACCTCGCCGTCGCGGCGCCGCTCGAGCTCAGAGAGCGTGCAGTCGGTCTTGCGCCGCAACTGCTCGCGCACCGCATGCAGCGGATGCTCGGAGACGTAGAGGCCGAGCGTCTCCTTCTCCAGCTTCAAGAGCTCCGGCTTCTCGAACTCGCCGCCCGGGATCGCCGGGTGGTGCTTCGCGCTGGGCTCCTCGGCTTCGCCGTCCGCCATGTCGAAGATCGACGCCTGTCCGGCGAGCCGGTCGGCGGCGTGGGTCTGGCCCCACGCGAGCGCCTGCTCGAGGCAGGCGAGCATCCCGAGGCGCGAGGCGCCGGTCGAGTCGAGCGCGCCGCACTTCACCAGCGCCTCGAGCGAGCGCTTGTTGACGACCTGCGGGTCGACGCGCTCGGTGAAGTCCCAGATCGACTCGAACGCGCCTCCCTCCTCCCGCGCCCGGATGATCGTGCGCGCGGCCGAGTCGCCGACGCTCTTGACCGCGTTCAGCCCGAAGCGGATCTTCCCCTCGACGACAGCGAAGTCGTGCTGCGAGGAGTTGACGTCCGGCGGCAGCACGTCGATCCCGAGCTCGTGGCAGGCGTTGACGTAGACGGGAACGCGGTCTTTGGTGTTCATCACCGAGGAGATCAGCGCCGCCATGTACTCGCACGGATGGTTCGAGCGCAGCCAAGCGGTGCGGTAGGCGATCAGCGCGTAGCAGGCCGCATGCGCCTTGTTGAACGAGTAGTCCTGTGACTTCTCGATGTCGTCCCAGAGCTGCCGCGCCACCTGCTCGGAGGTCTGGTTGCCGACGCAGCCGGTGATGAACTTGTCCTTCAGCGAGGCCATCAGCGCGTGGATCTTCTTGCCGATCGCCTTGCGGAGATCGTCTGCCTCGGCAGGGCTGAAGCCGCCGATCCGCTTCGCGATCTCCATCGACTGCTCCTGGTAGATCGCGATCCCGTACGAGTTGCCGGTGATCTCCTTCAGCCGCGGGTCGATGTACGTGACCTGCTCCGTCCCCGCTTTCCGCTTCGCGTAGTTCGGGATGTACTGCATCGGGCCGGGGCGGTAGAGCGCCACGAGCGCGATCAGGTCCTCGAACACGGTCGGCTTCACCAGCCGCAGCGCCTCGCGCATTCCGGACGACTCGAACTGGAAGACGCCCGTCGCCTCGCCGCGGGCGAGCATCGCGTAGGTCTTCTTGTCGTCGAGCGGGATCGTCGTCATGTCGATGCCGCCGATCAGCTCGACCGCCTTGTCGATCACGTCCAGGTTGCGCAGGCCGAGGAAGTCCATCTTCAGCAGGCCGAGCGCCGAGACGGTGTTCATCGAGAACTGAGTAACAACCTCCTGGTCGGAGCCCTTCTGTTGCAGCGGCACGACCTCGATCAGCGGCTGCGCGCCGATCACGACGCCCGCGGCGTGGATCGAGTCCTGGCGGATCAGCCCTTCGAGCGGCCTGGCGAGGTCGAGGATCTCCTTGGCGGCCGGCTCGGTGTCGTAGGCGTTCTTCAAGTCGGAGCCCGGCTTGAGGCAGTCGGCGAGCGTCTGGCCGGGGCCTTCCGGGATCAGCTTCGCGATCTTGTCGACGACGCCGTAGGGAATCTCGAGCACGCGGCCGGCGTCGCGGACGGCGGCGCGCGCGGCCATCGTCCCGAAGGTGATGATCTGGGCGACGCGATCGCGGCCGTACTTCTCCGAGACGTAGTTGATCACCCGCTCGCGGCCGTCGACTGCGAAGTCGATGTCGATGTCGGGCATCTCCTTGCGGCCCGGGTTGAGGAAGCGCTCGAAGAGCAGGTCGTAGCGGATCGGGTCGATGTCGGTGATCTCGAGCGAGTACGCCGCGATCGAGCCGGCGGCCGAGCCGCGGCCCGGGCCGACGCCGATCCCGTTCGTCTTTGCGAAGTGGATGAAGTCCCAGACGATCAGGAAGTAGTCGGCGAAGCCCATCTCCTTGATCGTCTTCAGCTCGAACTGGAGCCGCTCGCGCAGCTCGGGGGTCACCTTGTCGTACCGACGCTCGAGCCCGCGCTCGCACAGCTCCACGAGGTACTCGAACGCGTCGCGGCCTTCGGGCGTCGGGAACTTCGGCAGGTGGATGTTGCCGAGCTCGATCTCGATCGAGCAACGCTCGGCGACCTCGAGCGTGCGCCGCATCGCGTCCTCGTGGCCGGGGAAGTCGAGCGCCATCTCCGCCGGGGTCTTGAAGTAGAACTCGTTCGTATCGAAGTGCCAGTGGTTCGGGTTCTTGAGCGAGTCGCCCGACTGGATGCACAGGAGCGCCTCGTGGGAGTAGGCGTCGCCCGCCGTCAGGTAGTGGACGTCGCCGGTGGCGACGAGCGGCAGCTTCGCCTCGGCGGCCAGCTTGACGAGCTCCGGGTTGACGCGCTGCTGCACCTCCAGGCCCGCGTTCTGAAGCTCGACGTAGGTGTTCTCGCGGCCGAAGACCTGCGCGAGGCGGTCGAGATCCTTGCGCGCGTCGTCGGGACGGCTCTCCTCCAGCGCCTTGCAGACGCGGCCGGAGAGGCAGCCCGAGAGCGCGATCAAGCCGCTCGAGTAGGTCTCGAGCAGCTCCCAGTCGACGCGGGGCTTCGTGTAGTAGCCCTCGAGGTAGCCGAGCGAGGAGAGCTTGATCAGGTTCGCGTACCCCTCGTTCGATTCGGCCAGCAGGGTCAGGTGCGCGTAGCCGCGCGTGCGCGCGTGACGGTCTTCGGCGACGTAGACCTCGCAGCCGACGATCGGCTTGACTCCTTGCTTCGCCGCCTCTTTGTAGAGGTCGACCGAGCCGGCGAGCGAGCCGTGGTCGGTGAGCGCAACGGCGGGCATCTCGAGCTCGGCCGCACGGGCGGCGAGCGCGGGGATCCGGCACGCCCCGTCGAGGATCGAGTACTCGCTGTGGACGTGCAGATGGACGAAGTCGGCGCTCACGGAGGGGTCATTGTACGACCGCCCTCGGCGGGCACGGAATTCGTTGTCAGATCAGAAAACTCAGATGAGTCGGAGTCGGCCGCGCAGCTCCATCTCCTGCTCGATCCAGCTCGGCTCGCGACACGGAAGCGGCTCGAAGTAGTCCGTGAAGGCCGCCCGCTCGCGGAGGCGGCGAGTGAGCCTATCCGCGATGCGCTCCTCCTCGCGCTGGGCGAAGAGCGTCGTGAAATGCGGGTCGACCCAGCTAAAGGACACGCGTGTACTCCAGCTCCATACTCTCTAGAACGCCGGAGCCGCGCAGGAGTTAGGGGCTTAACGCCAGCGCAATAGTGGCGCAACCGCGCCTACGTCGGATCGGGCACAAATCCAGTTTGCAAGCGGGGTTCGACCGGAATCATGGCCTTCACGCACGTGCCCTCGCCGGCGCGGCTCGTCACCTCGAACCGCCCTCCGACCGCCGCCACCCGGGCGGCCAGGCCGCGCAGTCCGCTGCCAGTCGTCTCGTCCGCGCCGCCGACGCCGTCGTCCGCGATCTCCGCGTGGAGCTCGTCGCCGTGCAACCGGGCCGCGACGACGATCCGGCTCGCCCGGGAGTGCTTGGCGGCGTTGGAGAGAGACTCGGCAATCACGTAGTACGCCACGACCTCGACGGACTCCGGCAGCCGCTCGGCCGGAAGCTCCTCGATCTCGACGGGCACGAACGCGTTCTCGACGAGCGCACGAACGGCGGCGCCCAGGCCGTCGATCGCGAGCGCGTGCGGGTGCAGGCCCTGGGAGAGCTGGCGGATCTCGGCCAGCCCGGCCGTGAGCTCCGACTGCGCCGTCGCGAGGAAGCCTCGCGCGGCGACGGGATCGCGCTCGAGGTCGCGGTCGGTCAGGTGCAGGTTGACGTTCGCGGTGACGAGGCGCTGCTGGGCGCCGTCGTGCAGGTTCCGCTCGAGGCGCAGGCGTTCCGCCTCCTCGGCCGCCACGACGCGGGCTCTCGACTCTCGGCGCTCGCGCTCGGCCACCTTCAGCTCCGTGACGTCGCGGACGATCGTGACGACCTCGTCCTCGCCCGCGCGCACGACCCGCGCCTCGAAGTCGCAGACCTCGCCGCCGAAAGTACGCAAGCGGTACTCGACGGTCTGCAGCCGCCCCGAACCGAGGGCGCGCTCGACGCATCCCATCAGCGCTCCGGAGACGTCGGCCGGGAGGATCTCGAACATGTTGGCGCCGAGCAGGTCGTCCGGCCGGGTCGCGAGCCGCGTCAGATCACCCGCGAACTCGAGGTAGGTGCCGTCGCGGCGCAGCCGGAACATCAGATCGGGCAGGACGGACAGGAGCGCCCGCTGCCGCGCCTCGGCTTCCCGGAGCTCGGCAAGGACCTCGGTTAGCTCATGGTCAGGCGTAATCGCGGCGGGAGCATAGCGAGCCTCAGTTGCTCTGCGGCACCGGCTCCGGGCTCTCCACCTCGGCTCGGCGGCCACGGAGCAGGAGCAGGCCGACGACCAGGAGCGCGGCCTCGACGATCGTGATCACGAGCCGGTTCAGGACGACGGCGCCGAGCGCCGCGCCCTCAGCGGCGACCGCGAGCAGCAGGCCGTACACCGACCCTTCGCGGACGCCGAGGCCCGAGGGGGCGAAGATGACGAGCACGGCGACGATCGCGCCGACCGCGCTGGCGCCGCCGAGAAAGGGAATCGAGGAGACCGCCGGGTCGCCGCCGACGGCGCGGAGCATGAAGAAGAGGGCGGCGCCTCCGAGCGGCCAGGTGAGCGCGTAGAAGGCGACCAGCGAGAGCGCGTCGCGGGCGGGGAGCGGCGTCACCTCGTGCGCCCCGAACGGGCGCAGGAGCCGTCCTGCGACCGCAGCGAACACGGGCGGATAGAGCAGGAACGCGACGAGCACGCCAAAGGCGCCGAGCGGCAGCAATGGGACGTCGGCCCCACCGATGATCGCCAGCCCGACGAGGAAGACGCCGACGCCCGCGACTGCCGAGAGCCCCGCCTCGAGCAGGATCGACGCGAGCACGACGGGCGTCTCGTGGACGCCGAAGCGCCGCAGCGCGACGACCCTCGCCGCTGGCGTCCAGACCCCGCCCGGGACGTATTTCGCGAGCATCGAGAGCATCTCGGCCTGGAGCGCGACGGAGTACGAGACCCGGATCCCGTAGACGGCGAGGATCCGCAGCCAGCCGAGCACGAAGAGGAGGTAGTACGCGGCGACGAGCGCCACCGAGATCGCCACGTCGCCGGGATCGGCGTGCCGCAGGCGGGGCCAGGCGTCCGCCCACACGTCGCCCAGCGCCCACGCGAGCGCGCCGAGCAGAACCGCGAGCGCCACCAGTTGGAGCGCGGTGGAGACGCGGCGATCCCGCAGCCACGCGGGCAGACGGCTCCCGATCGACGCGCTCATCGCTCTCAGCGTACGCGTCGTCCTCTTGGGGGACGCCGAGCGTCCCCGATTACGCCTATCTTGATAGGTCGTGCTCGAACTGGTCTGGCAGCAGGACGCCACCGCGTCCCTCTTCACCCGCGATCCCGACGGGACGCTCTCGGCTGCGCGGAGTCTCGACGCCCGCGAGCTCGTGCAGTTCGCGGGGGCTCCGCCGGCGGACGCGGGCGGCAGCACCCAGGTGCTCCTGGCGGTCGTCGCACTGGCGCAGCGCTCGGTCGCCGAGGGGCTCGTCCATCCCTACCTCGAGAGCGGCGAGGGGACGTGGTTCGCGTTCTGGGGCGCGACGCTCGACGAGAGCGTGCAGGCGTCCCTCGACGAGCTCGCGGCGGCGCTGCCGGCGGCCGCTGCGGAGGCGTTCGACGGCAACCCCGACGCGACCGTCCGCGACCTCTACCCCGTCCTCGTCGACCAGATCGCACGCGACCGCCTACGTGCCGACGGGGTCCGCCTCGGCAGCCAGCTCGGCCGCGGCCGACCCGCCGCACTCGACCTCTTCCTCGACGGGCTGACCGCGAGCGATCCCGAGCTCCCTCGCCACGCAGGCCTGGCGCCGCTGAACCGAAAGCTCTCCCGCTGGCTCGGCGAAGGGCTCGGGCGGCGCTCGGCGGCGGGCTGGAAGCTCGGCCTCCGGCTCGACGAGCGCGTGTCGGACGAGGAGCCGTCCCTCGTCGTCGAGCTGATGCTCCAGGCGGAGGACGACCCGACCTTGACGCTGCCCGCCTCGCTCCTGCAGGACGGCGGCGGCGGCGTCTTCGGGTTCCTGCGCTCGAGCGACCCACACCGCGACCTCGCTCGCCGGCTGGCCGAGATCGAGCCGCTGCTGGCCGAGCACGGGCTCGCCTTCGACGCGGTCGCCCCCACCGAGGCGACGCTCGCTCCGGACGAGGTGAACGGGTTCCTCCGCGGGACGATGCCGCAGCTCGAGCAGCGCGGCGTCCCCGTGCTGCTGCCCGCCTCGTGGCTGCGCGCACCGAGCCGCCTCCGCGTCAACCTGACCGCCACCAGCGGTGGCCCGGTCGGCCGCTCGAGCGGACTCCTCTCGACGACCGCCCTCGC
>JBKJSM010000043.1:0-4248 GCA_046594445.1 Gaiellaceae bacterium | reverse complement strand
CGCCCTCGCCCGCGAGCCCGTGACACTTGGCGCACGCGCCGGCGTACGTCGCCTCGCCGAGCCCGGACGTTCCCGCCTCCTGCGCTTTCGCCTCTGCGTCGAGCCACGCCTCAAACTCGGCCCGCGGCAGCGCCACTACTTCGGCCTTCATCTTCGCGTGCTGGATCCCGCAGAACTCAGCGCACTGGCCGCGGTAGACCCCCGGTGCCTCCGCGTTGAACCACGTCTCGTTCGTCACGCCCGGGATCGCGTCGAACTTGCCGCCGAGGGCAGGGATCCACCAGGAGTGGATCACCTCGAAGTCGGGAGCGGAGATCTCGAGTCGCGTCGTCTCGCCGACGGGCGCGCGCAGCCGGTCGACCGCGATCACCCCGTTCGGGTACGTGTAGTTCCAGTAGTAGCGGTAACCCTCCACTTTCACCTCGACCCGCTCACCCGCGGGCACGTTCTGGATTCCGGGCAGCTTGTAGAAGACGAAAGAGCCGATCACGACGAGGATCAGCACGGGCGCGATCGTCCAGGCGAGCTCGAGGTTCGTGTTGCCGTGAATCTGCGCGCCGTCCTCGCTGCGGGCCCGGTTGCGGCGGCGGTAGCGGATGATGAACCAGATCAGGGCGCCCTGGACGATCAGGAAGATCGCGCCGGTGAAAATCGATACCCAGGCGTAGCTTTCGTTGATTCCCTCCGCGTTCGGTGAGGCCGGCTCCACCGGGGCGAGCCCCCCGTTGCCTGCCAGCGCGGCACCCGAGAGCGCAAGCGCACACACGAAGACAACTGCGAGAGACCGGCGCACGGACTGCCATTCTATGAGCGTGACCCAGGCGGTGCGCACCGGAACCAACGTCCAGCTCCCGCCCGGTGCGGAGCCGCCGTTCGAGGTCTACGTGAACGGCGTCGCGCAGGTAGAGGGGTTCGACTACCGGATTGTCGGCCGCACGCTCGCGTTCGCGCGCGAGCTCAAGCAGGAGGGGCGGCTCGGCTTCTGGCGCTGGGCGTCGATCCTCTTCGGCGTCGCCGGCACGTATCGCCAGAACGACGTTGTCGACGTGAGCTACGGGCGCGGCGGCCGGCGGGCGTTCGCGAGCGGGCTGCCGATCGAATCGGCCTAGCTGCGCGGGTCGAGCTCCTCGACGAGCTCGCCCGGCTCGCCCTGCTTCTCGACCACCCACCAGTGCTCATTCTCCTCGACGACGTTCTCGGTCTCCGGCATCGAATGATTGACGGCGATCAGGAATCGTGTCGGGTGCGCGCGCACGCCTTCGTACTCGGCGAGCGTCGCCCGGAGCTGGAAGGTGCAATCGGCGTTCGAGCACTCGCAGTAGAACTCGTAGACGTGGTTGTCGTCGCCGTGGACGGCTGCGATCGCGCGAACGCGCTCGTTCACCTCGCGGAAGAGCGCCTCGTTCTGCGCGAGCCTCTTTTGCCGGGCGTCCATCGCGACAGACTAGACCCGATTCGCAGCCCTCGCGACCGCGCGCAGACGCTTTGCGTGGGCGGGTGTCAGCTCGCCGGGCTCGAGTCGCCAGCGCCAGTTCCCGTGCGGTTCCCCCGGGGTGTTCATCCGCGCCTCGCTGCCGAGGCCGAGCACGTCCTGCGCGGGGATCATCGCCAGGGCGGCACGCGAGGAGAGCGCGAGCTCGATCAGCTCCCAGGGCTCGCGCGCCGGCAGGTGCCCGCGCAGCGTGTCGGTGTCGTGGGTCGTCGTGTAGATCGCCAGCCGCTCGCGGTGGTTCTCGAATCGGTGGGGATTCTCCGGCGGGGGTTGGAAGGCCCAGAGCAGGACGACCATGCCCGGGAAGCCGAGCGCGTCGCGGAGCTCGACGACGTCGGGCGTGATCGAGCCCAGGTCCTCGGCGAGCACGGGCAGCGGCCCGAGCTCGGCCTCCGCTGCGCGGAACGGCCCGTCGCCGGGACCGGGACGCCAGCGGCCCGCGCGCGCATCCGACTCGCCCTCGGGGATCGCCCAGTACGCCGCGAAGCCGCGGAAGTGGTCGATTCGCGTCAGGTCGACGAGCGCGAAGGTCCGGCGCAACCGCTCGACCCACCAGCGGTAGTCCTGAGCCGCGACGGCCGTCCAGTCGAAGATCGGATTGCCCCAGTGCTGGCCGAGCGGGTTCAGCTTGTCCGGCGGCGCTCCGGCGACGACCCCGGTGAGGAAGAGCTCGGGATGCGCGAGGTGGTCGACGCTCCCCTGGGCGACGTAGATGGGGACGTCGCCGATCAGCCGGATGCCGCGGTCGCGCGCGTAGTCGCGCAACGCCGACCACTCCCGGTCGAAGCGGACCTGGTCGGCGACGCTGCCCCCGGCCCGCTTCCAGTCACCGATCCAGTACGAGTTCGCGGCCTCGAAGCGGGCCAGCTCGCCGGCCGTCACCGGCGCGTCGGGATCGGCCAGGAACCCGTCCCACGCCGCGAAGGCCGACGACGACGCATACGGTGAGCCGACCTCGTCCGGAGGGCCGAGCGGCAGCACCTGCCACCAGCTCTGGCCCGCCGCCTCGAGCCAGTCCACGAAGGCGAACGCCTCCTCGCCGAGCCGGCCGCCCGGCAACGAGGTGGGGTGCAGCACGATTCCGCTCGATCGTTGAAGCTCCATTGCCTGTTTACCGAACGCCTTTCGCCGAAAGTCTCGGAACCGTGCCCTCAACTCCGCCCAAGCAACCACCGCCCCGAATCCAGATCCAGGACGTGCGCCCTCAGGTCGACTGTGGACGCTATCCCGTCAAGGCGACGCTGGGCGATGCCGTTGCCGTCTCCGCGACGATCTTCAAGGATGGTCACGACGTCCTGCGCGCGGCGGTTCGCTACCGCTCGCCCGGGAGCCGCAAGTGGGTCGAAAGCCCGCTCGAGCCGCGCGGCAACGACCACTGGCAGGGAGGCTTCCAGGTCACCGAGCTCGGGACGTGGCAGTTCACGATCGAAGCCTGGGTCGACCGCTACGCGACGATGCTCGACGAGCTCGACCGCAAGGTCGCCGCCGGGCAGGTCGAGCTCGCCGGCGAGACCGCCGAGGCCGAGGTGCTCTTCGGGGCGGGCGACCTCGCGAGCTGGCGCGAGTCAGCGCCGGCGCTCGGCGCTGGGGACCGCTACGGAAAGACGTCGCTCGAGACGCCGCTCGACGTCGACGTCGAGCGCGTCCGCGCGCGCTTCGGCGCCTGGTACGAGCTCTTCCCGCGATCCTGGGGCGGCTTCGAAGGCGTCGAGAAGGCGCTGCCGCAGCTCGCGGAGCTCGGCTTCGACGTGCTCTACCTGCCGCCTGTCCACCCGATCGGGACGACGAATCGGAAGGGAAAGAACAACGCGCTCGTTGCGAACGAAGGCGATCCAGGAAGTCCCTGGGCGATCGGCGGGCCGGCAGGCGGGCACGACGCGATCCATCCCGGCCTCGGGACGCTGAAGGAGTTCGAGAGCATGGCCGCTCGGGGACGCGAGGTCGGCTGCGAGATCTGCCTCGACTTCGCGATCCAGGCTTCGCCCGACCATCCCTGGCTCACCGAGCACCCCGAGTGGTTCTACCGGCGACCCGACGGCACGCTCAAGTACGCGGAGAACCCGCCCAAGAAGTATCAGGACATCTACAACGTCAACTTCGACTCGGAGGACTGGCAGGGGCTCTGGAAGGCGCTGCGAGATGTCATCCAGACGTGGGTCGACCGAGGCGTCAAGGTCTTCCGCGTCGACAACCCGCATACGAAGCCTGTGCCGTTCTGGGCATGGCTGATCGCCGATATCCGGTCGCGCGATCCGGAGGTGGTGTTCCTGAGCGAGGCGTTTACGAGACCGGCCATGATGACTACGCTCGCGAAGGTCGGCTTCGGCCAGTCCTACACCTATTTCACCTGGAAGAACACCAAGGTCGAGTTGCGGGAGTTCGTGGAGCTCCTGCTCGGGTGGTCGGCTTTTTACCGTCCGAACTTCTTCGTCAACACGCAGGACATTCTCCACGAATATCTGCAGGAGGGCGGCCTGCCCGCCTTCCAGGCGCGGCTCGTCCTCGCGGCGACGCTGTCGCCGTCGTACGGCATCTACTCCGGGTACGAGCACGGCGAGAACGTGCCGGTGGCGAAGGGGAGCGAGGAGTACCTCGACTCGGAGAAGTACGAGGTGAAGAAGCGGCAACTTGACGGCCCCCTGCTCCCGCTCGTGAAGCGGTTGAACGAGATCCGCCGCGCCGAGCCTGCGCTGCAGCGGTTCGAGAACGTCCGTTTTTTCGACACGCACGGCGAGCACGTGCTCGCCTACGCGAAG